>JAKFXD010000103.1 GCA_021731565.1 Methylocystis sp. | reverse complement strand
TCTGCGCGACGCTCAAGCGGAATTGCGGCATCTCCAACCCCTCATGGCCGACGACGATGCCCTCGGCGAGCGCCTCTTCGAGATTGCTCAACGGATATTTGCGCGCGAGAAGCCGAAACGGCGGCGATTTGGGATTGGCGCTCTCGCCCTTGGCGCCGACCGCGTGGCAGCGGCCGCAATTTTGCTGCGCGATCGCCCGGCCGCGGTTCAGCAATCGCGCGTCGACGGTCGGCTTCGCCGAGGCGACGCCGGCGGCGAGCAGTAGGCAGCAGGCAGCCGCCACAGGCGCGAATCGGAGCATGAGCGAATCTAGCCCCTGCCCCGCACTCTGTCGCCGCGCTTTATTGGCGCACCACGAGCACCGAACATCTGGCGTGGCGCACGATCGTCTTGGCGTTGGAGCCCAGGAGATAGGTCGCCATCGTCGGACGATGCGAGCCGACCACGATCAGGTCCGCGCCCCATTCCTCGGATTCCGCGAGCACTTCGGGATAGACGGCGCCAAAGCGCACAATGGAGGATATGAGTTCCGCCGGATAGGCGATCTTGCCGCGCAGGACCGCAAGGTCCTTTTCGGTCGCCTCGCGCATTTCCTCGTCGAAATTCGGCGGAATGTAGTCGATGAAGGCCACCGGAACGAGCGGCTGGACGTTAATGAGCCGAAGCTGCGCGCCCGGCTCCACTTTTGCGAGCGCCACTGCGGCTTCAAGCGCGGGCTGTGTCACGTCGGCCTCGCTGATATCCACCGCCACCAGAATTTTCTTATACATCCCCGCCTCCCGATGCGCGCGGCGTTAGCGCCGACTGAACGCCTTCATAGCGCGGCTGGCGCCGCCGAGCCACAGCGACCCCTCGTCGCGAAAAAATCAATCCAGCATCCGCCAACCCATCGCTCGGATGTTATTCTTTCCAATTCAATCCCTCGGTTGTCATATCTAACACGCGGCTCGCGCATGACCTGGAAATTCCGCCTTGAAATGATCGGGGACGTTCGAATCGTCATTGCGAGATGGGCGGCCGCGGGCGGCCGCGCGCTTCTGCGACAAAAGGCCGACTGGCGGAAACCAGGCGCGTCCTGGTTAATGGCGAGAACCTCCAGACACGCTTTCCTCCGCACTCGCCGCCTCTTACGAAGGAGGCCGGCTCCTTTTTGACGTGAATATTCGATGCCGCCTCGGTCCTTCGCGGTCGCCGTCAAGATATTTTTGACGACTGCCTGATCGCGCACCCCAACTCCCGCTGGCCCTCGCTTCGGAGCGCGCGCTTGCGGCCGAATCTGCTGGGCGGGATCGAGTGCGCGGCGACCAGTTTGGCGACCGCCCGTCGCGCCCTCCGCGCAGCTTCCTCCCGCGCAGTTTCGGGGCTGGAGAGGTCAGTCTCGTCAGTTGGCTCGGTCATTGGTCTGGCCTCCTTCGCCCCGAGCTTATCCAACGCCTGGCAAATCGCGACCGTGGCAACTTGTCCCACGCGCATCGACGCGCCAGCGGCTGCCGGCCGTGCGGCATGAAGGCGACGAGAGGCGTTCCTCCCCGCAAGACTGGCGTATCCTTGTCTCGCTGGCGGGCGTTTTTAAACGGGAGCTGGTGCTGCAAGAGAGGATTGAACTCTCGACCTCTCCCTTACCAAGGGAGTGCTCTACCACTGAGCTACTGCAGCGCTGGACCGCCCGACACGCGAAAAAACCGGGTCGGCGCGTTCGGCGCCTGTGTGCCACAGGGGCGCGCAAGTCGCAAGCGCCGGGCGTGCCAGCGCTGCGACGCCGCTGACCGGATCGGCGCCCTCGTCCGATCAGCATGGATTGCAATAATATACAACCTAAGGTAGAGTTAAATCTCGTTCGGTTGCGGGCGGCCCCTCACCTCCGGGTCGGTCCGAGCGGCGCGACGTCGCATCGCGGCGACGGAGGATCAATTGATCGAAAATTATCTTTCCGAAGAACTTTGGCGGGCGGTGGCTCCCGTCCTTCCCGGAAAAGCGGGCGACCCCGGCTGCAACGGGCGCGACAATCGGCTGTTTCTCGAAGCAGTGTTCTGGATTCTTCGCAGCCGTTCCGGCTGGCGCAATCTGCCGCCGCAGTTCGGCAAATGGTATACGGCCTATACCCGCTACCATCGCTGGGAGAGGAAAGGCGTCTGGCCGCGGGTCGTCGTCGCGCTGAGCCAAAGCGGCGCATGCGATTTCCAATATGACGAATATGGTCTGCGCCTGGCGTCATGCGCTGCGACCGAACGGCGCGAACCGTCGCGAAGCCTCGTCGAGGCGCACGAAGGCGCAACGCGCGGCGCGACCGCCTTTCCTCCGAGCGAAGCTACTGCGACTGCGATTGGGACGGGCTGAAGGCGGGCGCCTGCGCGATGCTAATCCTGACGTCCATGGTTTCGCCGGCGCCGCCGGACTGCGCGCCGCGGATCGGCGCGGCGCCGAGATAGTCGAGCGCCACCGCCACGCGCACATGATTCTCGTGCGGCGAAACGCCATGCGTCGGATCGAATCCGACCCAGCCGAGATCCTCGACATAGGCCTCGGCCCACGCATGGCCGGCGACCTGATCCTCGGCGTCGCTGCGCAGGAAATAGCCGCTGACATAGCGCGCCGGCGCGCCGATCTCGCGCGCGCAGGCGATGAAGAGATGGGCGAAGTCCTGACAGACGCCCTGCCGATGCTCGAAACATTCCGCCGCCGTCGTCGTCGCATGCGTGGCGTCGGCGTCGAATATCAAGGATTCATGGAGCGCGCCAAGCAGCGCATGCAGTCTGGCGAGAGTCCCGCTTTCCTTTGACGCGGCTTCGCGCGCGAAAGCGCTGATCGCCGCGTTCGGCGCCGTCAGCGACGTCTCGCGCATGTAAAGGATCGGCGGAAAGCGTTCGACCGCGCCCGACACGACTCCAGCCATGTCGAAGGTCGTGACCTCCCCCTCGACGACCGTCGAGATCGACTCGATCGGCCCATCCACCGAGAAGCGGTGGAGCGTATTGCCGAAGGCGTCTTCCGACTGAACCAGTCGGCAGTCGCGATCGACGTCGATGCGCCAGCCGACGATATGCTGCCCGTCGTGGTTGCGCGGCGTCAGGCGCAGATGCTGCACCGCCATGCGCGGCGCCTCGGCATAGCGATAGGTGGTTTCGTGGCGTATGCGGATGCGCATCAGATGTCGCTCAAAAGAGGTACTGCTCGGAAATCAGCGCGCCCAGCCGGTTGTTCTCGGCGATGAAGGACTGCACGAATTCATGCAGCCCGCCCTGGAAGACGCTTTCCATGCTGAGTTTCTCGAGCCGGCCATAGACGCCGCGGGCGTGGCGCTGAGATGCGCCCTGGCGCCCGTGCGCGCGCGCAAGATTGTCGAGATTGCGCACGATCGACTCATAGCAGGAAATCAGCGAGCGCGGCATTTCCGGCCGCAGGATCAGGAGATCGGCGACGAGCCACGGCTTCATGCTGGTGCGATAGACCCAATGATAGGCGGTATGCGCGGAAACGGCGCGCAAAATCGCCGACCATTGGAAATAGTCGAGCGACCCGCCGACGATCTCCTTTTCGGGCAGCAGCACATGGTATTTCACGTCCAATAGACGCGCCGTATTGTCGGCGCGCTCGATGAACAGACCGACGCGTGAAAACCAGTAAGCGTCATTGCGCAGCATCGTGCGATAGGCGCCGCCGTCATAGGTCAGCGAGGTCTGCTTGATGAGTTCGAGAAAGCGGGCAAGCTCCTGGGCGCAAGGAACGCCGCCGCGCGATTCGAGCGCGCGCATTTCGAGATAGGCGTCGTTGATCGACTCCCACATTTCGATGGTCAGCGCCGTGCGCACGGCGCGGGCGTTGGCGCGCGCCTGCTCCAGGCAATTGCGGATCGATCCGGGATTCTCCGGCGCAAAGGTGAGAAAGCCGACGACATTGCCTTCGTCGACCGGGCGTCCGGAGGTTTCGAACGCCAGCGCCGCGCCCGACGACAGCAAGACGCTTTCCCACTCGGTTTCGTCGCCGCCGTAAGCTTTCGGCAGCGCGGCGAGGCGGCGCGACGCCTGAATCGCGCGCGCCAGAAAGTCGGCGCGCTCCATGTAGCGGGCAAGCCAATAGAGATTGTCGGCGGTGCGTGACAGCATCAGCTCGTCCGGTTACGATTCGCTTCGGCGATCATTTTTTCGTTCATTGCGAAGCATTGCGAGCGTTCTCTCACGCTTGGCCCATCGCCTTCTCGTCGACCCAGGCGTCGTCGATCACCCAGGTGTCCTTGGTGCCGCCGCCCTGGCTCGAATTCACCACGAGCGATTTCTCGGTCATCGCCACCCGGGTCAACCCGCCGGGCACGACCCGCGCGCCGTTCGCGCCCTGAAGGACGAAAGGCCGCAGATCGACGTGGCGGGGGGCCACGCCGCTCGCCAGCGCGATCGGGCAAGTGGAAAGCGCCAGGGTCGGTTGAGCGATGAAATTCTGCGGATGCGCCGTAAGCTTGGCGCGAAACTCCTCGATCTGCGCCCTGGTCGCATGCGGTCCGACGAGCATGCCATAGCCGCCCGAGCCGTTCACCTCCTTAACCACAAGCTCGTCGAGGCGATCGAGCACGTAAGCGAGCGCCTCCGCTTCACGGCAGCGGAAGGTTGGAACATTCTGCAAGAGCGGCTTTTCTCCAAGGTAAAACTGAATGATCTCAGGCATGTAGGTATACATCGCCTTGTCGTCGGCGGCGCCGGCGCCGACTGCATTCGCGAGCGTCACATTGCCTGCCTGATAGGCGCCCATCAGGCCCGCGACGCCAAGCGCCGAATCCGGCCGGAAGCACAGCGGGTCGAGGAAATCGTCGTCGATGCGCCGATAAATGACGTCCACCCGGCGCGGCCCCTCGGTCGTGCGCATATAGACGATGTCGTCGCGAACGAAGAGATCGCGTCCCTCGACAAGTTCGACGCCGAGCTTGTCGGCAAGAAACGAATGTTCGTAGAAGGCCGAATTATACTGGCCGGGCGTCATCAGGACGATCGTCGGATCGCCGTTGGCGCGGGGCGGCGCGACCGAGCGCAAGGTCGCGAGCAGCTCGTCGGGATAGTTTTCGATCGGCGCGACCCGATGCATCGCGAAAAGCTCGGGGAAAAGCCGCATCATCACTTCGCGATTCTCGAGCATGTAGGAGACGCCCGACGGCGTGCGCGCATTGTCTTCGAGAACGAAGAAGCCCTGATCGTCGGTGCGCACGATGTCGACGCCGGCGATATGGACGAAAATGTCGTAAGGCACGCGCCGGCCCGCCATATCCGGGCAATAGGCGGGGTTGCGGTAGACGAGGTCCGCTGGAACGATCCCGGCCCTCAATATTTCGCCCCCGCCGTAAATGTCGGCCAGGAAGGCGTTGAGCGCCGCGACGCGCTGGATCAAGCCCTTTTCGAGCGTCGTCCATTCGCCGCGGGAGAGGATGCGCGGCAGAATGTCAAAGGGAATGAGTCGTTCCGTCGCCTCCTGCGCGCCATAGACCGCGAAAGTGATGCCGATGCGCCGAAACAACAGTTCCGCCTGCTCGCGCCGAGACGCCAGGAGCTCGGGCGGCGTTGCGGCCAGCCACTGCGAAAGCTTCCGATAGGGGGCGCGGGTGCGGCCGTCCGCTCCTGCCAGTTCGTCGAACTGCGTTAGCAGTGAGTCCATTGTGGGAACTCCCTCGCGCGGCGGCCTCCCGGATTTTCCGCGGCTGCCGGCCTTTTTTGCCGATCGTAGCAAGGACTGCGCCAATAGCGCCTGCGAAAATCTGTCACAGAGTTTTATTATTGGCCGAGAGATGATTCGTGCGCGGCGCGTGACAGTTTCTGGCGCGGCCTGATCGCCTGTCCAACGGAAACGCCGCCGAGACGGTTTTGAGAGCGCGCATGCATAGGCCGCTATCCTGGCGCCATTGGAGCGTCGTCGCCACCCGCACAAGGTCGCAGGCGATCTTGGCGGCGCGCGTTTTTTCCGCCGTCTTTCCCTGGCTCACTTTCTGCGCGCCGAGTTCAAGCGCGCGCGCCCAAGACGACTCGCGACCTTTGGCGTTCGACTGGGCCGGCCTCTATGTCGGCGGCAGTTTCGGCGGCGCATTTCCACTTCACCGCGGCGAACGGCTGCAGGCGACAAGCGGCTTTGGTTCGCCGGCCTTCGATCTTTATCCGCCAGGCATGACGCGTCCAGACGTCGCGGTCGGCGCGCAGGCAGGATTCAATTGGCGGAGCGGCCCCTGGATCTGGGGGTTCGAGACGGAATTGAGTCTTCTCGACGGCAGGCGCGGGCCGACTGGCGCCTATCCGGCGTCGCCCGCCTATCCGGCGCCGCCGGTCTTCACGCTCGTGTCGAATTCGAGCGCCAATTTCTTCGCCAGCATTCGCGGTCGACTCGGCTATGCATGGGACCGCTCGCTTCTTTATCTTACCGGCGGCGTCGCGGCGGGCGGCGAAAGAGGTCCGGCGACTCTGACTCTCGGCGCCGGCGGGCCCGATGCGATTTTCTATGCGCCCTGGTCGCAATCCTCGCGGATGAAATATGCGATCGGCGCGGGCTTCGAATACGCTTTCGCCGACAATTGGTCGGCGCGCGCCGAATATTTGTTTCTCAACCAATCGCTCAATACCCAGGTCTTCGACAATGGCGAGGATTTTATCTTCGCGTCGCGCGTCCGAAACGAAAATCATCTCATCCGGTTCGGTCTGAATTATCACTTCGGCGAAGACAATCGAATTCCAGGCGCGATCGAATACGGCAAGCCGCAGCACGGCCACAACGGCGGCAATGGCCAAAATGCAAACGGCGTTGCGCAGAACGGCGACGCGCCGGAGCAATATAGCGTCCATGCGCAGACGACTATCGTTGGGCAAGGCTATCCGCGATTTCGCGCGCTCTACGACGGCCCCAACAGCTTTCCGTCCGGCGGCAAGGCGAATGTCGGCTCGACGTCCAATCTCTTCCTTGGACTGCGCCTGTGGGAGGGCGGCGAGGCCTATCTCAATCCGGAGATCGACCAGGGCTACGGTCTGGCGAATTCCGTGGGCGCCGCGGCCTATGTGAACAGCGCGGTCGCAAAGGTTGGACGCACCGCGCCCTACATGCGATTCCAACGCTACTTTCTGCGTCAGATCATCGGATTGAACGCGGGCGGCCCGAAAGAAAGAGATCCGGACGAAGGTTCGCACAGCGAAGTGCTCGAATCGACGCAAAACCAGATTTCGGGCAAGGTGGACAAGGATCGCATCGTCATCACGCTTGGAAAATTCGCGGTCGGCGACGTTTTCGACGACAATGTCTACGCGCATGATCCGACGACCGGCTTCCTCAATTTCGCGTTCAACACGATGGGCGCCTTCGACTATGCGGCTGACGCCTGGGGCTACACCTATGGGCTCGCCACAGAATGGAAGCAGGACTGGTGGACGGCGCGCGGCGGCGTGTTTCAGCTCCCGACGATCCCGAACGGCATGGAAATCGAACCCCAAATATTTCGACAATTCATGGGCGTCGTCGAACTTGAGGCGCGCTATGATCTCTTCAATCAGCCGGGCGCCATCAAATTCCTCGCCTTTGGCGATAATGGTTACATAAGCAAGATTGACGATGTCATCCGTTACGCCTATCTCGCCAACGATTTTCCGCCTCAGGTCGACACCGCGCGGGGGCGTGCGGTCAAGACCGGCGGGGGGATCAACGTCAAGCAGCAGCTCATGCCGCATCTTGGCTTCTTCCTGCGCGCCAGCATGGCCGACGGCCGCTATGAAACGGTCGCCTATACGGACGTCGACCGGCAGCTCTCAATGGGCGTCGTCGCCGGCGGGACTTTGTGGGGACGCGACGACGACGAGATCGGCCTCGCCGGCGCCCTGGGCGGCCTGCATGGCGATCGCGTGCGTTATTTCGGACTGGGCGGAAAGAGCGTCTATATCGGCGATGGCGCGCTGTCCTACGCCGGCGAGAAGAATATGGAAGCCTATTACAAGATCGGCTTCGGCAAGAATATGGACGCGACCTTCGACTATCAGCTGCTGGTCAATCCCGCGCATAACAGCGCGCGGGGACCGATCAACGTATTCGGTCTGCGATTGCGCGCGGCGTTTTGAAAAAACGCGCCGTCGTCATTGCGAAGAGCGTCAGCGACGCTTCACTGGCGGTCGCAATGACGCTTCAGGGCGAGATAGTGCGGCAGCTTTTGCTCGAACTCCGGGAAATAGCCAGCGACGACGCTCATGTCGAAGCGCGCGAGAATGCTCTCCTTCGCTTCGCGGTCGAGAAGAAAGCGGAAGGCGGCGCCTATAAATCTTTGCGCATCGGCGCCGCCGCTGAGCCGCAGCAAATCCTTTCGCGAGAGCGTGACGCGATGCTGCGTTTCGCTTCCCTGATCGCGCACCGTCACGTCGAAGACGAGCGGATCGCCGTCTTCAATCATGCGCGCCTCAATGGCGGTCACAGCAGCGCCTCCACATCCTTAGCGATCTCATCGGGCGTGTCGGTCGAGGCGTAGCGTTTCACGACATGTCCCTCGCGATCGACGAGGAATTTCGTGAAGTTCCATTTGATCGCTTCGGAGCCGAGAATTCCCGGCGCTTCCCGCTTGAGCAGGCGATAGAGCGGATGCGCGTTCTCGCCATTGACGTCGATCTTGGCGAACATGGGGAACGTCACGTCGTAAGTCGCCGAACAGAAGGACGCGATCTCCTTCTCCGAGCCCGGCTCCTGCGCGCCGAACTGATTGCAGGGGAAACCCAGCACCGCGAGTCCGCGATCGGCGAATTTGCGGTAGAGCGCTTCGAGTCCGGCGTATTGGGGCGTGAAGCCGCAACGGCTCGCGACATTGACGATCAGCATGGCCTTGCCTGCGTAATCGCTGATTTTCTTCGTCGCGCCGTCAATCGTCGTCGCTTCGATGTCGTACAGAGTCATGAACCCCCCGCATGAGAAGGCGGCGCGCCAGCTCTCCGGCTCGACCACGCTGCATTTGGGCGGAATCGCCCAAATGCAAATAAATTGATCGATTCCGAAAGCGTAGAGCGCGCTCTACGCGAAAAACCGGTCCCATTTTTTCGCGAGCCGCGCTCTATGCGACCAGCGTCCCGGAAGACTCCGTGTCGCTTTCGGATTCCTCCTCCAGCCCATATTCCTTCATCTTGCGATAGAGAGTCGAGCGGCCGATCCCGAGCCGCCGCGCGATTTCCGACATCTGGCCGCGATAATGCGCCAGGGCGAAGCGGATCGTCGCGGCCTCGATGTCGTCAAGCCGGCGCATTTCGCCATTCGCCGCCAGCAGCGGCATGGCGTTCGGATCGCGGATTTCGACTCGCACGATCTCGCGTTCGCGTGGCGCGGACCCGACCGCTCCCGGCGCCGGCGCCGGCGGCACGCGGACCTCATAGCCTTGGACATGGGCGGCGATCTGCGGAAATTCGGCGATCGTCAGTTCGTCGCCGTCGGCGAGCACGACGGCGCGAAACACCGCGTTCTCCAGCTGGCGGACATTGCCGGGCCAGTCGTAGCTGGCGAGCAGCGACAGCGCTTCCGAAGTGAGGCCGCGGATGTTGCGGCCCTCCTCGGCGGCGAAGCGCGCCACAAAGCGCCTTGCGAGATCGGCGATGTCCTCGCGCCGGCCGCGCAGCGGCGGAATGTTGATCGGAAAGACGTTCAATCGATAGAAAAGGTCCTCGCGAAACAGGCCGCGTTTGACCAGATCGATCAGATTTTGATTGGTCGCCGAGATCAGGCGAATGTCGACCCGGATCGGGCGCCTGGCGCCGACGGGATCGATTTCGCCCTCCTGCAGCGCGCGCAGCAGCTTGACCTGAATGTCGAGCGGCAATTCGCCGATCTCATCGAGAAACAGCGTCCCGCCGTTCGCCTCAACGAATTTGCCGGTGTGCTTCTCGGTGGCGCCGGTGAAGGCGCCCTTCTCATGGCCGAAAAGAATCGATTCGACGAGATTGGCCGGCAGCGCGCCACAGTTGACGGTGACGAACGGCTTGCCTTTGCGATCCGAGGCGCCCTGGATGGCGCGCGCGACGATTTCCTTGCCGACGCCCGACTCGCCTTCGAGCAGCACCGGAATGGAGGAATGCGCGGCGCGCTGGCCGAGCCGGATGACTCGCGCCATGTCGTCGCTGCGCGACACGAGGTCCTTGAAGGTCAGCGCGCCCTGCGCCCGGCGGCTGATGCGGCGCACTTCGTCGGCGAGCGCGTCGGCGGAGAGCGCGTTCTTGATCGAAATCTGCAGGCGCTCGGCGCCGACCGGCTTGACCACGAAGTCATGGGCGCCGGCGCGCATCGCGGAGATCACCGCCTCGATCGACCCATGCGCCGTCTGCACGATCACCGGCGTCACGAGTTTCATGTCGCGCATCCGGGTGAGCACGCCCATGCCGTCGAGGTCAGGCATGACGAGGTCTAGAATGAGCAGCGCTATCGCTTTGGCGCCGGGCTGCGTCAGCCGCGCAATCGCCTGTTCGCCGCTCTCGACGGTCTCGGTCTCGTAGCCAAATCGCCGCGTCATAGCTTCCAGCAGACGACGTTGAACGGGATCGTCGTCAGCAATGAGAATGGTCGAGGTCATTTCGTCCCTTGCATTCCGGGATAATCGAGCGGCGAAGTCGCCGCGTCAGGCTTGGCGCGTCCCCGAACCGTCTCGGCGGCTCCTCAATCGTTGCCAAGCATAGTAAAGGCTGGGTTAACCGCGCCAGGATGTAACTTTGTAGCGCCTTCCGTCGGGCTGTCCAAGAGCCGAACGGGCGATCTTAGCGATCCGGCGCCGAATCGCTTCAGCTCGCGGAGAAATCCGCGCTATGGCGACCGCCCGCCGACGCGCTAGAAGCGCGGCGGAGGTGGAGCTGATGGATTCGCGCAAAATCGCCGGCAGGCTCGTCATTGCGACCCATAATCCGGGAAAACTGTGGGAACTCAGGCAATTGCTGGAACCGCACGGCATCGAGGCGGTCTCGGCGGGCGAACTCGGCCTAAAGGAGCCAGAGGAGACCGAAGCGAGTTTCGCCGGCAATGCGCTGCTCAAGGCCCGCGCCGCCGCCATGGCCTCCGGACTACCCGCCTTTGCCGACGATTCCGGTCTTTGCGTCGCGGCGCTCGATGACGCCCCCGGCGTCTATTCGGCGCGCTGGGCGGGCGAAGCGCGCGACTTCAAGGCCGCCTGCGCCCGCGTCGAGCGCGAGCTTGAGCAGCGCGGCGCCAAGCCCCCCTATCGCGCGCATTTTGCCTGCGCGCTCGCAATCGTCTGGCCGGACGGGCATCACGAGCAGTTCGAGGGCAGGGTCGACGGCGTTCTCGTCTTCCCGCCCAAGGGCGAGAAGGGCTTCGGCTATGATCCGATCTTTCGGCCCGACGGGCTCGACAAGACTTTCGGCGAGATGATGTCGGCGGAAAAACACGCCCTGCCCGGCGACGGCTCGCAGGCCCTGTCGCATCGCGCCAGGGCGTTTCAGGCTCTGGCGCGGGCGTGCCTCGACTAGCGGCGTTCACGGTCGCGCCGCCGCCGAGCACTTGGCGTAACGCCGCGCTCCAACTACCTTCTCAAAAAAAACGCCGCGACCGCGGAAACATGAGGAACGCCCCATGACCAAGCATGAAACTTTCGCCGCGCTCAAACCGCCGTTCAAGCTGCGCTACGGCAATTTCATCAATGGCGCATGGGCGGACGCGAAATCGGGCCGCGTCTTCGACAATGTCTCGCCGATCACTGGCCAGAAGGTTTGCGAGATCGCCCGTTCCGACAAGGACGACGTCGAGGCCGCGCTCGACGCGGCGCACGCCGCGAAAGACGCCTGGGGCAAGACGAGCCCGACCGAACGCGCCATCATCCTCAACCGCATCGCCGACGTGATGGAGGCCAATCTCGGTCTCCTCGCCGCCGCCGAGACCTGGGACAATGGCAAGCCGATCCGCGAGACGATGGCCGCCGACATTCCGCTCGCGATCGATCACTTCCGCTATTTCGCCGGCGCCATTCGCGCCCAGGAAGGCGGCATTTCGGAAATCGACCACGACACCATCGCCTATCATTTTCATGAGCCGCTCGGCGTCGTCGGCCAGATCATCCCGTGGAACTTCCCGATCCTGATGGCGACATGGAAGCTCGCGCCCGCGCTCGCCGCCGGCAATTGCGTCGTCCTCAAGCCGGCCGAACAGACGCCGGCGAGCATTCTCGTCTGGGCGGAGCTTGTCGGCGATCTTCTTCCCAAGGGCGTGCTCAATATCGTCAACGGCTTCGGGCTGGAGGCCGGCAAGCCGCTGGCTTCATCCAACCGCATCGCCAAGATCGCCTTCACCGGCGAGACGACGACCGGCCGGTTGATCATGCAATACGCCAGTCAAAACCTCATTCCCGTCACCCTCGAACTCGGCGGCAAATCGCCCAACATTTTCTTCGAGGACGTGGCGGGCGCGGACGACGACTTTCTCGACAAGGCGGTCGAAGGCTTCGTGATGTTCGCGCTCAATCAGGGCGAGGTCTGCACCTGCCCGAGCCGCGCGCTGGTGCATGAGAAAATCTACGACCGCTTCATGGAACGCGCGCTGAAACGGGTCGGCGAGATCAAGCAGGGCAATCCGCTCGATCCCGAAACGATGATCGGCGCGCAGGCCTCCTCCGAACAGCTCGAGAAAATCTTGAGCTATATCGACATCGGCAAGCAGGAAGGCGCCAAGGTGCTCGCCGGCGGCGAGCGCAACACGCTGGCGGGCGACCTCGCCGGCGGCTTCTATGTGAAGCCGACCGTGTTCGAAGGCCATAACCGCATGCGGGTGTTCCAGGAGGAGATTTTCGGCCCTGTCGTGTCGGTGACGACCTTCAAGGACGACGACGAGGCGCTCGCCATCGCCAATGACACGCTCTATGGCCTCGGCGCCGGCGTATGGAGCCGCGAGGCCAACCGCTGCTATCGCTTCGGCCGCGCCATTCAGGCGGGGCGCGTTTGGGTGAACTGCTACCACGCCTATCCGGCGCATGCGGCGTTCGGCGGCTACAAACAGTCGGGCATCGGTCGCGAGAATCACAAGATGATGCTCGACCACTACCAGCAGACGAAGAACATGCTGGTGAGCTACAGCGAGAAAAAGCTGGGGTTCTTTTAGCTCGCGACTCCACATGTCGTCATTGCGAGCGAAGCGAAGCAATCCAGAGCCACAGCGCGGTCGCTGGATTGCTTCGTCGCTACGCGCCTCGCAATGACGAAAGCGCGATGAAGACATGACAATAATTCATAGAGTCCTCGCCACGCCAGCGGCGCTCGAATTGATCGAGCGGCTGCGCCGCGAATATGGCGACCTGCTTTTCCACCAGTCGGGCGGCTGCTGCGACGGCTCGGCGCCGATGTGCTATCCGCGGGGCGAATTCCTAATCGGCGACGGCGACGTGCGGCTCGGGGAAATCGGCGGCGCGCCATTCTATATCGGGGCGGCGCAATTCGATTACTGGAAGCACACGCAGCTCATCATTGACGTGGTGCGGGGCCAGGGCGGGATGTTTTCGCTCGACAATGGCACGGGCCTGCGGTTCCTGACGCGTTCGCGCCTCTTCTCCGACGCTGAAGCAGCGAACCTGCCGCCCGCGGCGCCGACGGCGGGGCCAGCCCAACGGGGACTTTGAGGTTGACACTGGCCGGCGGGGGCCGCATATGCCGCCGACCGGCCGCGCTCGACGCGGTCGCCGTCTCTTCGCGAGACGATGGGGGAATGTCCCGAGCGGCAAAGGGGGCGGACTGTAAATCCGCTGGCTAAGCCTTCGTAGGTTCGAGTCCTACTTCCCCCACCATTTTCTCTAAGAATATGCTGATTCGGGGCGCTCAACAGCGTGGTCTCGGCCTTGTCAAAAGCGCCGTTTCGCGTGAATTTGTCCTCCGGACCGGAGCCCATCCGGGGAATGCGGGCTCGTGTATGCCGCACCCGTACGCGAGGAAGGGTTATGGGGAGTTCATATTCAAACCAAATCGTCGCCCGCTCACCTGAATCGTGGGCGTTAGTCCTCGCGATGTCCAGTTGGCGACGCGTTGCCGCTATTTTGTTGATAAGTTCGGTTTGTTCTTTGACTGCGAAAGCGGGCTCCGGACCGCTTTATACTAAAGGCGCGAGCGTTTTTATCCCGTTTGTTAACGCAACCGATGTCAGTAAGTCGGACGCAAGCCCTCAAATCCGGGTCGGGTTCAGCGGTAACCACAACTCTTCCTTTACTGTCACGATGGACACCGGTTCAGTAGGAATTATTGTAGGCAGCAATTATTTCACCCCGCCGGCAAAAGGGAGAGCGGATCCGAGTTTTATCGGTCCGGGTTCCGAAACGCTTACCAGCAGCGGCTATTACTTCACCGGCGATTGGTATAAAACTACTGTTCACTTGTTTAACGACACAACGGCGGCAGCAAGCTCGACTGTGCCTGTTATGGCCGTAACCAAGGTAGCCTGCATAGAGGGCGCCAGAGATTGCCATATAGTTGATCACAAAGGAGTTGATGTACATTATTTTGGCGTCGGTTTTGCCGGGGGGTCGGGCCTGCCTCAGGGAACGCCGGATAAGAACGCTTTTTTGAATGTCACGAAAATATCGGGGAGCGGCTCACCGCCTTCGCCAGGCTATATTTTAACTACGCAAGGCGCGCATATCGGTTTGACGTCAAACAATACCAAAGGTTTTGCTTTTATTAAACTGGAGCCGCTGTTGGCGCCGACTCTCGAGCAATGGCAATCCGCCCCTGCCTCTCCAAATGTGCTGACCGATTGGCAACATGCGCGGGGAACGATCACGGTAAATGGCGTATCGGGACGCGGCGGCATATTGTTCGACACCGGGGTGAACACAGGTTTTTTGACGCCGCCCCTCGGGGTGACCGTGAAGACCGGAATGGGGCCAACGACGCCCCACAAAGCAGAGTGCAACACGAACCCTCCGACCTGCGCCGTAAGCGGAACGACGGTGCAGGTTTCGTTTCCGGATCAATCTCAGCCGGTCGCTTCGCTAAACTATACTGTCGGACCCAATAATGGCGCTCAAAAAGGAAATCCAGTTTCGCCCTATGCCGTGTCGGTCGACCACACGGGCGCGCCTTTTTTGAACACGACCGTTCGGATCTTGCAGGGGTTCGCTTACCTCTATGATGCCGCTAACGGTTTCGTTGGCCTGAAGGCCACGGGTAACGCGCCTCCTCGATTCGCTATGAGTAAGCCTTGGGGAGTGGCGGTTGAGGGCGTTTTTCAATGTTTTTTCGGTTGGGCTAAAGTTAATTTTGGCTCCGGATCAACTATCGGCTCCCTCTCCAGCGCCTTCGTTGCTACGGCGCCCCGATCCTTCCAGCCTACGGAATACAGCTGGCCTTATACCTATATTTACGATTCATATAATCGGAAGCACATCGGAATTTCCTCTGGCGTTCCGGCCTCCGACAATATGCCCGCCGCTACTAGCCTCGCCAACAATGTATACACTTGGGGGGCTTCGGGCCCGTCTAATGGTACGAATGAAGGCGCTTTAGCGGCTTGGTTGGCCGCCGCAGGTTGTCAGTAAGGCGGACGATTCTGTAATCGGTCAACGGCGCGACGCATTCCCGGCGATTCGATCTGTAGAAATTCTTCCGACGCTTCAATCAGCGAAGGACGCGCAGCCGCGCGCGCAAGGCGTCGTAAAGCGGCGTGTCGTTCATCAGCGTGGGAATGAGCATGGCGGTGAAACAGGCCGCCAGCATCGGCAGCAGCAGGAGCGCGCTGCCGGTCATTTCGGTCGCCAGAATGAGCCCGGTGAGCGGCGCGCGCACCACGCCGGCGAAGAACGCGGCCATCCCCACGACGGCGAAGGCTTGCGGCTGAATGGGAAGGTCCGGGAACGCCAAGCCGCAACCGGCGCCAAAGAGGAGCCCCAATTGCGCGCCCAGCGTCAGCAGCGGCGCGAAAAGACCGCCCGGCGTTCCTGCCGAATAGGACAAGGCGCCAAACCAGAACCTCAGTTGAAAGAGAAACGGCAGGACGAAAAGGCCCGTTGCGCCAAGCAGCGCGTTCTGGGTGAGATTGTCTCCGCCGCCGACGCATTCCGGTCCGAACCAGGCGAGAACGCCCGCCGCCGCGCCGATCACGCCGGCGCACGTCTCCGCCGGCAGGCCGCGCACAAGGTCCACGGCGGCCAGCGTCGCGAGCACCGCCCTGTTGTAGGCGACCGCAACGGCGCCGCAAACGACGCCGAGGAGGAAGAACAGCGGGCCGATCGCCGGCGCCGGATAGGCCAGCGCCGGCAATTGAAAATCCGGCGCGTCGCCAAGAATAAGATGGGCGACGGCGATCGCCGTCGAGGACGCCGCCAGCGCCGCGATCGCGATCCTGTGTTCGAATTTTTGGACGAGTTCCTCCAGGACGAAAACCGCGCCGGCCATCGGCGCGTTGAAGGCGGTGGCGAGGCCCGCCCCCGCGCCCGCCGCCAGCAAGACGCGGCAGTCCGCCCAGTCGCGGCGGAAGGCCTGGCCGAAAAGATGGCCGAGCACCGCGCCCATCTGCACGCTCGGGCCCTCACGGCCGAGCGCGAGGCCCGAACCGATCGCCAGCCATCCGCCAACGAATTTCACCGGCAGGAGGACAAAGGGCGACGCCGCCGCCTGTCCGTGCAACACCGCCTCCACATGCGGAATCCCGCTTCCCGACGCATGGGGCGAAAACCGCCGTACCAGCCATGCGGCAACGACGGCGGCCGATGCGCAGGCGCCGACGAGCGCCAGGAACCCGACGGCTGAGTGGCCGTGCGCCCAATCGATCGCAGCGGCGCGAAAAACGTCGGCCCGCTGCAGCGCAAGCCGGAAAAGCGCGCAGACGAGACCCGCGACGGCGCCGACCAGCAGCGCCAGCGTCGCGAGAACCGTCAGATTGCCCTCTGAAGACGTCGAGGCCGTCGAGCGGGCCTCATAGAGGTCGCGATCAAGCATTGTCACAGCGGCTCGGTCTGGGGGCGCGGACGCCACGGCGAAGCCATAGCACAATTGCGGTCGGGAGCGCGCCCCTGCGGTCTCTGCGCGCCGAGAGCGGGCATATGCTCGCGCTTGCGCTGTCTTGTCCAGCGCGACCGCGTTTGGCATGTTGCGCGCCAACGAACGAAGGGAGCGCGCATGACCGGGGTTTTTAGGACAATCGCCGCCGTAATTTTGTTTTGCGTCGGACTCGCGGCCCCGGCCTTGGCGCATACCCCGGATATTTCAACGGGCAAGATTGTCCCGAAGGACAATCGCGTCTTCGTCGTCGACGTCGGCTTCCTCGCCACCGACCTCGAACGCATGTTCCAGGACACGATGAGCGAACGCGCTGGCGTCGACCTTTCGCCTCCCGGAGCGCTTGAGGCGGAAATCGGCAAATTTGTCGAGAAGCGGGTCGCGATGCGCGACGGAACCGGCCGCGCCTGTGTCGAAAGCGCCGTGAAATCCGGCGAGGACCCGGAGCATCAGGACAGCGCCCTCATCGTCATGCGCTTCGACTGCGGCGGGACCGACGGCGCGCTGTTCTATGACGCGACGAAGCTCCTCGCCGCGCAAGGCGCGAAGGGAAAGCATCTGGTCACGCTTGAGGGAACTGAAAACGCCGGCCAGACCATGCTCTACCCGGACGATCCGCCGCTCGATCTGTCCAAGCCGATGGAAACGACCGCGCAGCTGATGTGGAAGTTTCTCAAGGCCGGCGTCGAACATATCGTCACCGGCTATGATCATCTTTGCTTCCTGTTCGCCCTCATTCTGTGGGCCAATCGCATCTGGCCGGTCGTCAAGATCGTCACCGCCTTCACCATTTCGCATTCGATCACGCTGTCGCTCGCGGCGCTCAACATCTTCACGCTGCCCTCGACATTGGTCGAGTCGCTGATCGCCGCCTCGATCATTTTCGTCGCGGTCGAGAATTTCTTCTCGCGCGACGTCGACAACCGCTGGCGCAACACATTCTTCTTCGGCTTCATCCACGGATTCGGCTTCGCCTCGGCGCTGACCGAAATGGGCGTGCCGCAGGGCGGCGTCGTGCCGGCGCTCGCCGCCTTCAACATCGGCGTCGAGCTCGGCCAGATCGCCATCGTCTTCGCGGTGATGCCGCTCCTCTTCTTCATCGACAAGCAGACCGGCGGCAAGCGGAGCGAAAAGCTCGTCTATGTTCTCTCGGCGCTGATCGCGGTCGCGGGGCTCTATTGGCTGCTGGAGCGAATCGGCGTGCTTCCGGGGTAACGGCACGACGCGATGGGTTGTCCCGTCCTCGCGCGCGCTACCTATCCCATCCGGATGGAGCAGCGATGAAAACCCCTTGCCCGGACGACTTTCGCATTGAACACGACGACTCCCGCATCGTCGTGACCTTCACGCCCGCGGGCAAGCGCTTCGCCTATGGCGCGGATGGCGAGGAGATTGGAGGCGACGAGCCGCAGGCGTCGCCCGATGAAGTGGATTACGATCCGCTGGAAGTAGCGCGCATGGCTGCAAAGCTCGCCGGCGCCGTGAGCCGCCGCGCCCATTGAATTCGGCCCCTATCCCCTCACCCGCACATATTCGCCCGGCGCGTCGCAGATGATTTTGAGCTTGCCGCCGCCGGGCTGGCGCGCGGGGACTTTTGTTGGCGCCTGCGCCGTCACCCAGGACAGCCAATACGGCCACCAGGAGCCTTTGGTCTCCTTCGCCTTCCTGATCCAGTCTTCGAGGACGCCCGTCGCGGGTCCTCCGGTCCAATATTGATATTTGTCCCTGGTGGGCGGGTTGATGATGCCGGCGATATGGCCCGAACCGGCCAATACGAAGGTCACCTCGCCGCCGAAGAACCTAGCGCCGCGAAACACCGATTGCGCCGGCGCGATATGATCTTCCTTCGGCGCGACCTCAAAGACCGGGATGTTGACCTGACGCAGATTGAGCCGCACGTCGTCGATGACCATCTCGCCGCGCGCCAGGCGATTTTCAAGATAGCAGCCGCGAAGATAGAAGGAGTGATTGGCCCGCGGAATGCGCGTCGAATCGGAATTCCAATAGAGAAGATCGAAGGCCGCCGGCTCGACGCCCTTCATGTAATTGTTGACGACATAATTCCAGATCAGTTCGTTCGGCCGCAGCATGTTGAAGGCGTTGGCCATCTTGACGCCTT
>JAKFXD010000104.1 GCA_021731565.1 Methylocystis sp. | reverse complement strand
CGGCGGTGATCGCCGGCGCGCTGCTCGTCGCGCCCTTCCTGCTCGCCTTCAAGGCGCCGGACCCCGAAAAAATGTCCGCCTATGAATGCGGCTTCAATCCGTTCAACGACGCGCGCATGAAATTCGATGTGCGCTTCTATCTGGTTTCTCTTCTCTTCATCGTCTTCGATCTTGAAGTGGCCTTTCTCTTTCCCTGGGCGGTGGCCTTCAAGGAAGCGGGCGCCTTCGGCTTCTGGTCGATGATGGCCTTCCTTGGCGTGCTCACCGTCGGCTTCGTCTACGAGTGGCGCAAGGGAGCTCTGGAATGGGATTGATCGAGAAGGAAGGCGCGCGCCAGACCCTGATCGCGCCGCAGCCAAAAGGTCTGATCGATCCGCGCACCGGCAAGCCGGTCGGATCGGACGATCCGTTCTTTCTTCATCTTAACGACGAACTCGCCGACAAGGGGTTTTTCGTCACCGCGACCGACGACGTCATCAATTGGGCGCGCACCGGCTCGCTGATGTGGATGACCTTCGGTCTCGCCTGTTGCGCCGTCGAGATGATTCAGGCGGCGATGCCGCGCTACGATCTGGAGCGCTTCGGTTTTGCGCCGCGCGCCAGCCCGCGCCAGTCCGACTGCATCATCATCGCCGGCACGCTGACCAACAAAATGGCGCCGGCGATGCGCAAGGTCTACGACCAGATGCCGGAGCCGCGCTATGTGATCTCGATGGGCTCCTGCGCCAATGGCGGCGGCTACTACCACTATTCCTATTCGGTGGTGCGCGGCTGCGATCGCATCATTCCGGTCGACATCTACGTGCCGGGATGCCCGCCTTCGGCGGAGGCGCTCGTCTACGGCATGCTGCTGCTGCAAAAGAAAATCCGGCGCACGGGCACGATCGAGCGCTAGCAAAGCGCGCAATGACGCCCGCCGTCATTGCAAGGAGCGTAGCGACGAAGCAATCCAGCCGAGCGTCGCGACTCTGGATGGCTTCGCTTCGCTCGCAGTGACGGAAAGAAACGGGCGGTCGAGTCTGACGAATGGGATTGACGAATGTCGGCTGAATTGGAAACTCTCGGCGCGAACATCAGCGGCGCGCTTCCCGGCGCGATCACGGGTGCGAAACTCGCCTATGGCGAACTCACGCTGACCGTCGCGCGACCGCGTTGGCTCGAAGTTGCGACTTATCTGCGCGACGCTCCGGAGTGCCTCTTCGCCTGCTTCGTCGACGTGACGGCGGCGGATTACCCCGAGCGCGCCGAGCGTTTCGAAGTCGTCGCGCATCTCTTGTCGCCGAAATACAACCGCCGCATCCGCATCAAGACGCCGGCGTCGGAAGAGACGCCCGTCGCCTCATTGACCGCGCTCTATCCCGGCGCGGATTGGTTCGAACGCGAAACTTACGATCTCTTCGGCGTGATTTTCTCCGGCCATCCGGACCTGCGCCGCATCATGACCGATTACGGCTTCGACGGCCATCCGCTGCGCAAGGACTTCCCGATGACCGGCTTCGTCGAGGTGCGCTACGACGACGAGCAGAAGCGCGTCGTTTATGAGCCGGTGCGGCTCAGCCAGGAATACCGCAACTTCGATTTCCTCTCGCCATGGGAGGGCGTGAGCTACGACCTTCCCGGCGACGAGAAAGCGAAAGGGCAGTCGTGAGTAGGCAGTCGGCAGTCGGCGGTCGGCAATCGGAACAAGGGCGATCGTGCTGGGCGAACGGCCAAACGAAGACAGCATCAGATCATATCGCGATCTGAGAGTGTGGAAGGAAGCGATGGACCTCGCGGTGGAATGCTACGCTCTGACCAAGGGATTTCCAAAAGAGGAAATCTTTGGCCTCACGTCGCAGATCAGACGTGCAGCAGCTTCGGTTCCGGCCAATGTCGCCGAGGGCTACGGGCGTGATAGCGCAGGCCAATACGTCAATTTCCTGCGCACGGCCCAGGGCTCGTTGAAGGAATTGGAGACACATCTCCTATTGGCGGAGCGGATCGGCTTGCTCACGTCGAACATAGTCGAGAAACCTCTCTCCCGATCCGAAGCCGTAGGAAAGATGTTGCGCGGCTTGATCCGATCGATTCAGCGGGCGTCTAGTCCGACTGCCGAAGCCCGACTGCCGACTGCCCAAGCGGCCGAAGGACGCAAGAAATGACCGACCAACCCACCCCCGCTTCCCAAGGCCTGCGCAACTTCAACATCAACTTCGGTCCGCAGCATCCGGCCGCGCATGGCGTGCTGCGCCTGATTCTGGAGTTGGACGGCGAGGTCGTCGAGCGCGTCGATCCGCATGTCGGCTTCCTGCATCGCGGCACCGAAAAGCTGATGGAGGCGCGGACCTATCTGCAGAACGTGCCCTATTTCGATCGGCTCGACTATTGCGCGCCGATGAATCAGGAACATGCCTTCTGTCTCGCGATCGAGCGCCTGCTCGGCGTCGAAGTTCCGCGCCGCGGCCAACTCATCCGCGTGCTTTACGCCGAAATCGGCCGTCTCTTGTCGCATCTCTTGAACGTCACCGCGCAGGCAATGGACGTCGGCGCGCTCACCCCGCCGCTGTGGGGCTATGAAGAGCGCGAGAAGCTGATGGTCTTCTATGAGCGCGCGTCGGGCGCGCGCATGCACGCCAATTATTTCCGGCCCGGCGGCGTCGCGCGCGATCTGCCCGACCAGTTGGTCGAAGATATCGGCGCCTTTTGCGATCCGTTCCTGAAGGTCGTCGAGGATCTCGACGAACTCTTCATCGGCAACCGCATCTTCAAGCAGCGCAATGTCGACATCGGCGTCATTTCTCTCGAAGACGCCTGGAAATGGGGCTTCTCCGGGGTGATGGTGCGCGGCTCGGGCGCCGCCTGGGATTTGCGCAAGGCGCAGCCTTACGAATGCTATGAGGAGATGGAGTTCGACATTCCGGTCGGCAAGCATGGCGATTGCTACGACCGCGCCGTGATCCGCATGGAGGAAATGCGGCAGTCGACGTCGATCATGAAACAATGCGTCGAGAAGCTGATGCGCGCCGAAAACCGTGGCCCGGTGATGACGCCCAACCACAAGATCACGCCGCCCTCGCGCGGCGAGATGAAGCGCTCGATGGAGGCGCTCATCCATCACTTCAAGCTGTTCACCGAAGGCTTCCACGTGCCGGCGGGTGAGGTCTACGCAGCGGTCGAGGCGCCCAAGGGCGAATTCGGCGTCTATCTCGTGTCGGATGGCGGCGATAAGCCCTATCGCTGCAAGATACGCGCGCCAGGCTTCGCGCATCTCTCCGCCATGGATTTTCTTTGCAAGAACCACATGCTCGCCGACGTCTCGGCGATCCTGGGTTCGCTCGACATCGTGTTCGGGGAGGTCGATCGCTAATGTCCGTCCGCCGTCTCGCCGAAGGTCAACCCGAGAGCTTCGAGTTCACGCCCGAAAACAGGGCGTGGCTCGACACGCAGATCGCCAAATATCCCGATGGCCGGCAGGCGTCGGCAGTCGTGCCGGCGCTGTGGCAGGCGCAAAAGCAGAATGACAATTGGCTGCCGCAGGCGGCGATCGAGAGTGTAGCGGATGCGCTCGGCATGGCGAAGATTCGCGTGCTCGAAATCGCGACCTTCTATTCGATGTTCAATCTGGCGCCGGTCGGCAAATATTTCATCCAGCTTTGCGGCACGACGCCCTGTCTGCTCGCCGGCTCGGACGAGATCATCGACGTGCTGCAACGCCGGGTCGGCCCTCAGCGCCGCGTCACCGACGACGGCCTGTTTTCCTGGCTCGAAGTCGAGTGCCTCGGCGCCTGCTGCAACGCGCCGATGGTGCAGATCAACGACGACTATTACGAGGACCTGACGGCCGAGAATTTCGAGAAGCTTCTCGACAATCTCGCCGCCGGCCGTCCGGTGAAGACCGGCTCGCAGATCGGGCGCGTCTCTTCGGAGCCGGTCGGCAAGCTCACGAGTCTCACGTCGCTTTATGGCGACGGCGCGAAGTAGCGGGGGAAAGAGGAAAACCATGCTTTCCGACGCGGATCGTATCTTCACCAATCTTTACGGCCTTGGCGACAGATCGCTCGCCGGCGCGAGGAAGCGCGGGCAGTGGGACAACACCAAGGCGCTGCTCGACAAGGGCCGCGACGCGATCATCACTGAGGTGAAGGCGTCGGGCCTGCGCGGGCGCGGCGGCGCCGGTTTTTCGACCGGCCTCAAATGGTCCTTCATGCCCAAGGAGGTCGATCCCAAGCGGCCGCATTATCTCGTCATCAACGCCGACGAGTCGGAGCCCGGCACCTGCAAGGATCGCGAGATCATGCGTAACGACCCGCATACGCTGGTCGAGGGCGCGCTGGTCGCGAGCTACGCCATGGGCGCGCATGCCTGCTACATCTATATCCGCGGCGAATTCATCGCCGAACGCATCGCGCTTCAGAAAGCCGTCGACGAAGCCTATGAGGCGCGGCTGATCGGCAAGGACAACATCCACGGCTATCCTTTCGATCTCTATGTCCATCACGGCGCCGGCGCCTATATCTGCGGCGAGGAGACCGCGCTGCTCGAAAGCCTCGAGGGCAAGAAGGGCATGCCGCGCTTAAAGCCGCCGTTTCCGGCCAATGTCGGTCTCTATGGATGTCCGACGACGGTCAACAATGTCGAATCGATCGCCGTCGCGCCGACCATTCTCCGCCGCGGCGCCGCGTGGTTCGCCGGCATCGGCAGGCCCAATAATACGGGCACCAAGCTCTTTTCGATCTCGGGCCACGTCAATCGGCCGTGCAATGTCGAAGAGGCGATGTCGATTCCGTTTCGCGAATTGATCGAGACCCATTGCGGCGGCGTGCGCGGCGGCTGGGACAATCTGCTCGCGGTCATTCCCGGCGGTTCATCGGTGCGTTGCGTGCCCTCCAAGGAGATCGTCGATTGCCCGATGGATTTCGACAGTCTCGTGGCGCTGAAGTCGGGCCTTGGCACGGCGGCGGTGATCGTCATGGACAAATCGACCGACATCATCCGCGCCATCGCGCGTTTGTCATATTTTTATAAGCATGAGAGCTGCGGCCAGTGCACGCCCTGCCGCGAGGGCACCGGCTGGATGTGGCGCGTCGTGCAGCGCATGGTCGAAGGCCGCGCGCACAAAAAGGAAATCGACATGCTGTTCGACGTGTCGAAACAGATCGAAGGCCATACGATCTGCGCGCTCGGCGACGCCGCGGCCTGGCCGATTCAGGGACTGATCACGCATTTCCGCGACGTGATCGAGAAACGCATCGATCAATATGCGGCCAATCCGCATCCCGATCCGATCCGCGTGGCGGCGGAGTGATGAGCGAACGCATCGAGACTTCGGAGAGAGCGAAGTGACCAAGATTCTCGTCGATGGCGTCGAAGTGGACGTGCCGAGCGATTTCACGCTGTTGCAAGCCTGCGAGCAGGCCGGCTTCGAGATTCCGCGCTTTTGCTATCACGAGCGCCTGTCCATCGCCGGCAATTGCCGCATGTGCCTCGTCGAGGTGAAGGGCGGGCCGCCCAAGCCTCAGGCCTCCTGCGCCATGTCGGTGAAGGATTTGCGCCCCGGTCCAAACGGCGCGCCGCCGGAAGTCTTCACCAAATCGCCGATGGTGAAGAAGGCGCGCGAAGGGGTGATGGAGTTTCTGCTCATCAACCATCCGCTCGACTGTCCGATCTGCGATCAGGGCGGCGAATGCGATCTGCAGGATCAGGCGCTGGTCTTCGGCGTCGACAGCTCGCGCTATCACGAAAACAAGCGCGCGGTCGAAGACAAATATATCGGCGTCCTGGTCAAGACCGAGATGAACCGCTGCATCCATTGCACGCGCTGCGTCCGCTTCACCGCGGAGGTCGCGGGCACCGGCGACATGGGCGCGATCGGCCGCGGCGAGGATATGGAGATCACCACCTATCTCGAAAGCGCGATGAGTTCGGAGCTGCAGGGCAATGTCGCCGATCTCTGCCCGGTCGGCGCGCTGCTGCCCAAGCCGCAGAGCTTCCGTGGCCGTCCCTGGGAATATCAGAAGACCGAGACGATCGACGTGATGGACGCGCTTGGCGCGGCGATCCGCGTCGACTCGCGCGGCCGTGAAGTCATGCGCATTCTGCCGCGCATCAACGACCTCGTGAATGAAGAGTGGATTTCCGACAAGACGCGCCAGATCGTCGACGGTCTCAAGACGCAGCGCCTTGATCGCCCCTATATCCGCGAGAATGGCCGGTTGCGCCCGGCCTCCTGGCAGGAGGCGCTCGCCGCCGTCGCCGCCAAAACCAAGGCGACGCCCGCGTCGCGCATCGGCGCGCTCGTCGGCGATCTCGCCGCGGTCGAAGAGAGTTTCGCGCTGAAGTTGCTTGCCGAGCAGCTCGGAACGCCGAACCTCGATTGCCGCCAGGATGGCGCTAAACTCAATCCGAAATTCGGCCGCGCCTCCTATCTCTTCAATGCCACCATCGCCGGCATCGAACAGGCCGGCGCGGCGCTGATCATCGGCGCCAATCCGCGCAAGGAATCGCCCGTTCTCAACGCGCGTATCCGCAAGCGCTGGCTGAGAGGCGATTTCAAGATTTCGCTCGTCGGCGAGCGCGCCGATCTGACCTACGACTATGATTATCTCGGCGCCGGTCCCGAATCGCTCCTGCAGTTCATCCGCTCCGCCGCGCCTGCGGAGAAGCTGCTCGTCATCGTCGGGCAGGGCGCTCTGGCGCGCGATGACGGCGAGGCGGTTCTCACGCTCGCCGCCCAGGCGGCGCAAAGCCTCGGCGGCGTCAGCGACGGCTGGAACGGATTTTCGGTTCTGCATACGGCGGCCGCGCGCGTCGGCGCGCTCGATCTTAAGTTCACGCCGGGCGCGGGAGGATTGGACGCGCGCGCGATGGCGAAATCCGGCGCGCTCGATCTCATCTTCAACCTCGGCGCTGACGAAATCGCGATCGAACCGGGCGCCTTCGTCGTTTATATCGGCGCGCATGGCGATCGCGGCGCGCATCGCGCCGATGTGATCCTGCCCGGCGCAGCCTATACGGAAAAGTCCGGCCTCTACGTCAACACGGAAGGCCGCGTGCAGCGCGCCTTCCGCGTGGTGTTTCCGCCCGGAGAAGCGCGCGAGGATTGGGCGGTGTTGCGCGCTCTGTCCGGCGCGCTCGGCAACCCGCTGCCCTTCGACTCGCTTGCGGCCCTACGCCGCCGGCTCGTCGAGACTCATCCCCACTTCGCGCAAGTCGATGAGATCGCCCCGGGCGAAGCCGCGCAGATCGTCGCGCTCGCCAATCATCCTGCAGTTGCGATGAAGGACCCGTTCGCGCCGGCGATCGAGAATTTCTACTTCACCAATCCGATCGCCCGCGCGTCGGCGGTCATGGCGGAATGTTCGGCGCTGGCGCAGGGCCGGCTCGCGCAAGCGGCGGAATAGGAGCTTTGGACGTGAGCGACGGTTGGACGAGCGCCATTTCGGATTTCTTCATCGCCTATCCGCTGCTTCTCGCGACCGTGAAGAGCGTGCTGCTCGCGGTCGCGCTGCTGATCTATGTGGCCTATGTCATCCTCGCCGACCGCAAAATCTGGGCGGCGGTGCAGCTGCGGCGCGGACCGAATGTCGTCGGACCCTGGGGGCTGCTGCAGAGTTTCGCGGATTTCATCAAATTCGCTCTCAAGGAGCCGGTGATTCCGGACGTCGCCAATAAGGGCGTCTTCCTGTTCGCGCCCTTCATCATGGCGACGCTGTCGATCGCCGCCTGGGCCGTCATTCCGGTCGCCGACGGCTGGGCGGTCGCCGACATCAATGTCGGCATCCTTTATATTTTCGCGCTGTCGTCGCTCGGCGTTTACGGCGTCATCATGGGCGGCTGGGCCTCGAACTCGAAATATCCGTTTCTCTCGGCGCTGCGCTCGGCGGCGCAGATGGTCTCCTACGAAGTCTCGATCGGCTTCGTCATCATCACCGTGCTGCTGTGCGCGGGCTCGCTCAATCTGACCGACATCGTCGCCGCGCAGGATACGTCCTTCGGCATGGCCGGCTGGTACTGGCTGCGCCTCTTCCCGATGTTCGTCATCTTCTTCATTTCGGCGCTCGCCGAGACCAATCGCCCGCCGTTCGATCTCGTCGAGGCGGAGTCGGAACTCGTCGCCGGCTTCATGATCGAATATTCTGCGACGCCTTACGTGCTGTTCATGCTCGCCGAATATGTGGCGATCGTCACCATGTGCGCGCTGCTGACGATCCTGTTTTTCGGCGGCTGGCTGCCGCCGGTCGATGTCGCGCCCTTCACCTATGTGCCGGGCGTCATCTGGTTCACGCTGAAGGTAAGCTTCTTTTTCTTCTTCTTCGCCATGGTCAAGGCTTTCGTGCCGCGCTATCGCTACGATCAGCTGATGCGTCTGGGCTGGAAAATCTTCCTGCCGATCTCCCTCGCCATGGTCATCCTCGTCGCCGCCGTGCTGCAGTTCTGGCCGGCGGGACCGGCAGGCAGTTGAGGCCGTCATGAAACTCGATCAAGCCGCCAAGTCGCTCTTCCTCACCGAATTCGTCGGCGCATTCCTTTTGTCGATGCGCTACTTCTTCAAGCCGAAGGCGACGATCAACTATCCGCATGAGAAGAATCCGCAATCGCCGCGCTACCGCGGCGAGCATGCGCTGCGCCGCTATCCCAATGGCGAGGAGCGCTGCATCGCCTGCAAGCTCTGCGAGGCGATCTGTCCGGCGCAGGCCATCACCATCGAAGCCGGACCGCGCCGCAACGACGGCACCCGCCGCACGACGCGCTACGACATCGACATGGTGAAATGCATCTATTGCGGCTACTGCCAGGAAGCCTGCCCGGTCGACGCGATCGTCGAGGGGCCCAATGCGGAATTCTCGGTCGAGACGCGCGAGGAGCTATACTACACCAAGGAGCGTCTGCTCGAGAACGGCGACCGCTGGGAACGCGAGATCGCGCGTAACATCGCGATGGACTCGCAGTACAGGTAATTCGAAGCGACACGAACGAACACGCCGCATCGGCGCAGTAAGGACGACGAACGTGCAGGCCGTATTTTTCTACCTCTTCGCGACGAGCATGATCGCCTCGGCCGGCGTCGTGATCTTCGCGCGCAATCCGGTGCATTCGGTGCTGTTTCTCATCCTCGCCTTCTGCAATGGCGCGGGACTGTTCCTGCTCGCCGGCGCGGAATTCCTGGCGATGATCCTCATCGTCGTCTATGTCGGCGCGGTCGCGGTGCTGTTCCTGTTCGTCGTCATGATGCTCGACGTCGACTTCGCCCAACTGAAGCAGGGCTTCATCAAATATCTTCCGATCGGCGTCGCGGTCGGCGTCGTGGTGCTCGCGGAACTGGGCATGGTGGCGATCGGCTGGAGCTCGGCGCCGTCGGCGCCTGACGCCGTCGCCAATCCGATCATTCCGCAAATGAGCAATACCGCGGCGCTCGGCCAGATCCTTTACACGAAATATGTGATCTTCTTTCAGGCCTCGGCGCTGGTGCTGCTCACCGCGATGATCGGCGCGATCGTGCTGACCCTGCATCACAAGCCCAGCGTCAAGCGCCAGAAAATCGCGGAGCAGAACGCGCGAACGCGCGAGAATGTGATCGAGATCAAGAAGGTGCCGTTCCGTACCGGCGTCTAACGAGGACATCCATGCTGACCATCGGCCTTACGCATTACCTCGTCGTCGCGGCGATCCTGTTCACGCTCGGCGTCGCCGGCATCATCCTCAACCGCAAGAACATCATCGTCATCCTCATGTCGATCGAGCTGATTCTTCTTTCGGTCAATCTCAACTTCGTCGCCTTCTCGCAGTCGTTGTCCGATCTCACCGGTCAGGTGTTCGCGCTCTTCGTGCTCACCGTGGCGGCGGCCGAGGCGGCGATCGGCCTCGCGATCCTCGTCGCCTTCTATCGCAACCGCGGCACGATCTCGGTCGAAGACATCAATTCCTTGAAGGGCTGACCTTAAGATGATTTACGCCATCGTCTTTCTTCCGCTCGTCGGCTTTCTGATCGCTGGCGCATTCGGCCGCTGGATCGGGGCGCGCGCCTCCGAATTCGTCACGACGAGCCTCTTGATGGTCTGCGCCGTCCTGTCGTGGATCGTCTTCTTCGATGTCGCGCTCGGCCACAATCACGGCTACGCGCCGATCCTCGGCAATTGGATGACGGTCGGCGCGCTCAAGGTCGACTGGGCGCTGCAGGTCGATACGCTGACGGCGGTGATGCTCGTCGTCGTCAATACGGTGTCGAGCCTCGTGCATCTCTATTCGGTCGGCTACATGCACGAGGATCCGGATCGTCCGCGCTTCTTCGCCTATCTATCGCTGTTCACCTTCGCGATGCTGATGCTGGTGACGGCCAACAATCTCGTGCAGATGTTCTTCGGCTGGGAGGGCGTCGGCCTCGCCTCTTATCTGCTCATCGGCTTCTGGTATCAAAAGCCTTCCGCCAACGCCGCGGCGATCAAGGCCTTCGTCGTCAACCGCGTCGGCGACTTCGGCTTCGCGCTCGGCATTTTCCTCGTTTTTCAACTGACCAAGTCGCTCACCTTCGACGAGGTCTTCGCCGCCGTGCCGGGCCTCGAAGGCGAGAAGATTCACGCCTTCGGGCTGAACGTCGACGCGCTGACGCTCGCGGCCTTCCTTCTGTTCATTGGCGCCATGGGCAAATCCGCGCAATTCTTCCTGCATACATGGCTGCCGGACGCGATGGAGGGCCCGACGCCGGTCTCGGCGCTCATCCATGCCGCGACCATGGTGACGGCGGGCGTGTTCATGGTCGCGCGTCTGTCGCCAATCTTCGAATATGCGCCGGCGGCGCTCGCCTTCGTCACCATCATCGGCGCGGCGACCGCCTTTTTCGCCGCGACCGTCGGTCTCGTTCAAAACGACATCAAGCGCGTGATCGCCTATTCGACCTGTTCGCAGCTCGGCTACATGTTCGTCGCGGAAGGGGTCGGGGCCTATTCGCTCGGCATCTTCCATCTCTTCACCCACGCCTTCTTCAAGGCGCTGCTGTTTCTCGGCGCGGGCTCGGTCATTCATGCGATGCACCATGAGCAGGACATGCGCAACATGGGCGGCCTGCGCAAAGACATACCCTTCACCTTCGCGATGATGACCATCGGCACGCTGGCGCTGACCGGCTTTCCCTTTACGGCGGGCTATTTCTCCAAGGACGCCATCATCGAGGCGGCCTTCGCGGTCGGCGAACACCGCACGACGGCGATGATCGGCTTCGTCTCGACCGTCGTCGCGGCGGGACTGACCTCTTATTATTCATGGCGTCTGGTGTTCATGACCTTCTTTGGCCATCGCCATGCGCATCCGGTCGCCGAGAGTCATGCGGAAGACGAACCGGCGGCGGCGGACGCGCATAATCACAGCCACGATGATCACGGCCATCATGCGCCGCATGAATCGCCGCTGGCGATGCTCATTCCGCTGGCGGTTCTCGCCGTCGGCGCGCTCGGCGCGGGCTATGTCTTCGAACCTGATTTCGTCGGACACGCCTATACGGAATTCTGGAAAGGCGCGATCTTTACCGGCGCGCACAATGAGGTCTTGCATGAGATGCATGCGATTCCGGCCTGGGCCGCCTATGCGCCGACCGCGATGATGGTCCTGGGCTTCCTGATCGCGCTCTATGTCTATGTGCTGAAGCCCGGAACCGCGCAGGCGCTGGCGCGGACCTTCCCGCGTCTTTACCAGTTCCTGCTCAACAAATGGTATTTTGACGAACTCTACGACTTCCTGTTCGTGCGGCCGGCCTTCGCTCTCGGCAGGCTGTTTTGGAAGGGCGGCGACGGCGCGATCATCGACGGCCTCGGGCCTGACGGCGTCGCCGCGCGGGTCGCCGACGGGGCGCGCTTCGCGGTGCGTCTGGAGACTGGCTACCTCTATCATTACGCATTCGCCATGCTCATCGGCGTCGCGGCGGTCGCCACTTACTTCATCGCCGGAGGATTGCGCTGATGTTCGGTTTCGGCATTCTCTCCGGCGTCACCTTCCTGCCGCTGGTCGGCGTCGCCTTTCTGCTCACCCAGAAGGGCGACGATGAGGCGAGCCTGCGCAATATCCGCTGGGCGACGCTCGCGACCACGCTCGCCACCTTCGCTCTGTCGCTGTTCATCTGGTCGGGATTCGATCAAACGAGCGCGGCGTTTCAATTCGTCGAGGAGAAAAGCTGGCTCGGCTCCGGCCTCGTTTACAAGATGGGCGTCGACGGTTTTTCGATGCCCTTCGTGCTGCTGACGACCTTCCTAATGCCCTTCGCCATTCTTGCCTCGTGGGACTCAATTCAGAAGCGCGTGAAGGCATATATGATCGCCTTCCTGGTGCTTGAGACGCTGATGGTCGGCGTCTTCTGCGCGCTCGATATTGTGCTGTTCTATCTCTTCTTCGAGGGCGGTCTCATCCCGATGTTTCTCATCATCGGAATCTGGGGCGGCAAGCGGCGCGTCTATGCGAGCTTCAAATTCTTTCTCTATACGCTCGTCGGCTCGCTGCTCATGCTGATTGCGATCCTTGCGATGTACGGCAAGGCCGGCACGACCGATATCACCGTGCTGCTCAAGACCGATTTCCCCAAGGACATGCAGACCTGGCTGTGGCTCGCCTTCTTCGCGTCCTTCGCGGTGAAAATGCCGATGTGGCCGGTGCACACCTGGCTGCCTGACGCCCATGTCGAGGCGCCCACGGCGGGCTCGGTCATCCTTGCGGCGATTCTCCTGAAGATGGGCGGCTATGGCTTCATCCGCTTCTCGCTGCCGATGTTTCCGGACGCCTCGACCCATTTCGCGCCGCTCATCTACGCGCTTTCGGTGATCGCGATCGTGTACACTTCGCTCGTCGCGCTGGTTCAGGAAGACATCAAGAAGCTCATCGCCTATTCGTCCGTGGCGCATATGGGCTATGTCACGATGGGGCTCTTCACGCTGAACGCTCAGGGCATGCAGGGCGCGATCTTCCAGATGATCAGCCACGGCTTCGTCTCCGGCGCTTTGTTCCTTTGCGTCGGCGTGATCTATGACCGCATGCATACGCGCGAGATCGCGGCCTATGGCGGACTCGTCAACCGCATGCCGATCTATGCCTTCGTCTTCATGCTGTTCACCATGGCCAATGTGGGGCTGCCGGGAACGACCGGCTTCATCGGCGAATTCCTGTCGCTGGCCGGAACATTCCAGGCGAACAGCTGGGTCGCGCTGATCGCGACGAGCGGCGTGATCTTTTCCGCGGCTTACGCGCTCTATCTCTACCGCCGCGTGATTTTCGGCGTCTTGGACAAGGCGAGCCTGATGAATATCGCCGATCTGACGCCGCGCGAGATCGCGATCTTCGCGCCGCTCGTGCTGATCACGATCTACTATGGCGTGCAGCCGCAGGCCATTCTCAACGCGACGCAGGCGTCGGTCGACAATCTCATCCAGACCCATACGGCGCTCATCGACGCGGTTAAGCTCGCGGCCGCTGGCCAATGACGGATCGCTGACGATGCCCTTCTTCGTTCAACTCGCGCATCATTTCCTTCCCGAGACCATTCTCGCCGTCGGCGTGATGGCGCTGATCATCATCGGCGCCTTCCGAGGCGAGCGCGGTTTCGGCCTTGTCGACGAAATGGCCGTCGGCATACTGGGCCTCGCCTTGGTGACGATCGCGCTGTCGAGCACGCCTGGCGCCAGCATCTTCGACGGCGCCTATGTCGACGACGGCTTTTCGCGCTTCATGAAGGCGCTGACGCTGATCGGCGCGATCGTGTCGATCCTGCTGTCCGTCGATTGGCTGCAACGCAACGGGCTCGAAAAATTCGAATACCCGGTGCTGATCATTCTCTCGACTCTCGGCATGTTGCTGCTGATTTCGGCGGATAATCTCATCGCGCTCTATCTCGGCCTCGAGCTGATGTCGCTCGCGCTCTACGTCATGGCGGCCTTCGCGCGCGATGACGGCAAATCGTCGGAGGCGGGGCTGAAATATTTCGTCCTCGGCGCGCTCTCTTCCGGGATGATGCTCTATGGCGCGTCGTTGCTCTACGGCTTCGCCGGAACGATCTCTTTCTCCGGCATCGCCGCATCCGTTTCGACCTCGGCGCCGATCGGCGTGATCTTCGGGCTGGTTTTCGTTCTGGCCGCGCTGGCCTTCAAAATGTCGGCGGCGCCCTTTCACATGTGGACGCCCGACGTCTATCAGGGCGCGCCGACGCCGGTCACCGCCTTCTTCGCGTCCGCCGCCAAGATGGCGGCGGTGGCGATCACCCTGCGCCTCGTCTTCACCGCCTTTCCCGGCGTGAAGGACCAATGGCGCCAGATCATCGTCTTCATCTCCATCGCGTCGATGCTGCTCGGCTCTTTCGCGGCGATCGGCCAGGAGAACATCAAACGGCTGATGGCCTATTCCTCGATCGGCCATATGGGCTTCGCGCTGATCGGCCTCGCCGCCGCCGATGAGGCGGGCGTGCGCGGCGTCGTGATCTATCTGACGATCTATCTCATCATGACTCTCGGGACTTTCGCCGCCATTCTCGCGATGCGCGTAGAAGGCAGATATGTTGAGAATGTCGCCGATCTCGCCGGCCTGTCGCGCACCAACGGCTGGATGGCGTTCTTCCTGGCGATGCTGATGTTCTCGCTTGCCGGCGTTCCGCCGCTCGCCGGATTTTTCGCCAAATATTACGTGCTCCTGGCCGCGGTCGACGCTGGCCTCTTCGGCCTTGCGGTGATCGGCGTCCTGGCGAGCGCGGTCGCGGCCTATTACTATCTGCGGGTCGTCAAGGTGATGTATTTCGACGAGCCGGCGCCGGCCTTCGATCGCGCCCCGAAGGCGCTGCGCGCGGTGCTTGCCGTTTCGACACTGGCGCTGCTCGGTTTTTGGGTCTATCCCACGCCGGTCATGGATGCGGCGGCGGCGGCGGCCAAATCGCTCTTCTAGAGCGCGGCTCGCGAAAAAGTGGGAACCGGTTTTTCGCGTAGAGCGCGCTCTATGATTTTGGAATCGATCACGTTATCTGCATTTGGGCGATTCCGCCCAAATGCAGCGTGATCTAGGGAGGTAATTCGCGCGTGGAGTTGGGATCATTGGCGCGCGCCCGTGGCGTGCGCCTCCTCGCGCTGGAGAGCGTCGATTCGACCAATGACGAAGCGCGCCGCCTGATCGAGACGGGCGAGCGCGGGCCTCTGTGGGTCGTCGCGCCGCGGCAGACCGGCGGCCACGGCCGTCTCGGACGCCAATGGATTTCGCCGCCGGGCAATCTTCACGCGAGCTTTATCCTCCGCGATTTCGGCGAGGCCGCGGTCGCGCCGCAGCTTGGCTTCGTCGCGGGCGTCGCGGCGCTGCGCGCGCTGCGCGCCGCGACCGGGGATGCCGGCCGCTTCGCGTTGAAATGGCCGAACGATCTGCTGCTCGACGGCGCCAAGCTCGGCGGGATTTTGCTCGAGAACGTCAGCGCGCCGACCGGCGACGCACGTATGCCGGCCGCTTCGGTCGCGGTCATCGGCGTCGGCGTCAATTGCCTCGAGGCGCCGCGCGGTCTTCCCTTTGAAGCGCGCGCCCTGACGGCGATCGGCCCCAACGCGCCCGATGCGGCGCGGCTCTTTGCGCATCTTTCCGACGCGCTTGTCGAGGCGCTCGATCTTTGGCGCGGCGGCGAGGGTTTCGTCGATATTCGCCGCGCATGGCTGGGCGACGTCGCCTATCTCGGCGCCGATATTCGGGTCGAGCTGCCGCGCGAAATTGTCGAAGGACGCTTCGAAACGATCGACGCCACTGGCCGGCTCATTCTGGCGACTCGCGAGGGCGAGCGCGTCGTGGCGGCCGGCGACGTGTCGCTCGGGCCGCGACGGATCGCGGCGGGAGGCGCCGCATGACGACGCCGGAAGCCGACCTCGTCTTCCTGCCGCTCGGCGGTTTGGGCGAAATCGGCATGAACATGGCGCTCTATGGCTTCGGCCCGCCGAAAGCGCGCAAATGGCTGATGGTCGATTGCGGCCTCGGCTTTCCCGGGCCGGAGGCGCCCGGCGTCGACCTGGTCTTCGCCGACATCGCCTTCGTCGAGAAGATCGCGCGCGATCTCGTCGGCATTTGCATCACCCATGCGCATGAGGACCATATCGGCGGGCTCGCGACATTGTGGCCGCGGCTCAAGTGCAGGGTCTTCGCCACGCCCTTCGCGGCGGGCCTCCTTGAAGTGCGGCGGTTGAACGAACCCGGCGCGCCGAAGATCGACATCTCGCTCACCCATGCAGGCGCGAAGCTCGATCTCGATCCGTTCGAGGTCGAATATGTCGCGGTCGCGCATTCGATTCCGGAAGCCAATGCGCTCGCGATCCGCACGCCGCTCGGGCTGCTGGTTCATACCGGCGACTGGAAGATCGATCCGCAACCCGGCGTCGGAACCCGCATCGACGAGGCGCGGCTGCGCGCGCTCGGCGACGAGGGCGTCACGGCGCTCATCTGCGACTCGACCAACATCCTGCGCGAGGGCGACAGTTTTTCGGAAGCCGACGTCGCGCGCACGTTGCGCACGCTGATCGCCGAAGCGCCGGGCCGGGTGCTGGTGACGACCTTCGCCTCCAACATCGCGCGGCTGCGCGCCATTGGCGAAGCCGCGCAGGCCTGCGGACGCACCGTCGTCGTCGCGGGGCGGGCGATGGATCGCGCCATCCAGGTGGCGCGCGACTGCGGCTATCTCGACGGCCTGCCCGGATTTCACGCGCCGGAACTGCTGCCGACCCTGCAGCGCGACAAGACGGTGGTCATCGCCACCGGCAGCCAGGGCGAAGTCCGCGCCGCCATGGCGCGGGCGGCGGCGAACGATCATCCGGCGATCAAGCTCGTCGCTGGAGACAGGGTGATCTTCTCGTCGCGGGTCATTCCGGGCAATGCACGCGACGTCTTTCGCATCATCAACAATCTCTGCGATCTCGGCGTCGAGGTCATCACCGACCACGACCATCTCGTGCATTGCTCGGGCCACCCGCGCCGCGGCGAGGTCGCGCAAATGTACGACTGGATCCGGCCGCGGATCGCCGTGCCGGCGCATGGCGAGGCCCATCACCTCACGGAGCATGTGGCGTTCGCCAAGTCTCATGGCGTGTCGCAGGTCGTTTCGGCGCGCAATGGCGACATCGTGCGGCTGGCGCCGGGCGCGCCGGGCATCATCGGCAAGGCGCCGCATGGACGTCTCATGAAGGACGGCGACGTCGTCCTGACCGAAGATGACGGCGCCGTGCGCGACCGCCTGCGGCTGTCTTTCGCCGGCGTCATCTCCATCGCGCTCGCCGTCGATCGCAAGGGCGAACTCGTCGGCGATCCGGACGTCGTCTTCGCCGGCGTGCCGAAACGCGGCAAATTCGGCGAAGACATGGGCGACGTCATCGACGAGGCGCTGTTCGCGGCGTTCGAGGGACTGTCGCGCCCGCGACGCCGCGACGCCGACGCGGTCTCGAATGCGATCGAGAAGGCGGTGCGAGGCGCGGTGTCGTCCGTCTGGGGCAAGAAGCCGACCGTCCATGTGATGGTCGTCGCGACGTAAGAAGCCCTTCAACAAGGGGCGCGAACCCTCTCCCATAGGGAGAGGGTGGCTGCGAAGCAGCCGGGAGAGGGGTTACGCCCCTTCTATTTAGCGTGAAATCCCTCACCCCGGACCTTCGGTCCGACCCTCTCCCAATGGGAGAGGGTTGGCGCGCGTTCTTTTCAGTCGCGGCGGCGCCGCCGAGCGGGTACGCTGCGTCTGGAGCGAATCGCGCATGGACAATCGGCCCGTCTATTACGAATTCTTCGCTGGCGGCGGCATGGCCCGCGCCGGGCTCGGCGAAGGCTGGCGCTGTCTCTTTGCCAATGATTTCGACCGCAAGAAAGCCGAAAGCTACCGCGCCAATTGGGGCGGCGAAGAGCTTCACGTCGGCGACGTGCGCGAAATCTCCACGGCGCAATTGCCGGGCCGCGCCGATCTCGTCTGGGCCTCCTTCCCCTGTCAGGATTTATCGCTCGCCGGCGCCGGCGCCGGGCTGAAGGGCGAGAGGTCGGGGACCTTCTGGCCCTTCTGGGATTTGATGAAGGCGCTGCGCAAGGAGGATCGCGCGCCCGCGCTCATTGTGCTCGAAAACGTCTGCGGCGCGCTGACTTCGCATGGCGGCAAGGATTTTGTGAAAATCTGCGAGGCGCTGGCGAAGGAGCGCTATCGATTCGGCGCGCTGGTCGTTGACGCGGCGCTGTTCGTGCCCCAATCGCGCCCGCGGCTGTTTATTATCGCCGCGCGAGAGGATGTCGCGGTTCCGGCGTCTCTCCTGCGTCAGTGCGAGCGAAGCGAAGCAATCCAGAATGAGGATTTGTTTCGCACGCGCGCGCTTGTCGCCGCGCATGAGCGTCTGCCGAAGCCGCTGCAGGCCAATCGGCTGTGGTGGAAATTACCGGCGCCGCCGCCGCGCAACAAGTCGCTGATCGACGTCATCGAAGACGCGCCTCATGATGTGGCGTGGCATAGGGTCAGCGAGACAAACGCCCTTATCGCCATGATGAGCGCGGTCAATCTCGCCAAGATCGCCGAGGCGAAGCGCGCCGGGCGCAGGATGGTTGGAACGCTCTACCGCCGCACGCGCTATCAGAACGGCGCAAAGATTCAGCGCGCCGAAGCGCGTTTCGACAATGTCGCCGGCTGTCTGCGCACGCCGTCCGGCGGCTCGAGCCGCCAATTCGTGCTGATCGTCGACAAGGGCAAAGTCCGCTCGCGGCTGATGTCCGCGCGCGAAACCGCGCGGCTGATGGGACTGCCGGAGGAATATGCGCTGCCGGGGAACTACAACGAGGCCTACCATTTGACGGGCGACGGCGTCGTCGTTCCGGTCGTGCGGCATGTCGCGGCGCATCTGCTGGAGCCGTTGCTGAATGCCTGCATTGTGCGGGAGGCGGCGTGAGCCCCCACCCTGACCCTCCCCCGCTTCGCGGGAGAGGGGAGTCTCCCTCTTCTGCAAGCGAAGCGCGGCGGGGGAGGGCTGGGACGGGGGCATCGCGCGCGACCGTCAAGGAAACGCGCGAACGCCGCTCCGCCATCATGCGCGCGGTGAAGGGGCGCGATACAGCGCCCGAGCTTGCCGTGCGGGCGATGCTGAGAACATTCGCGCCGTTCTATCGGCTGCATCGCAGGGACGTTCCCGGCAATCCCG
>JAKFXD010000105.1 GCA_021731565.1 Methylocystis sp. | reverse complement strand
CTTCCGAGAAATGCTCGGGCTTTAAAAAGTCCGACACTCTGTCGAAAGCGTCATTGTTGACCAGAATGGCGCCGAGCAGCGCCTGTTCGGCTTCGATATTGTGCGGCGGCGCGCGATAGGCGGGCGCTTCAGGCTGCGCGATCTGAATAGCGCGCCGGCCCGCCAATTGTTCGATTGGTGGCATCGATCTTTGTGACTTTGCGAGACAGCCCTTGGCCGCGAACGCGACGCGCGACTCGTCGGGGGGAAGTTAACAATACATTAACGTGCTGGCGTCGCCATATACTTTTGCGCGCGCCTCTCCAAATCGCGGCGTTACGAGTCATATCCACACGAGAAAAATAATCTTCGACTGTGCGAAGCATCGCGCTTGCGCTGACGCGAGAATCGGGAGTGAGGCTGGCCGAAAGAAAAACGGCGGCCGAAAGGGCCGCCGATTGACAGTTGCAATTTGCGAAAGCTTACATCTCGACGTCGCCGGCTTCGGCCAGCGCCGCGCCGACTTCGAGGCCGAGATCGTCCATCGACGTCTCTTCCTTGAGCGTGACGCTTTCGCCGCGCAACTGACGTTCGGCTTCTTCGTCCGAACGGGCGACGTTGACGGTGATGCTCACGTCGACTTCCGGATGCAGATGCACCGGCGTCGGATGAAGGCCCAGCGTCTTGATCGGATGCACCAGCACGATCTGATTGCGATTGACCGAAAAGCCGCCGGCGGTCGCCGCCTCGGCGATGTCGCGCGCCGACACCGAGCCGTAAAGCTGGCCGCTCTCGCCCGCCTGGCGAATGATCGTGAAGGTCTGGCCGTTCAGCTTTTCGGCGACGGCCTCGGCCTCCGTCTTCGCTTCGAGATTGCGCGCCTCGATCTGCGCCCGCTGCGTCTCGAAGTGCTTCTTGTTGTTTTCCGTCGCCCGCAGCGCCTTGCCGCGCGCCAGCAGGAAATTGCGGGCGTAGCCGTTGCGCACCCGCACGGTGTCGCCCATCTGGCCGAGCTTGGCCACGCGTTCAAGCAAAATGACGTCCATCTGTCCTATTTCTCCAGGATTGCGGGCTATGTCGAGAAAAACCGGGCGAAAGTCAATCCGGTTTCTGCATCGCGGCCGATCCGGCGTCCGGCTTTCGGGCCCGATAGTTGAATATGAGATCGGCCAATCCGAGCGCGGCGAAAATCAAGATCGGCCAGCCCAGGAAGCCCAGCGTGAAATAGATGATCGCGAGGACAAGGGCGCTCGAGCGCGAACCGCGCAGGAAAATATGCGCCACCGCCAGCCCCTGGAACGCGAGCAGCAGTCCGGTGGTCGTCGCGAGCACCATCCCGATCGGTCCGGCGGGCCCGTCGAAGAAGGTGAGCGCGATCCCGCCCAGGAAGAGGCCGCCAATCGCCTTTGGAACGCGGAATTCCTTGGCGATGTCCGGCCAGGGGCGGCCGAGCAGCTTGGAGGCTTGCGCGATCCGTGCGGCGAGCCACAGATTGACGACGTGGATCAGCAGGCCATAGCCGGCGAGAAAGGCTGGAACGGCGCGCGCCACCGAAGCGGAGAGCGCGGTCGGGTCGATCTTGTCGCCAAGGTCGCGTTCCTTGACCATGACGTCGAGCAGGATGAAGGCGCGCGCCCGGATCGGGTTGAGCGCCTCGTCGAGCGAGCCGAAGATGATGCTGGCGACAATCAGCCAGAAAATGATCGCCGTCGCCAGAAAGACCGCCGGCGCGAGCGCGGCCCAGCCCGGCAGATTGGCGGTCAGAAGGTCGCGGCCGCCGCGCGGCGCGCCTGACGCCGCATAGACGGCGGACCAGGCCGGCGCCGCGATCAGCAACGCATAGGCCATTCCGATCACCGGATTGAGCCACAGGGATAGGATCACGGAGGCGAGGATCGCCGACGTCGCGCCATGGATGAGACCGAAAGCGAAGCCGACGATCATGATCGTCAAGGGCGCAACATGCGCCAGCAGGATTCCGCCGAGCCCGCCCCGCGTCACGACGGCGAAGATCACGGCCGCCGCGACGCCGCCGAGAATCGACACGGCGAAATTCGGCCAGGAAAGGACGCTCTTGTCGGACACGGGCGATCGGGCTTTCGGGTTGACGCGGCTCCGCGAGGAAAGGGCAGGCGAGCCGGAAGCCCGGAAGGCTGAGCCGTCGGGGCGCGCTTGCTTTTAGGCCGCCACGGCCGGGAGGGCAAGCTTTGAAGCCGCTGCGTTCTCCGCCAGGGACCGACATGATATCATCGCGTAAAGGAGCCGACCATGCCGTCCGCCTTGACCAAAGCCGCCGAAGGCTACCCCCGCCGCGCCTTTACGGTCGAAGAGATCATCGCCATGCAGGACGCCGGGATCATTTCGCAAGAAGAAAATTTCGAATTGATCGAAGGGGAAATTGTCCCGATGGGGCCGAAATATTCGGCGCATGAGCGCATCAAGTCGAAAATCGCGATGGCGCTCGTTCGCGCATGTCCGTCCGATCTGATCCTTGGGTTTGAGACCTCAATCTTCCTTTCTTCGAACACCTTCGTCGAACCCGACATTTCGCTCTATCCCGAGCGCCTTCGCTCACAAGAAGTGCGCGGCCCCGACGTTCTGCTCGCGATCGAGGTCGCGGCGTCGAGCCTCGCCTATGATCTCGATCTCAAGGCGAAGCTTTATGCGCGCCACGGCGTGCGGGAATATTGGGTCGTCGACGCCAATGAGCGCACAGCGTTTATTCACATGGGGCCGAGCGAAGCCGGCTGGGCGAGCGTGACGCGCAAAGGATCGGACGAGACGCTGAGCTGCGCGGCGGTTCCCGAATTCAAATTCCGTCTCGCGGAGGCGTGACTGACGCAGCTTGAATGTCGCTCGTGACTCCGTTCACAACTCCCGCAACTCAGGTCCCGGCCTTCGCGACAGCACGCGCCAGGTCCCGGCGAGGCCGAGCGCGATGGTGACGATGAGCGTCGCGAGCGTCGTCGCCGCGACGATTCCGGGCGGGAAGGCGAAATCGATCTTCATCACGATCGTGGTCATGGCGTAGGCGGCGCCGGCGCCGGCGGCGAGCGCGATCAGCGAGGCGGCGAGACCGACGAGCCCGAATTCCAGCGCATAGGCGGCCGCAAGCCAGGGGCGGGTCGCGCCGAGCGTTTTCAGCACGACCGCGTCATGCAGCCGCGCGCGCTGGCCGCTCGCCAGCGCGCTTGCCAGCGCCAGAACCGCCGTGACGATGGCGAGCCCCGCCGCGGCGCGCGCGGCCAGCGCCAACTGCCCGGCGATCTTGTCGATCGCCGCCAGCGCCTCCTTGACCCGCACCGAGACGACGTTCGGGAAGCGCTTCGCCGCCTCTCGAATGAGGCGCGCGTCCTTGGCGTCACGCGCCGCGACGGTCGGCGCGCCGTAAGCGACGGTGAAGAGCTCGGTATAGGGCGCGCCGACGAAGGCGTTTGGCGAAAACACCATGACGAAATTGATGGCGTAGCTGCGCCAGTCGACTTTACGCAGACTGGCGACCTTCGCCGTGATCTCGCGGCCGAGCACGTTGACCCCGATCGTGTCGCCGATCGTCAATCCCAGACCCTCGGCGATCTTCTGCTCCAGCGAGACGAGCGGCGTACCGGAATAATCCGCCGGCCACCATGCGCCTTCCGCCAGCGTCGAATTCGCGGGAACGGCGGCGGAGAAGGTCACCCCGCGGTCGCCTTCGAGCGCCCATTTGGCGTCGTCGGCGACGGCGATCCTGTCGACGGGCTTATCTTTCACGGCGACGATGCGCCCGCGCATCATCGGCACATGCTCGACGCGCGCGCCGGGCGCTTCGGCGGTAATGAAATCGGCGAAAGCCCGAGTCTGCGCCTTCGGAACGTCGACAAAGAAGAAATTGGGAATTTCCCCGGCGTCGGCGCGCGCCAGCTCATTGTGAATGGCGCCTTCGACGAGCGCCAGCGCGACGAGCAGAGTTTGCGTCAGGCCGATGGAAATCATCAGCGCCGGCGTCAGGCTTTTCGGACGCCAGATATTGGCGAGCGCGAACCGCAGTCGCGCGTCTCGCATGCGGGGCAGCGCGCGCGCCAGCCGCATCGCGGCCCATGCGGCGCCGCGCAGCAAAGCGAAGGCCGCGACGGCGGCGCCGACATAGGCCGCGCCGAGCTTCAGGTCGAAGGATGTCGCCATGACCAGTGCGGCAAGCGCGATCGCCGCCGCGCCCGCGCCGGCGCGATAGCGCGTCAGAGACGCGCCTCTGGAATCGTCGCGCAGCAGCCCGGCGACGGGCGTCGCATGGGCGCGCCCGAGCGGCGCGAGCGCGAAGATGAGAACGACGAGAAATCCATAGAGCGCGCCGTAGAGCGCCCCTTGCGCGTCGAGCGAAGCGGACACGGGCAGGTCGGCAAGGTCGCGCAGCGCCTGCGCCCCCGCCCAGGGAATGAGCGCGCCGACCGCGAGCCCGATCGCAATCGCGAAGGACGCCGCCACGAGAATCTCAGTAAGGGCGATCCTGAAGACGCGCGAGCCCTCCGCGCCGAGCGCCTTGAGAATCGCGAATTGCGCCCGCTTGCGTTCGACGAAGCCCTGCACGGCGTTGGCCACGCCGGCGCCGCCGGCGACAAGGGCGGTGAGCGCGACGAGCGTCAGCAATTGCGCGAACCGGTCGAGATTGCGCGAAAATTGCGGAGAGATGGCGTCGCGCCTGCGCGTTTCCCATCCTGCCTGCGGAAAGGCGCGTTCGGCGTCTTCGGCGAAAGCCTTCGCATCCGCGTCGCTTGCGGCGCCTTTGAGCGAGACTCGGACGACATGTCTGACGATCGCGCCCGGCGAGGCCAGTTGCGCGCCCGCGAGCGCGGCGCGGCTCATCATCACCCGCGGACCGAAGCCGACGCCGCCCGCGAGCTTGTCGGGTTCGCTGCGCAGCATCGCCCGCAGCAAAAAGCGCGAAACGCCGATCGTCACCGTGTCGCCGAGCCTCGCGTCGAGGCGGGCGAGCAGCGTCGGGTCGACGGCGACGCCGGGGATGCCGTTCCGTTCCGCCAGCGCCTCGGCCAAAGCCATGTCCGGTTCGAGCGCGACCGCGCCGAAGGCGGGGTAGGTCCGCGGATCGACCGCCTTGATTTCCACCAGCGCCGCTTCGCCGTCGTCGCGCCGGGCCATCGCCCGCATCAGCGATATCTCCGACAGCCTGCCGCGGGCCTCGAAGAACGCCCGCTGCTCGGGCGAAAACTCCCGCGAAACCAGGCTGAAGGAGGCGTCGCCGCCCAAAATCGTTCGGCCCTCGCGGGCGAGCCCCTCGGCGAGCGACCGGGAGAGGCCGGAGACGCCGGAAATCGCGGCGACGCCGATCGCGATACAGGCGATGAAGACGCCGAAGCCGCGCGGGTCGCCAACGAGGTCGCGCAGGGCGAAGCGCAGCGCGAAGGGCAGGGCGAAGGGCTTGGCGACGAAGCGCGACGACTTCATGACGCCGCCGGCTCGCTCGCCTCGACGCGGCCCGAACGCAGCATGACCCGCCGGCCGCAGCGTGCCGCGAGCGCCGGGTCGTGGGTGACGAGGACCAGCGTCGCTTCGCGGCGCCTTTGCTGCGCAAAAATCAGGTCGATCACCGCCGCGCCGGTCTCGGAATCGAGATTGCCGGTAGGCTCGTCCGCCGCGATTATGAGAGGGTCGGGGGCGAGCGCCCTGGCGAGCGCGACCCTCTGCTGCTCGCCGCCAGAAAGCTGCGCCGGATAGTGGGACAGGCGCTCGGCGAGCCCCACCGCCGCAAGCTCGGCCTCGGCGCGCGGGAAGGCGTCCGATTTGCCGGCGAGCTCCAGCGGGACGGCGACGTTCTCCAGCGCCGTCATGGTCGGAATCAACTGGAAAGACTGGAAGACGATTCCTATGTTTGCTCCGCGGAAACGCGCCAGCGCGTCCTCCGAAAGCGCGCCCAGATCGCGCCCGTCGATCCTGACGCTTCCGGCGTCGGGCCGCTCCAGTCCGGCGAGGGTCATGAGCAACGTCGATTTGCCCGAGCCGGAGGGTCCCAGAAGAGCGACCGTCTCGCCCTGCGCCACGTTCAAGCTGATCGTCTTGAGCACATGGACGCGGGCGGCGCCTTCGCCAAGCGTGAGATCGACGCCCTCAACCTCGATAATTTGTCGCCGCACGGAGTAAAACCTTGATTGACGCGCCGCATTCGACGCCCCTGGTCCAGTCGCCTTATGGCGGTTTCCGCCGTTCTCTCCAAGCGGCGCTCGCCGCCATTGCGCTGACGACGCTCGCGCTTGCGCCGGCGCAGGCTCAGCCGGTCCGAATTTTGGCGTTCGGCGACAGTCTGACGGCCGGCGCCGGCATCGCCGCCGAGGATTCGCTGCCCGCGCAGCTCAAGCGGCGTCTGAGCGCAGATGGGTTCGACGTCGAAGTCGTGCAAGGCGGCGTTTCCGGCGACACGACGACGACCGGCCTGGCGCGCCTCGACTATATGCTCGGCGCCGGCCCGTTCGACATCGCCATCGTCGAACTCGGCGCGAACGACATGCTGAACGGACATGACCCGAGGGCGACGCGCGCCAATCTCGATCAAATTCTTACCGTATTGCAGCAAAAAGGCGTTCGTCCGATACTGACGGCCATGGTGTCGAGCGCCAATCACGGTCAAGCTTACAAGCGGGATTTCGATTCGGTTTATCCGGATCTTGCCGCCAAACATCAGGCGCCGCTCGTGCCCTTCATCCTGGAAGGCGTCTGGGGTTCGCCGGCGCTGCTCATCGCGGACGGCATTCATCCGAACGCCGTCGGCGTGGCGAAAATCGTGAAAAGGCTTGCGCCCTATGTCGAAAAGACACTCGTTTCGATGGGGGCGACCAAGAGTTCGCGCGCGCAATGAGGCGGCGCGATCCTGTCCGGGGAGACTGTCATGCCCAGACTGTTCACCGCCTTGGAGATTCCCCGACCGATCGCGGAAAGCATTGCGCGCCTGCGCGGCGGAATCCCCGGCGCCCGCTGGATCGACGTTGAGAATTATCACGTCACCTTGCGCTTCATCGGCGATGTCGACGACGCTTTCGCGCGCGACGCGGCGAACGCCCTCTCGTTCATCCGCCGTCCGGAAGTGACGGTGACCTTCGACCAATTGACCTCCTTCGGCGGCGACAAGCCGCGCGCCATCGTCGCGCGCGCCAGGCAGGAACCGGCGCTCATCGAGATGCAGGCGGAGCAGGAGCGGCTGCTGCGTCGGATCGGCGCGCCGCCGGAGCCGCGCAAATTCATCCCGCATGTCACGCTGGCGCGGCTGCGCGGCGCCAGCGCCGGGGCCGTCGCCGCCTATCTCGGGACGCGCGGCTATTTCCCGCCGCTGCGCTTCACCGCCGAGCGCTTCGTGCTCTATTCGTCGCGCGATTCGGTCGGCGGCGGCCCCTATATCGTCGAAGCCGAATATCCGCTGCTTTCGGCGCCGCAAGCGCTGACGGGCACGGCGCGAGGTTAAGGCGCGGGGCGTTTTCGTAGCAGGGGCATCGTTCGCCGGCGATACTTATCGCAATGCCGGCTTGCGACCTTCCTTGCGACCGAAGAGTTCATAATGGGCGAGAGGATTCATTCCCTTCTGCGCCACATCGGGATTTTGTCGCAAATATCCGTTCGTCGAGAAAAACGGACCCGGATCGAAGCCCTCTTTCGCCCCATGGAGCAGATAATGCATGGCGGCGTCGCCCGAGAACCAGACGCGCGCGGCATAGAAGGCCGGATCGAAGAGGACGGAGCTTCTGACGGCGAAATAGGGTTTGACGAGCGTCACGTCGCGCCTGCGCAGCAGTAATTCGAAGGCTCTCGGCGCCGCCAGGGCGCGGCCGAGGCGAGACCGCGCGTAACGCTGCGACATGTTCTCGAAGATTTGTCCGATGCGCTCGGTCTCGAGGACATTCGCTTCGTCGATGATGATCTGCTCAAGAGTGTGCTGGCGCTCGGCGTAATGCGCGGCGGTCTCCTGCGGCGAGAAGGTCTTGTACGAGTCGAGACGCAAATGGGCGTAAAATCCGCCCTGCACCTTGTCGTCGATCACCTCCTCGACGACGAAGGGCGACAGGCCGAGAAAATGAGCGTCGGTCAGGAGCAGTCTGAAACTGTTCGGCGTGAAGGCGGAGCAATGAACGTCGAAATAGGTTTCGTCCTTCTCCAATCGCTTTCTCGCCCAATCGTCGAACGCCTCGCGCAAATTTCGTTCGGCGACGAAGCTGCAAGAGGCGGTGGCGGCGTCGTCGCCGGCGCCTCGCGCGATCATGCTGACCTGCTCGAAGATCTGAGCATCGGTCGGACGTTCCCTTTCCTCGAAATAGGCTTCGATCCAGGCGGCGAGGCTCGTGCGCGGCCGATAAAAATCCAGGCAGCCGCTTTTGTCTGGAACCACGATGGAGAGAAAGCCGCCCTGTTTGAGCACGCGCCCGCAGGCCTGCAGAAATTTGATCGGATTGGGAAGATGCTCGAAATTATTGGCGGAGATGATGTAATCGAAGGGCTCTGTCTCCCCCGCTTCGCGGCATAATTCGTCGATGCGCATGGCCTCGCCGACAAGATCGACGGATTCGACCTGCGCCGCCTGTTCGGGCGTGAGAAACGGGTCGGCGGCGGCGCGTCGCTTGATGGTCTGCGTGTCGAACACATCGAGATAGAGGCAATTATAGCCGTCGCGCTTTGCGGCGAGGGGCGAGAAATAGGGGCCGAGTTCGATCCCTCTCGCGTCTTTGGCGGCATGTTTGAGAATGTCATCTCGGCGGCTCATCTTTTGCTCAATCGCTTTGGCGGTGAAAATTATCGGCGCCCGAAGACGCCGGCCTGGCGATGAGATAGCGCGCCGGTCAACTTTCCGGCGCTTCCCTCACCGTCCGCGCGGCCGGCGACATCGACCGGCTCTTCTCGACGATCGCCGCGAGCGACGGGTCTTTCGCTACCGCCTCCTCGATCAGCCGGTTGGACGTTTCCTCGATCTCGCTCGTCAGCCGATCGAAGAATTCGCGCGCCTCCATGCCCGGCGCGATCAGCGGCAGGAATTCGATCACCACGGTTCCCGGCCGGACGATAAAAGACCGGCGCGGCCAAAAAAGACCCGAATTCACCGCGACCGGCAGCGCCGGCGTATCCGTCGCGGCGTAAAGCTGGGCGACGCCAAATCGATATTGCGGCGGCGCTCCAGCCGGACGGCGGGTGCCTTCGGGGAAGATGAAGAGCTGACGTCCCTGCGCGAAAATCTTCTTCGATTTGGCGATCAGCTGCGGCAGGAGCTTGCCGCCCTTGGCGCGGTCGATGGCGATCTGCTCGGCGGCGAGGAGATACCAGCCGAAGAACGGCAGCCAGATCAGCTCGTGCTTCAGAATGTAGCTGAAGTCGGGAAAGCGGATCGGCAGGACGAAGGTCTCCCAGATCGACTGATGCTTGCAGGCGACGATCACCGCGCCTTTCGGGATGTTTTCGAGCCCGCGCCAGTCGATCTTCAAGCCGCAGATTTTATCGAGGAGCCAGAGAGTCGTGCGCCCCCAGGTGCGGCCGAGCTCCTGATTGATCTGGCGGCGCATCGGCATCGCCGGCAGCCAGACGAGCATCAGGGCGATCGTGTTCAGGAAGAACAGGATCTGAAAAACGAGCGAGCGCAGGAAGAGCATTGGCGATGTCGGGCGCGAGGAGACGTCGCGCTTTGTAGGGCGCCAGGACGCGCCGAAACAAGGCTTATCAGAATCGCGCCGACGATGATCCGCTCTTGATCTACTCTTGGCCTGGCATGCCCGGCCGTGGCGCCTGTCATTTGCCTTCGGCCTGAATAATGCTATGAGCACGCGCCAACCCCTGACGGCGCAAGCCGTCAACGATCCGTCCACGGCGGCCGCGCTCGCGCCGCCGCGCAAAGGAGTTGGCGCCCATGGCCACATCGCCCGTCACGTTGACCGAAGCGCTAACCTTCGATGACGTGCTGCTGCGGCCAGGCCATTCGCGGGTGATGCCGTCCGGCGTCGATGTCACCACCCGCCTGACCCGCGAAATCTCGCTCAATCTGCCGATCGTCTCGGCCGCGATGGACACCGTCACCGAGGCGCGTCTGGCGATCGCCATGGCGCAGGCGGGCGGCATCGGCGTCATCCACCAGAATTTTTCGCCCGCCGCCCAGGCTGCGGAAGTGCGCAAGGTCAAGCGCTACGAAAGCGGCATGGTGATCGACCCGATCACGATTTTCCCCGACGAAACGCTGGCCGATGCGCTCGCCCTGATGGCCGGCCACGGCATTTCCGGGATTCCTGTCGTCGAACGCGCCGGCGACGGCGGCATGGGCAGGCTCGTCGGCATTCTCACCAATCGCGACGTGCGCTTCGCCCAGGACCGCAGCCAGCCCGTCGCCGAGCTGATGACGAAAAAGCTCGTCACGGTGCGGGAGGGCGTCGGGCAGGCGGAGGCGCAACGGCTGCTCCACGAACATCGTATCGAGAAGCTGCTCGTCGTCGACGAAGACCATCATTGCGTCGGGCTCGTCACCGTCAAGGACATCGAAAAGGCGACGCTCCATCCTTACGCCTGCAAGGATCATGAAGGCCGATTGCGCGTCGCCGCCGCCTCGACCGTCGGCGATCACGGCTTCGAGCGCGCGCTCCAGCTGATCGACGCCGGCGTCGACTGCGTCGTGATCGACACGGCCCATGGGCATTCGCAGGCGGTGATCGATCAGGTGACGCGGGTGAAGAAAGCCTCGAACAAAGTCTCGATCATCGCCGGCAACATCGCCACCGCCGAAGCCGCCAAGGCGCTGATCGACGCCGGCGCCGACGCCATCAAGGTCGGCATCGGCCCCGGCTCGATCTGCACGACGCGGATCGTCGCCGGCGTCGGCGTGCCGCAGCTCACCGCGATCATGGAGGTCGCGGAACAGGCGCGCAAAGCCGACGTGCCGGTGATCGGCGACGGCGGGGTCAAATATTCGGGCGATCTCGCCAAGGCGATCGCGGCGGGCGCCGACGTCGTCATGATCGGCTCGCTGTTCGCCGGCGCCGAGGAATCGCCCGGCGAGGTGTTTCTCTACCAGGGCCGTTCGTTCAAAGCCTATCGCGGCATGGGGTCGGTGGGCGCGATGACCGCCGGATCGGCGACGCGCTATTTTCAGGGCGACGTGAAGGAACAGCTCAAACTCGTGCCCGAAGGCATCGAGGGGCAGGTGCCTTATCGCGGCCCGATCGCGCCGATTCTTTACCAGCTGGCGGGGGGCTTGCGCGCCGCGATGGGCTATGTCGGCGCCCCGACGATCAGGGAGTTTCAGGAGCGCGCGCAATTCGTGCGCATCACCAACGCCGGATTGCGCGAAAGCCATGTGCATGACGTAGCGATCACGCGCGAAAGCCCGAACTATCCGACTGGCGTGTGAGCAGAAAAAAAGGGCCGCGCAACGGCCCCTTAAGACATGGGAGAAAAGTGAAGGACGAAAAGTCTCGTAGCAACAAGGCTTGAAAATTGAGCCTCAATTTTTTCCGAACGATGAGAGTAGGTGCGCCCGACGAATTCCTTGCGCCTCTCACTGCTCATCAAAAAGCTATGACGAAAATCCTCTCTACGCGTCATTCGAATAGGTGATGACCGAGGTTTTTTTGAAAGCGCCGGGCGGCGAGATCGCGATGATTTGGACGGATTCGCCCGAAGGGGAGACGCGACGGCTTTCATAAGTCCCGCCTTGCGCGCTATTCACAAAGCGGCGTCTGCGCTGTCGCGGCGCGTTCTACGATCGCCGGCTGGCGGCGCGCCGGAGTTGTCGCCGGGAAAGTAGCGGGCCTCGCGACGACCCCAATCGAATAAAAAATTGATCGTCGTAAACTTGCGTGAATGGCGAGCAGAAAATTGAGCGCGTAGTATCGAACCCCGAGTTACTGAAGCGTCCGCGGTAATTTCGTCCACCCCCCCGACGTTCAAAAAAAAAGTAAGACGAAAGAAATTGGCCGGCATCATCCAAATGGATGAGACCGGCCAAAAATAATTTTAAATCAATTGTATACGCTTATCCGTCCTTGGGCCCGCCGAGCGAGGCGAGTCCGCCGAGAAGCGCGACCACTTCCGCCTGCCGATTGCATCCGGTCTTTCCCATAACGCCGCGCAGATGGGTGCGGACGGTGTTGCGCGACACGGACTGCTCGGCGGCGATTTCTTCGAGCGTCTTGCCGGCGACCAGGCCGCGGGCGACGCGCGCCTCGGCGGGCGTGAGATCGTAAAGCGACTGAACCAGTTCGATCGCCGGGGCCTGGGGCGATCCAACCGGAGTCATTACCAGAACCGCCGCGCAGCGCACGAAAATGTCGCGCGCCGCGCCGCGGATCGGCACGAGATTGGCGATCATCGGCCCTGCGTCGTCGCCCGAGCGGGCCGCGAAGGATCTCGGCGCGCCGAAGCGGTCGTGATCGAGCGCATCCATCGCCTGACGCAGGAGAGCGTCGGCGGCGGCGTCGACGAGCGACACGCGGTCATGCGCGCGCCAGCGCACATATTTGCTCAGCGCGTTGCTCGGGTCGTTGGCCGAAATCACCCGCCCGCCGTCGTCGAGCACAAGCGCCGGCAGTCCGATGAGCGCGAAGGTTTCGCCGGCGACGCGGGCGCGCTCGAGCTGCAGCCGCGTGGCGAGGAACGCCGCCCGCGCCAGATGCGGGCGCAATTCGTCAAGCTGGCGGATGATCGACGGCTCCACCGGCCCGCGATTATGCGCGCGTTCGAGGCAGATGATGCCGGTGTCGCCGGTGGGCAGCGCGATCGCCGTCGCGGCGCTGAATCCGAGCCCGCGCGGGCGCAGGAAATCGCAGTAGTTGCGGTCGCGTTCGAGTTCCTCCGCCGTATAGACGTCTTCGTCGGTGAGAAAGCCCGGATGGCGGCGGCTGAACAGCCTGCCGCCGCGCGTGCAATTGCTGAGCCAGTCGCCGCGCATGAAGTTCTCGACATGTTCGCAGAGCGCCGGAGACGCGGTCCAGCGGGAAACTCTCTCGCGCGCCGCGAACAGCACGCCGCCCTGGGCTTCGGCCAGATGCGAAAGCTCGTCGAGGACGTCCGGCCACATGTCCGGCGCAAAAGAACATTCGTAAATACGGTCGATGAGTTGCTGAACCATCTTCAAAATCTCATGTTGGACGCCCACGCTAAAGGCGCGAGCGTTTGAAATAAACCCTATGCAAACGTGCGGCCGGCCAGATCGTTCCAGCCGGCCGCGCTATCGGCGTCAGTGCCTGCCGGCGTCGATCGCGACCCCTTTGCGCTCCTTGTGGATATAGGCGATGAACGCCGTCATCTTCGGATCGTCAGCCGGCAGCGCGTTTCCCTGCAGCGGATTCTTGATGCACCAGTTCACCATTTCAAAAAGTTGCGCGACCTTGCCGAGCTGTTTTTGGAATTTCGGATAGGTTTCCGGATGGGTGTTGGCGGCGTTCGGGTGGCACTGCGCGCAGGCGACGCCATTCGTGCCGACCGCGCCGCTCGTCCAAAGTTCGCGGCCTTTCTTGGCGACGGAATCGAATTCGCCCTGCCAGCGGTCGACGTCCGTCGTCGTGAATTCGTCGGCGCGCGTTGCCGGCGAAACCAGCGCGGCGCCCAAAACAAGCGCAATCATATAGCGGCGCATATTCCTTCTCCTCGACTTAGTAGTGCTGTTGCGGCGCCTTGCGAATGATCGCCTCTTGATATTTCTTGTCGACCGGTTTCCCGAGCCTCGGATCGAAGCCGACGACGCGCTCCTGATTGTCCCACAACTGATAACGCGCGGTGACGCGGCCGGAGTTCACGTCGATCATCTGCCAGCCGGTGGCGTCGCGTTCGAAGAAGGGATCGGCGCGGTTCATCGGCACCGTCAGCACAGGCACATGCGCGCCGGCCTGCGCATAGGTGTCGGGATAGGGCCAGGGCCAGGCCGTCGCCATCACCGCGTTGAAGGCGATGTTGCCGATCTGATTGTACTGAATCTGGTGCACATGGCCGTAGATCACATTGACGGTCTTGAACGGCTGCAACAGCTCCTGCACCTGCTCGGCGTCGTCGGTCCAGAAATTCCAGCCCTTGTAAATCTTCTGCAGCGGCGAATGCGAGAAGACGATGAGCGGCGTATCCTTGGCGACTTTGTCGAGATCGTTCTTGAGCCATGCGCGCTGCTTGTCGCCGACCATGAAGGGCGAGCCGTTGGGATTGTCGAGGCCGGCCATTTCGAGCATGCGCTGCTCGGCCGTCGGCCAGCGATGGAACGTCCATTCGTCGGTCGTGAGAATCGAATTCAACACGACGAAATGGACGCCCTTGTGGTCGAAGCTGTACCACTGCGGACCATAGAGCTTCGACCAATACTCGCCGAGGTCGAGATAATAGTCATGTTCGCCCATGACGCAGTGGAGCTTGCCCTTCACATGCGAAAGCATCTCGCCGCCGTGGTCGAGCTCCTCCTTCTTGCCGAGCTGCGCGAGATCGCCGCCGAACATGACGAAATCAGCTTCAGGCGTGATGAGATTGGCTTCGGCGACGGCGCGCTTCAAGCCCATGTCCCAATTGCGCACGAAGCTCGCGCCCTTGATCTGCTGAATGTGCGAGTCGGAAATATAGGTGAAGCTGAAATCCTCGCGCGTTCCCCCGAAGGCGAGGCGCACCATGGAGATCGGCAGGGTCGTCAGGGTCCCGGCCGTGGCCCCGGCGGCGATCACGCTGCGCCGGGTGATCAGTCTGGTCATGTCCTATCCTCCCTCGCGGCTTCGCGCTTACGCGGGCGACGCCGCTTGTTTTTCTAGCGTCTTATTTGGTCTGCGCCGTCACATAGGCGGGGCTCGTCAGCGTCTCCAGGAAGGCGACGAGATCGTCGATCTGCTGATCCTTCAAATCCAGCGGCCGGATGCCGCCCGAAAGATAGGGATTGACCGGCGTCGGGTCGCCGGGGCTCTTGCCGCCCTCATTGTAATGCTTGACCACGTCCTTGAGCGTCTTGAGCGATCCGTCATGCATATAGGGGGCGGTCATCGCGATATTGCGCAGCGTCGTGGTCTTGAACGCGCCGATTTCATCGAAGGAGTTCGTCACCGCAAACCGGCCAAGTTCGGAAACCTTCGGATCGGCGAGCACCGTCTTGTCGACGGACGCGCCGGCCGCTTTGGCCTTGAGGAATTCGGCGGCGAGGCGCGGCACATCGGCTTGGATGCGGTTGATGCCGACGCCGATATTGTGGAATCTGTTGTCGGTGAAGAGCGCCTGCGTCTGTTCGATGACATGGCAGGAGACGCAGCGGCCCTGGCCGACGTAAAGATCGAAGCCGCGTTTCGCCTGATCGCTGATCGCGTTGCGGTCGCCGCCGAAATACCATTTGTCGAAAGGCGAATCGCCAGAGACGATCGTGCGCTCGAAACTGGCGATCGCCTTTTGCACGTCGTCCATCGTCACGTCGCGGCCGCTCTTGCCGAACGCCTTCTTGAAGCCGTCGACATAGGCCGGGTCTTCGCGAACGATCTTGAGCACCGGGTCGTGATCCGGCATTCCCATTTCCACGGGATTGACCATCGGGTGCTGCGACTGGTCCTCGAGAGAAGGCGAGCGTCCGTCCCAGAACTGCGAGGTGTAATAGGCGGCGTTGATCACCGTCGGGGCGTTGCGGGTGCCGGTGAGCTTGTGATGGCCCTCCGATACGCGCAGCGGGCTATCGGTGAACGCCTTCTTGTCGTTGTGACAGGTCGAGCAGCTCACCGTGCCGTCGATCGAGAAGCGCGCGTCGTGGAACAGCTTGTCGCCGAGCGCGACCTTTTCCGGCGATTGCGGATTGTCGGCCGGAACCGGCACCTTCGGCAGGCCGAGCGGCTCGGCCATGGCCCATCCGCCGGCGAGCAGGGCCGCAAGCGGAAGCGCGACAAGCGTCGACTCAACGGATTTCCGGACATTAGGAATGCGCGCCATGTGCTCCCTCCGCTGACGCTCGGCTTATCGCCGGCTCTTGTTTTCACATTAAGTTTGCTCTGCTTTTAACGGCAGGGCAAGTCGTCGTTGTGACGCCCGGCAGGGAAACCGAAGAAATCGGAGGGCGAATATTCCGCTTTCGAGAGTAACTATTTTGCATTGCACTGTCAGCGCGCAACAATTTGTTCGTATCTTCATGTGATTTGCAGTCGGTCGTTTTCGGCTTACCTGTCACGTTCATGCTACATAGGATTGATTTTAAAGAACGTCGCTTCGGCGCGCCCTTCCGCCGCGAACGCGGCTGTGATAGCTGACGGCTGAGAGAGACGATGTTTTGCGGTGCGAAAACGCCTCGGCAAAATCCCTAAGGGAGGAAGTGATGCATCTGACACGGTTCGCCGCGCTCGCGGCGACTCTGCTGGCGCCGACTTTGGCCGCGGCGGGCGATCTGCGCGCCGACGCCAACGCCGCCTTCAAGCCGATCGACGCCGCCAGCGTCTCGGCGGTCGTCAAGAACAATGAGATCACGCCCGCCAAGATCGAATTGGGCGGCCAGCTGTTTTTCGATCCGCGGCTGTCGAAGAGTCAGATCATCAGCTGCAACTCCTGTCACAATCTTGGAACCGGCGGCGCCGACGCCGGGCCGACGTCGATCGGCCATGGCTGGGCGAAGGGGCCGCGCCGCGCGCCGACCGTGCTCAACGCCGTATTCAATGTCGCGCAGTTCTGGGACGGCCGCGCCGTCGACCTGAAGGCGCAGGCGAAAGGTCCGGTGCAGGCGGACGTCGAAATGAACAATACGCCTGCGCAGGTCGAGAAGACGCTCAACAGCATCCCCGCCTATGTCGCCGAGTTCAAGACGGCCTTTCCCGCGGACCCCAATCCCGTGAGCTTCGACAATATGGCGAAGGCGATCGAGGCTTTCGAGGCGACGCTGACGACGCCAAATTCGCGTTTCGACAAATTCCTCAAGGGCGACGCGAGCGCGCTCAATGACGTTGAGAAGAAGGGCCTGCGTCTTTTCCTCGACAAGGGGTGCGCCGGCTGTCACGGCGGCGTCAACATCGGCGGCAATGGCTATTTCCCCTTCGGCGTGGCGCAAAAGCCGAGCGTCGAAATTCTTCCTGTCGCGGACAAGGGCCGTGCGAAGGTGACGAATGACGCGGCGGACGAATTTGTCTTCCGCTCGGCGCCGCTGCGCAATGTCGCGCTGCGCGCGCCTTACTTCCACACCGGCTCTGTCTGGACGCTCGAAGAAGCGGTCGACGTCATGGCCAAAGACCAGCTTGGCGAATCTCTCTCCGATCTGGACGTGAAGGCGATCGTCGCCTTCCTCGGGACGCTGAACGGCGACCAGCCGAAAATCGTCTATCCGATGCTGCCGCCGCGCGCGTCGACGACGCCGCTGCCGCAGTAAGCCGCCAAGCGCATTGCGAGCAAGCGCGTTGCGAGCAAGCGCGTTGCGAGAAAGTCTCGAAGCGGGCGCCGGTCGATCGGCGCTCGACTCTTCCCTGTCACACTATTGGGTTGGCGGTTCGCTAAATTCTCGCGCTGCATAAGGGGTGCTGGAGGAACGCCGTCGCATGAAAGCCGTTCGTTGCTTTAGATTTATTGTCGCGGTCGTCGCGATCGCGGCCGGCGCGCCGACGCTCGCGGAGGAACCGGCGAATCCGTTCGCCCGCATCGGCCACATCGTCGTCGTCTTCACCGAGAACCGCAGTTTCGATCATGTGTTCGGGCTGTTTCCCGGCGCCGAGGGCGTCAATTCGGTTCAGCATCCGCCGCAAGTCGATTTTGACGGACGCCCGCTCGCCGCGCTGCCGCGCCCCCGATGGGACGATCGCTTTCCGCGGCGCCTGCCGAATGCGCCCTTTCGCCTCGAATCCTTCGTCGACGTCGACGGTCGCACCATGGACCCGGTGCATGATTTTTATCTCGAGCAGGAGCAGATCGACGGCGGCAAAATGGACCGCTTTGTCGAAGCCTCGAACGCCGGCGCGCTGGTCATGGGCTATTACGACGGCTCAACGCTCAAACAATGGGCCTTGGCGAAGGAATTCACGCTCGCCGACCATTTCTTTCACGCAGCCTTCGGCGGCTCGATGCTCAATCATTTCTTCCTCATCTGCGGCTGCGGGCCGGTCTTCGACAATCCGGTCGAGTCGGTACGAAAGAAGTTTCAACCCAAGCTCATGACGATCAGGGACGCGCACGGCGCAGAGCTCGTCATCCGCGAGCGCGAAGAGGATTCTCCGCCAAGCGTGCTCGACGGGCCGCCGCGACATAAGCGCTTCGGCCGATTGACCGGGGACCTCGAGGCGATCGGCACGCTGCAGCCCGGAAATCCGATCTCGAAACATGACAAGACGGAAGCGCAGGAACGGCTGCCGCCGTCGCATCTGCCGACGATCGGCGATCGGCTGAGCGAAAAGAATGTGAGCTGGGCATGGTACGCCGGCGGCTGGCGCGACGTCGTCGAAGGCCGTCTCAGGCCCTACGAAGACAGGCCGGACGGCTTTCAGACTCACCATCAGCCCTTCGCCTATTTCGCCAATTACGCCGAAGGCCGGGAAGGCCGCGCGCATCTGAAGGACGCCGACGAATTTTTCCGGGCGGCCGACAAGGGCGAACTGCCGCAGGTCAGCTTTTACAAGCCGCTCGGCGTGTTCAACGGACATCCGGACTATTCCGATCTCGCCGCCGGCGACGCTCATGTCGCGGATGTGGTGGCGAGGCTGCGCAGGAGCCCGAATTGGGCGGATATGCTGATCATCGTCACGGCGGATGAGAACGGCGGTTTTTGGGACCATGTCGCGCCGCCGAAAAGAGACCGGTTCGGGCCGGGGACGCGCGTTCCCACGCTCATCATCTCGCCTTTCGCCAAGAAGGGCTTCGTCGACAAAACCGTTTACGACACCCTGTCGATACTGCGCACGATCGAGCTGCGGTTCGGCGTTGCGCCGCTGGCCGAGCGCGACGCAAAGGCGACGGATTTACGCAATGCGTTGAGTGAGCCGTAATCGATCCAGCGGCGGAATTCGCCTTCCGTCCGTCTGGCGGGGATGGCGCCAATATGGCCACGTTTGCGCCAAAAAACCGCCGGCGATGGCGCCACGCCGTTGCAAGCAATTGCTTTATTGTTGGATTTTGCCGTCACGGCGGGGTCGCACAGACTGTCATATCCAACCTGTAAGGGTGGTCTGCATACCACCCAGAATGGTTGTATTGGCTATTCGATAGATTGTGATGCTCTATACCAAGGGGTATTGTGTGGCGTTGGGGATATTGGAATTGTTGCGGCACGCTGAGCTGGGTCTGCGGTCGGCTTCCTGAA
>JAKFXD010000031.1 GCA_021731565.1 Methylocystis sp. | reverse complement strand
CGAACTTCAAACCCAGTTCGTGCTGCGCCGACGCGACTTCGTGATGGTGCTTTTCGACCTTGACGCCCATGGCCGCCATGGCGGCGAGCATCTCGCTGCGCATGTCCTGCGCCGAGTCGACCGGCGGCACCGGGAAATAGCCGCCCTTGGTGCGCACGCGGTGGCCGAGGTTGCCGCCCTCATAGGCGGTGCTGGTGTTGGAGGGCAGTTCGACCGAGTCGATCGAGAAGCCCGTATCATAGGGGTCGGTCGAAAAGCGCACGTCGTCGAAGACGAAGAATTCGGCCTCGGGACCGAAAAAGGCGGTGTCGCCGACGCCGGCGGTCTTGATATGGGCCATCGCCTTCTTGGCGATGCCGCGCGGATCGCGGTTGTAGGGCTGGCCCGTCAAGGGCTCCATGACGTCGCAGACGATCGAAAGCGTCGACGCCGCGAAGAACGGGTCGAGCGCGACGGTGCTCAAATCGGGGAGCAGCGTCATGTCCGATTCATTGATCGCCTTCCAGCCGGCGATCGACGAGCCGTCGAACATGATGCCTTCGGTCAGGGCCTCCTCATCGACGATCGAAACGTCGAACGTAACGTGCTGCCACTTGCCGCGCGGATCGGTAAATCGGAAATCGACGTATTTAACGTCATTATCCTTGATTTGCTTGAGTACGTCCTTGGCCGTCGTCATTTGGTTCGATGCCTCTCTTTGCTGATCGTGCTGTTTAGCCGGTTTCGTATTGGGCGCGGCGGAGCGTTTGAAGATGTTGGCGAGAAAGCTCATGTGGCGGGGGCTCAGTGCTAGATGGCGTCCGCGCCGGTCTCACCGGTGCGGATGCGGATCGCGCCTTCGATGTTGGAAACAAAAATCTTGCCATCGCCGATGCGGCCGGTCTGGGCGGCGGTGCGTATCGCCTCGACGGCGCGTTCCACGGCGTCGTCCGCAAGGACGATCTCGATTTTAACTTTCGGTAGAAAATCAACGACATATTCGGCGCCGCGATAGAGTTCCGTGTGTCCTTTCTGACGACCGAACCCCTTTGCTTCGGTGACCGTGATGCCCTGGAGCCCGGCCGCCTGCAGGGCTTCCTTCACCTCATCGAGCTTGAACGGCTTGATGATCGCCTCGACCTTTTTCATCAAATCCCCCGCGCGCTTAGCTTAAGCCCCGGCCTCGCTAGCGACTTTGGCTCGGCTGAAGAACCGCCGAGCTTCTATCATTGCCGCGTTGGTCGCGCCATGGCCAAAGTTCCGGCGCCGCATCCGAATTCGGCGCCCATACGACGTGCGTTATGCCTAATAATTATTCTATATGCATAATTATTAGGCTGCATCTCGATCGTCGACGACTGCCGGCAAATCTTCCCTCGCGCCCCATTCCGACCAAGAGCCGTCATAGACCGTCGCCAGAGGATGGCCTGTCGCCGCGAGCGCGAGACTGATGATGCAAGCCGTGAGCCCCGAGCCGCAGGTCGCGATCACCGGCGCGCCGGGATCGACGCCCGCCGCGGCAAAGGCCGCTTCGAGATCGGCGCGTTCCTTCAGTTTGCCGCCGTCGAGCACATTGCCGAAGGGAAGATTGCGCGCGCCCGGCATATGGCCGGAACGCAGCCCGGGGCGCGGCTCCGGCGCCCAGCCATGGAAACGCGCCGCGCCGCGCGCGTCCACCACCTGCGGCCCGCCGAGGTCAAGCGCGCGCCGCACGGCCGCCGCGTCGGCGACGAGGCTCGCGTCGAAACGAGGCGTAAACCGCGCGGTCGCTCGCTTGCGCGCCTCTCCCTGTTCGAGCGGCCGGCCTTCGGCCTTCCAGGCGGGAAGGCCGCCGGCGAGGATCGAAACTTTCTCGGCGCCGAACACGGCGAGCGTCCACCACAGGCGGGGCGCCGAGAATATTCCGACGGCGTCATAGACGATGGCCCGCATGCCGTCGCCAAATCCCAGCCGACCCATTTCGGCGGCGAAGACGTCCGGTTTGGGCAACATATGCGGCAGGTCGGTAGACGGGTCGGCGACGGCGTCGATATCGAAGAATTGCGCGCCGGGAATATGCCCCGCAAGAAATTCGGCGCGCGCGTCGCGACCGGCCGCCGGCATATGCCAGGAAGCGTCGAAGACGACGAGGTCGGCGTCGAAGAGATGTTCCGAAAGCCAATCGGCGGAGACGAAAAGTGCGTTGGGGTCGACTATGCGCGTCATGGCTCCGCTCGCTCGTCGCCTGACGCGGCTTGCATCCGGCCGGCTGGCGGTGACAATACGCCGATTCGATTCTCACGCCACCGGCGCTCAACCGTCATGCTCGACATCCCTGGCAAAGCCTGCGGCTCCTGTTTCTTCTGCTGCAAGGTTCTCGAAATCGAAGAATTCAAGAAGCCGGCCGGCAAGCTTTGCGAACATTGCGCGCACGCCGGCGGCTGCGGCGTTTATGAGACGCGCCCGCAGGTGTGCCGCGACTATTATTGCCGTTGGAAGGACGAGCGCGGGTTCTCGTCGCAACTGCGGCCCGACCGCGTCGGCACGCTGCTGATGGACGACCCGGACAGTGACGAATATCTCGCTGTCTGCGACCCGGAAAAGCCGTTTTCCTGGCGCAATCCTCTCGTATTCAAGCATCTTGTCGCCGAGGCCAAGGCGGGAAGGCTCGTTATCGCAAAAGCGGGATTGCGGGCATGGCGCATTTTCGAGGACGGACATTGGCAGGAATGGGCCTGAGCCTCTGCGCCGCCGCCGGCCGACTGCGTCTCGGAACGTTCGGCCGGGACATCGCCGCCATCGCGACCGCTGTTGCGCTTTGCATAGCGCTTGGCGCGCCGGCTCGGGCGGAGACTCTCAGGGCGCATTATGCGCTGAGCCTGATGGGGCTTTCGATCGGCAGCGCCTATGCGTCGGGCGTCGTCGATCCGCAGACCTACCGGGTCGAAATCTCGATGCGGACGACCGGCCTCGCCAATCTGATCAACAACGCCAGGGGCGCCGCCAGCGCGAGCGGCGGACTGACTCTCGCGGGCCCGTCGCCGGCAAGCTACGCCAACACCACCTCGAACAGCGACGAGACGCGCACCGTGCGCATGTCGCTCGCCGGCAACGCCGTTCGCTCGGTCGACGTGAGGCCGGCGCCCTGGGACGCCGAAGCGCGCATCCCGGTGTCCGATAGCGCCAAGCGTCACATCGTCGATCCGGTCAGCGCGCTGATCATGCGCGTGCCGCCGGGAGAGGAGCTCACCGGTCCCTCGGCGTGCAACCGGACCATATCGGTGTTCGACGGCGTCACGCGTTTCGACGTGGAGCTCGCCTACGCCGGCGATCACACGGCGCAAACCAGAGGCTACGCCGGCCCCGTCACCGTCTGTTCGGCGCGCTATACGCCGATCGCCGGCCATCGTCCCGACAGTTCGTCCACCCGCTACATGGCGAATAATCACGACATCAGCGTCTGGCTCGCGCCGCTGCCCGACGCCCATGTCGTCGTGCCGATCCACATTGCGATCGGGACCGCCGCCGGCCGGCTCGTCATCGACGCTTCGGAATTCGAGATCACTCAGCGCCGCGCCGACTCCAGGCGCTGAATCGCTTGGCCGGTTTCAGTCGACGCGAACTTCCTTCGTCTTCTTCCGATTCATGCGATCGGACTCATATTCGAGATATCTGACTTCCGAAGGCTCGGCGTTCGCGTTCGGGCGCAGACAAAACGAGGGGCGGGGCGAGAACCCCCCTTCCGGGGCCTGGAAGCAATCCGAGTAACGCACTTCGCACTGAAACATGGTTTCGCTTTTCGGCGCCGCCCGCGCGACGACGGCGCGCGCCTTCTCGATCGCCTCCCGGCATATGTCCGGCGTGAAGCCCCACGCCTCGCAGTCGCTCTGCGTCGCCATATATTTGCCGTCGGCGGAACAGACGGGCGAGCGGCGGAGGGCGTAAAAGGCTGAAAATCCAGCAGCCACGAGCGCGACGGCGATGATCACGAATTTGAACATGGAAAGTCTGCTCGCGAGAGGGACGGGCGCCGCGCACCGATAGATAGTCGCGGGGGCGCCGCCGCGGCAAGCGCAAACTGAGCTTTTAATTCGACGGGTTGATGCGGCGATGCAGCGCATCGGCGGCCATTTCGGTCGCTTGACAGGGCTGTGCGTCTGCAATACTCCCAAACGACCGCATTTCGGAACCGCGGCCGAGAGCTGCGAGCATTATGGCTCTCCGGGCGCGGCTAGGGCCGAATAAGCGATGCAGACGCGTTCCCGCCTAAGTGAGGTCGACGTTGAACTGAGACCGAATTGGGCCGGCGTCAGCCATGCTATCCACTTGACCAATTCTACAACGACCGCAACGCCGCTCGCGCGGATTGCAGCTCTGAATCTCGGCTTGTGGCAAAACCGGCAGTGTGTGACAGAAGGAGGAAACTATGGGCGCTATTCTTGAACTGACGAGCTATGCAGCGACCCCGGTCGGCATGATCGCGATCATCGTCATTGGCGCGGCCGCCTATTTCGCCGCCCGTTGGGTGTTCAGCGACTAAGACACGCTTTTAAGAAGCATACAAACACGGCGCGCTGGCCCGGCCAGCGCGCCGTTTTTCTTGCCGGCCGACCCTATCGGTCGGCCGAAGAGGCTTGCATCCGCCGGCGCCTGCGGTATGGTGGGTTTCCCACCACTAACGGGCGGGTAACGCCGACCCGCTGGGTCAGAATTTGATTGATGTCCGCATTCGTTACTAGGGTGAATCGAACACATGCGCTGCGGTCGCGCGGCAGCGGAGGCTAGATGGCTCCTACCTCTTCGATCAGGGCCGGAAACGACCGTAAGGATGGTGGTGGCCGCACCGCCCGGCCCAATGGCGGCGCCGATGGCGCCCAGGCGCTGGCGGAGGCGGAGCGCATCGACGTCGCCGTCGCGGACAAGAGCCCGCTGATCCTCGCGGGTCTCGACAAGCTGCTGTCGGACGACCGCCGCTTCAACCTCGTGGCGAAGCTGACCGACGGCGAGGAATTCCTCGAGGCGGCGCGCCAGCAAAAATTCACCATCGCCGTCATCGGGTGGCAATTGCCGACGCTGCATGCCCGCGACGTTCTGCGGGCGCTGTCGCGCCAGGTCGCCGCGCCCAAAATCGTCGTCTACAGCGGCACCAACGATCCTGCGGCGCCGGCCGAGACGCTCCAGCTCGGCGGCGCCGGCTTCGTCTCGAAGCGCGCCCCGCCTGAGCGGCTTCTGGACGTGCTCGCCGCGGTGGCGGCCGGCGACATGGTGTTTCCTTTCGTCGACATTCGCAAAATGCGCAGCGACCCGCTGGAAAATCTGACCTTGCGGGAGCGCAGCCTGTTGTCGGCGCTCGGCTCGGGCCACACCAACAGCCAGCTCGCCAAGGATTTCGGAGTGTCGATCAACACGATCAAATTCCACCTGCGCAATCTTTTCGAGAAGCTCGACGTGCGCAATCGCGCGCAGGCCATCGCCCTTTTCCTGGAAATGAAACACGGCGCCTATCCGGGCGGCGGAGGCGGGCGCAGCATGGAGCCGGCGGGCGCATCGCGCGGCCGGCGCAGCCGCCCGGAATAGGTCACGGCGCGGGAAAAAGCGCGTCGGTCTTTCCGGTCAGCCGATAGGCGACAAGCCCCGCCCATTCATGCGCGGCGGATTCGACGAGAGCCAAGGCGCCAACTGCGCCGCCTGGAAATTCGAGACGCCAGACATCGCGACGCGCGCGGTAATCGACCGGAAAGGCGATCACCGGAAAGCCCGCCTTGCGAAAGACGCCGATCGCGCGCGGCATGTGCATGGCGGAGGTGACAAGCAGCCAGCGTTCGCCCGCCTTCGGCTGAACCAGTTCGCGCGTGAAGACGGCGTTCTCCAGCGTGTTGCGCGAGCGCTCTTCATAGATGACGCGGCTGTCGTCAACGCCGGCGTCGTTCCAGAATTGTTTCGCGACCTTGGTTTCCGAATAGGGAAAGCCTAGAAGCGCCGCCGATCCGCCGCTGAAAACGAGCCGCGCCGCTGGATATTTTCGCATCAGCGCGATCGGCGTCGTGAGGCGTTCCGCCGCCTCCGATAAAACCGGCCAGATTCGCTCGGCGCTCAGCTCCGCATTGGCCGCTCCGCCGAGCACGATGATTCCGTCGGGCGCCGCCGGCGGATCGCGCGGCGCCTCGTAAAAGCGGCCTTCGAGCGACGCCGCGAGCATATCGCCGAGCGGCGTGAAACCCATGAGGAGCAGCGCGAGCGCGCCCATGGTCGTGAGCGTGCGACCCCATGCACGCCAGCGCGTGTAGAGCAGCGCCGCGCCGATGGCGCAAAGAAAGATGGCGACATGAACGGGCGCCAGAAGGAAGCCGAGAATCTTCGAGGCGAGGAAGAACATTGGCGTTGGCGACTCCTCCGCGCGTCATCGCGAGGCGTGAAGCGACGAAGCAATGTCGGCTTCTTGCAAGGCGTTCGCCGGCCTTTCGAGCCGCGCGCTTCGCTTGCTCCTCAGGTTGACCAAAGCGGCTTACATATTCGGATAATTCGGTCCGCCGCCGCCTTCCGGGGGAACCCAGGTGATGTTCTGCGCCGGGTCCTTGATGTCGCATGTCTTGCAGTGAACGCAATTCTGCGCGTTGATCACGAAACGCGGATCGCGGCGCGTCTCTTCGTCGGCATAGACCACTTCATAGACGCCCGCCGGGCAATAGAGCCGCGCCGGCTCGCCATAGACCGGAAGATTGCGCTCGATGGGGATCTCCGGATCGGCGAGCTTCAGATGGACCGGCTGATCCTCCTCATGATTGGTGTTGGAGACGAACACCGACGAGAGCTTGTCGAAGACAAGTTTGCTGGCGCGTTTCGGATAGACGATCGGCGTGACTTCCGAGAGCGGCTTTAGCGTCTCGTAATCGGCCTTGCCGTGTTTGAGCGTGCCGAAGAAGGAAAAGCCGAGGAGCTCGTTCGTCCACATGTCGAGGCCGAAGAGCGGCGCGCCGACATAGGTGCCGTATTTGGACCATAGCGGCTTGACGTTGCGCACGCGCTTCAGATCGCGGCCGATGTCCGAAGATCGCCAGGCCGCGTCATAGGCGTCGACCGTGTCATGCGCGCGGCCTTCGCCGATCGCCGCCGCGACATGTTCGGCGCATAAAATCCCGGAGAGCATCGCATTATGCGACCCCTTGATGCGCGGCACGTTCATGAAGCCGGCGCCGCAGCCGGCCAGCGCGCCGCCGGGCATGACGAGCCTGGGCACGCTCTGCCATCCGCCTTCGGTCAGCGCGCGCGCGCCATAGGACAGACGTTCGCCGCCTTCGAGCGTCGGCGCGACCATCGGATGCGTCTTGAAGCGTTGAAACTCGTCGAAGGGAGAGAGCGTCGGATTTGAATAGTTGAGGTGCACGACGAAACCGATCGACACGAGATCGTCGTCGAAATGATAAAGGAAAGAGCCGCCGCCGGTATCGCCGGCGAGCGGCCAGCCGAAGGAATGCTGGACGAGCCCGTCCTTGTGCTTCTCCTTCTGGATGCGCCACAGCTCCTTGAAGCCGATGCCGAATTTCTGCGGCTCGCTGTTGGCGCAAAGATCGTATCTGGCGAGCAGCTGCTTGGTCAGCGAGCCGCGCGCGCCTTCGGCGAAGATCGTATATTTGCCCTTCAGCTCCATCCCTCGGGTGAAACTGTCCTTCGGTTCGCCGTCGCGGCCGACGCCCATGTCGCCCGTCGCGACGCCGACGATTTCGCCGTTCTCGCCGTAAAGAATTTCGGCGCCGGCGAAGCCGGGGTAGACCTCCACGCCGAGGCTTTCGGCTTCGGCGGCGAGAAAGCGCACGACATTGCCGAGCGAGCCGATAAAATTGCCGTGGTTGTTCATCAGCCGCGGCATCAGCATGTTAGGGATGCGAAAGCCGCCCTTTTCCGTCAGCAGCAGAAAATGATCTTCGTGCACCTGAGTTTTCAGCGGAGAATCGTCGCGCGTGCGCCACTCGGGCAGCAGACGATCGAGGCCGATCGGGTCGATCACCGCGCCCGACAGAATATGCGCGCCGGGCTCGGAGCCTTTTTCGATGACGACGACCGAAAGATCGGGCGCGATTTGCTTCAAGCGAATCGCCGCGGCGAGGCCGGCCGGACCCGCGCCGACCACGACCACGTCATATTCCATGGATTCACGCGGCGGCAGCTCCGTATCTTCAGCCATTTTCAATCCCTTTTCGCCTTTCTTGGAGGCATTCTAGCCTTTTTGCGGCGGCTGCGGCAAAAGGAGTTTCGCGCTTGAGGAAGGCTTCGGCTCGCTTGCTTCCGGCGGGGTTTCGCGGCGCGGCGGCGGAGGTGCATAATCCGATCATGTTCGATCCGCTCTTCGCTCCCGTCGCATGAAACGTCTCCTGTTCCTTGTGGCGATGGCGCTTCTCGCCGTCGTCATTTGGCGCGTCGCCTATCGTCCGGCCAATGCTGACGGCGTCTTCCTCGGCTATGTCGAGGGGGACACCCTCTATATTGCTCCCCATGAGAGCGAGAAAGTCGCGAGCATTGCGGTCGCCGCCGGTTCGGTGGTGAAGAAGGGCGATCCGCTGTTCGCCATGTCGACGGCGCTTCTCGATCGCGCCCGCGACGAGGCGGCGGCGCGCATCGCGCAACTCGAGGCGCAGGCGGAAAATCTGCAGGCGGCGATGAATCGTCCCGAGCAGATCGCGGTTCTGCAGGCGGCGCTGGAGCGCGCCGAGGCCGCGCTGCAATTGTCGCGCGCCGATTACGAGCGGCAGCGCAAGCTTTACGCCGAGGGCCATGTCGCCAAGGCGGCGCTCGATCGCGCCGAGATGGCGCGCGCGCGCGACGAAGCGAGCGTGAAGGAGGCGCGCCGGCAGGTCGAGGCCTCGCGCATGGCGAGCCGTTCGCATGAGATCGAAGCCGCCGAAGCCAGTTTGAAACAGGCGCGCGCGCAGCTCGATGCGCTGAACATTCGCATCAAGCGCCAGAGCGTCGTCGCGCCCGCCGACGGCGCCGTGCAGGACGTGTTTTTCCGGCCCGGCGAAATCGTCAACGCCGGCCAGCCGGTCATCGCGCTGCTGCCGCCACAGAATCGCAAAGTGCGGTTCTACGTCTCCGAACCGGAGCTTCCGAAAGTTTCGCTTGGCGAACGGGTGCGCATAACATGCGACGGCTGCGCCGGCGATCTTTACGGACGCGTCAATTATATCGCCGGCCGCCAGGAATACACGCCGCCCGTCATCTTCAGCGACAAGGAGCGCGCCAAGCTCGTCTTCAAGGTCGAGGCGCTTCTTGAAGGCGCGGCGCGCGCCGTGCCGCTGGGAATGCCGGTCGCGGTGACGCAAGCGCCGGAATCGACGGAACCTGCGCCATGAGCGTCGAGCGCGAGATCGCGATCGACGCGCGCGGGCTGACCAAATCCTTCGGCGGGAAAAAAGTCGTCGACAATCTCTCGCTGCAGGTCGCGCGCGGCGACATTCAGGGATTTCTCGGCCCGAACGGCAGCGGCAAGACGACGACGATCCGCATGCTCTGCGGCCTGCTGACCCCGGATTCGGGCGAGGGCACCTGTCTTGGCTACGACATCCGCCGCCAGCAGAAGGAGATCAAACGTTGCGTCGGCTATATGACGCAGGGCTTTTCGCTCTATCGCGACCTCACCATTCGCGAAAATCTGGAATTCGTCGCGCGGGTCTATAATCTTGAAGCGCCCGAGGACGCGGCGCAGGCGGCGCTCGAGCGACTGGGACTCGCCGCGCGCGCCGATCAGCTCGCCGGCGAACTGTCCGGCGGCTGGAAGCAGCGGCTGGCGCTCGGCGCCTGCATCCTTCCCGGTCCGGCGCTGCTGCTTCTCGACGAGCCGACAGCGGGCGTCGATCCCAAGGCGCGCCGCGATTTCTGGGATGAAATCCATCATCTCTCGACGCAAGGCCTGACCGTGCTGGTTTCGACCCATTACATGGACGAAGCCGAGCGCTGCCATAAGATCGCTTACATCGCCAACGGCCGGCTGCTCGCTTCGGGCACGATGCCGGAGATCGTCGCCGGCGCGCAGCTTTCGACATGGGTTGTGACCGGCGAGGCTCTCGATGCGCTCGCCAGCGAATTGAAACATCAGCCCGGCGTCGACATTGTCGCGCGCTTCGGTTCGGCGCTGCATGTCGGCGGGCGCGACCAAGCGGCCATCGAGCGCCTCGCCCGCCGCTATGGCGCCGAAGGCCGTCGCCAGTGGAAACGCGACGAGCCGACGCTCGAAGACGTGTTCATCGATTTGATGACCCGCGCGGGAGCGGACCGATGAGCGCGCCGCAAGACCTGCCGAGCGACGTCCGGCGTCCGGCGCGCGGCGCGCTGGCGCAGTCCTTCCGCCGTTGCGTCGCCATGTTCGTCAAGGAGTTCATTCAGCTTCGCCGCGACCGGCCGACCTTCGCGATGATCGTCGGCATTCCGCTCATGCAACTGCTGCTCTTCGGATTCGCGATCAACACCGATCCCAAGCATCTCCCGACGGCCGTGCTGACGAGCGACGACAGTCCGATCGCGCGCGCGCTGATCGGCGCCTTGCGGGCGACCGATTATTTCGACATCAAATATGTCGCCAGGGGCGAAGCGGACGCCGACGAATTGATCCTTTCCAACAAAGCACAATTCGTCATTCAGATTCCGCCTGATTTTTCCCGCCGGCTGGTCCGCGGCGAAAAGCCGGCGGTGCTGCTGATCGCCGACGCGTCCGACCCGGTCGCCACCTCTGGCGCCGTCGCCGCCGCGCTCGGCGCCGCCAATCAGGCGCTCGACCGGGAACTGATCGGACCGCTGGCGTCGCTTTCGCAAGACGCGGCGCCTTATGAGATGCGCGTGCATCGCCGCTACAATCCAGCGGGAGAGACGCGCCGCAACATCGTGCCCGGACTGATCGGGACGATTTTGACCATGACGATGCTGATGTATACGGCGATGTCGGTGACTCGGGAAATCGAGCGGGGAACGATGGAGGCGTTGCTCGCCATGCCGATACTCCCGGTCGAGATCATGCTCGGAAAAATCGCGCCCTATGTGGTCGTCGGCGCGGTGCAGATGGCGACGATTCTCATCTTCGCGGCGCTGCTGTTTCAAGTGCCGGTGGTCGGCTCGCTGTTCACCCTCACCACGCTGACCCTGCTCTTCATCGTCGCCAATCTGTCCGTCGGCTACACCTTCTCGACGGTCGCGGAAAACCAGCTGCAGGCGATGCAGCTGACCTTTTTCTTTTTTCTGCCGAGCATGCTTTTGTCGGGCTTCCTTTTTCCGTTCTACGGCATGCCGAAATGGGCGCAATATGTCGGAGAGGCGCTGCCGCTCACCCATTATCTGCGCATCGTGCGCTCGGTGATGTTGAAAGGCTCGACCTTCGGCGACCTTGCCGTCGACGCCGGCGCGCTCGCGGCTTTCACGCTTATTGCGATGAGCGTCGCGGTGATGCGATTCCGGCAGACATTGGACTGACGTTGACAGCCGCTTTCCCTAACGGCCAAACATTGGCGCGGAGATAAAAATGTCTGACACGGAAGATCCGGAGAGGCGGTTCAACCTCATCATGAAGGTCGCTATGGCCGCCGCAGTGCTGCTGACTCTCTATTACGTCTGGTCGTTTTTCGTCAGCAGCCGCTATCAGGCGCTGTGCGGCGGCTCCTACTGGGAGCTGGACAAGAAGGAAATCGATTCCTGCATCGATCGGAAAAAGGAGCTCGAAAAATAGAGGGGCGGCGGGGTCAGAACAAAAAAGTTACGCTCTGCGCGAAGAAGCCCGCAAACAGCAGCAGCCCGGCGTCGCGATTGGAGCGGAACAGGCGAAGCGCGGTTTCGGGCGCGGCGTCCTCTTTCGTCTGCGCCGTCTGCCAGGCGAGATGCGCCGCATAGGCGGCGACGCCGACATAGGACAGCCACCCGCCGCCCGAAAGAAACACGGCGACGGCGGCGCTCGCCGCGGATAGGGCGTAGAGCGCGCCGACCGCCAGTTGCACGCGCGGCCCGAAGAGACGCGCCGTCGAGCGCACGCCGACGATCGCGTCGTCCGTAAGGTCCTGAAGCGCGTAAATCGTATCGAAGCCGATGGTCCATGCGACGGCGGCGGCGTAGAGGAAAAGCGCCGGCGCGCCGAGCGCGCCCGTCTGCGCCGTCCAGCCGAGCAGCGCGCCATAGGCGAAGGCCGATCCGAGAATCGCCTGCGGCCAGGAGGTGAAGCGCTTGGCGAAAGGATAGATCAGCACGATCAGCGGCGAAATCAGTCCAAGCGCGATTGTCAGCCCGTTGAACGACAAGAGCACGGCGAGTCCGACGAGGCACTGCGCGACGACAAAGCCGAGCGCGGCGCGCGGCGTCACCCGTCCGCTGGCGAGCGGTCGCAGCCGCGTGCGCTCGACCTTGGCGTCAATCTCGCGATCGACATAGTCGTTATAGGTCGAGCCAGCGCCGCGCATGACGACAGCCCCGATGAAGAACAGGGTCAGATGCCAGATGTTCGGGCCTTCGCGCAGCGCGACGGACGCGAGCGCGCTCGATTCCCAGCAGGGGAGCAGCAGCAGCTGCCAGCCGACCGGCCGATCGAGCCGCGCGAGCTGAATATAGGGAAGCAGCGCTGGCGGCGCGCGCCGGAGCAGCGGATGGCCGGCGATCGCGTCGGGGAGCGCGGTCGCCTCCGACGAATCGCCGCTTCGCGCTGCGCTCACAGCGGTCCGGCGGGCAGTTTCGGCGGCGCCATCATGCCGCCGCCCCCGGCGGCCGCCTGATCGCGCATCTCTTTCATCTTCGCCGCGGCCGCGCAGGCCTGCGCGGCGAAGGCCTGAGTCTTGTTGCGCGCTTCCTTGAAGCCGTCGGCGACATTGTCAGGGATGTTGCACCATTCCTTGTTCTTGGCCAGGTAGTTCATCATCTCGGTCTCGATGGCGACGAGACGGCGCGCAGCCGGGCAGGCGGCCTCGGGATCCATCTTGCCCTTGCCCGCCTTGCCGATGGCGTTGAGCGCCTCGATGCCGGCCATCCGCTTGACGGTGAGCTTCTGAAAATCCTCCTGGCAGCTTTGCGCAAGCGCGCCGTTCGCCGCGAGCAGCGCCGCGAAGAAGGAGAGTCGCGCGAGCGCGCGCGGAAAATTGATAGCGCCGATGATCATGTCTCTTGGTCCGCTCATCAGGCTTGTGGTCCGTTCATCAGGCGTGCAGCAATACCAGCAGGCTTGCCGGCGACGCAAGTTTTAGCGAACCTGCACGCAACAAAGCGGCGGCTTCATGGCAAGCGCGCATGGCGCTCGCGTCTCCGCTGGGAAGCGATTGTGTCAGCTTACGATTTTACCGCTCAGCGCCTGTTCGTTCGCGACGAACTCGCGCCGGGCGCCGAATTCGCGCCTTCAGCTGAGGCGTTGAACTATCTGCTCAATGTCCTGCGCCTGCGCGAGGGCGCCGCGATACATCTGTTCAACGGCCGCGACGGCGAATTTCGCGCGACGCTCTTCGATGTATCGCGCCGCGCCGCAAGACTGCGCGTCGCCGAGCGCCTGCGCGCACAGCCCGAACGCGCCGACCTCGACTATTGTTTCGCTCCGTTGAAGCAGGCGCGGCTCGACTATATGGCGCAAAAGGCCACGGAGATGGGCGCCGGCCGGCTCATTCCGGTGATCACGCATCGCACGCAGGTCCGCCGAATCAATTCGGCGCGGCTTCAATCGAATGTCATCGAAGCCGCCGAGCAATGCGGCGTGCTGGCCGTTCCCGAAGTCGGCGCCGCAGTCGAATTGCCCGATTTTCTGGCGCGTTTGCCGGCGCGGCGGCTGCTGGTTTTTTGCGACGAACATGCCGATCTCGCCAATCCGGCGGATGCGCTCGCCGGCCGCACGGCCCGAGCGGGCGTGAGCGTGCTCATTGGGCCCGAAGGCGGCTTCGACGACGCCGAACGCGCGTCGATTCGAAATTCGCCGAACGTCGTTTGCCTGTCGCTTGGACCGCGCGTGCTTCGCGCCGACACCGCCGCGGTCGCCGCTCTGGCGATCATACAGGCCGCGATCGGCGATTGGCGCTCCGCCGACGCGCCCGATTCCTAAACAAAAAATAAATAAATGGAAAATAAAGCGTAGTTCTCAAAGCGACGTCGGCGCGCTTTGCCCGTCGGCGTCAACGACACGATCCTGCCACGATGTTTGGCTCTAGTTGCGGTCGGCGGAACGGAGCGCTGCTTCGAGGCCAGAGGCCCAACTTCGCCGCCGGCGTAACGATTGCGTATCGAGAGACTTGGTCGGGATTGCAAGGCTCCTGAAATCTCGCGCGCCTTGCGCGAACTTTCGGAGGTAAGGCCAAATATTATGACGATCCTAAACATCACAAGCCGCAGCGACCGTCTGTTTCCGGGACGCTATTTTGGCGTTGTCGCGCTCACCGCGCTGGCTGTCACGCCGGTTCGCGCCGAGAATGTCAGCCAATGCGCGCGCTATGGCGCCGATTATGTCGCAGTCGCAGGGTCAAACGGCTGCGTTCGACTGGGCGGTCACGTCCGCGTCACCATGCCTCGAACGCCGGTCGCGCCGATGGGTTACGCGGCGATGCCGCGTGACGGCATGCAGCATGCCTCCGCGCGTTCCTCATGGCTCCCGATGGCGCCCTTCGGACTGCACGATCTCTTCCCGCGCTAATTCACGCTGCGTTTAGGCGATTCGAAACCGCTATAGCGGCAGAACGCAGTTCGTGAAGGCGGCGTCGATCGATCGTCCCCAGCCGCCGTGATAGGCGTCCAGCCGCTGCTGCGCCAAAGTTCGACCATCTTCGAGAATTGCTTCGAGCGGCGCGAGAAAAACGCTTTCGTCGCGCCCCTGCGCGTCGAGTCGCGCGCGCCCGCGCAAGCCGCGTTCGGCCAGCGAAAGAACGTCGCGCCCGATGTCGCGCAGGCTGCGGCCCCCGATCGTCGCATCGAGCGCCAGCGCGGGAACGTCGTCGCGCAGCGCCTGGCGGGCGTCGGCGCTCCAATCCTTGGTGAGTTCGCGCGCCTCGTCGAGCGCGCCGGAATCATAGAACAGGCCGGCGAAGAGCGCCGCAAGGGCGGTGAAATGGGTGCGAGGCCCGGCGTCCGCGCCGCGCATTTCAAGATAGGTCTTTAGTCTGACCTCGGGAAAAATCGTCGAGAGGTGATTGGCCCAGTCGGACATTGTGGCCTGTTCGCCGGGCAATTGCTGAAGCCGCCCCTTCATCAGATCGCGAAAGCTCGCGCCGGCGACGTCGTAATAGTCGTCTCCGCGCTTGACGAAATACATCGGCACGTCAAGCGCATAGTCGACATATCGCTCGAAGCCGAACCCCTGTTCGAAGGCGAAGGGCAGCATGCCGGTGCGATTCGGGTCGGTGTCGAGCCAAATATAGGACCGCTGCGACAGCCGGCCGGTCGGCTTGCCGTCGAGAAACGGCGAATTGGCGAAAATCGCGGTGACGAACGGCTGCAGAGCGAGGCCGACCCGCATCTTTTGAACCATGTCGGGCTCATCGACGAAGTCGACGTTGACCTGCACGGTGGCGGTGCGAAACATCATGTCGAGCCCGCGCGCGCCAACTTTCGGCATATAGGCCTGCATGATGGCGTAGCGCTGCTTGGGCATCGCCGGCGTTTCGGCGCGCGACCATTTGGGGCTGCAGCCGAGATCGAGGAAACGAATCCCGAGCGCGCGCGCCGCCGGCGCAAGCGCGTCGAAATGCGCGTCGAGCTCGTCCTTGGTGGCGTGAACGTCAAGCAGCGGCGCGCCGGACAATTCGAATTGTCCGCCGGGCTCGAGCGAAATCGCCCCGCCGCCATCGGGCTGGTAGAGGCCGATCAACGCGTCGCGGTCGAAAATCGGCGCCCAGCCGAGCGCGTCGCCCAGACCATCGAGCAGCGCGCGCACGCCGCCGCGGCCGGCCGAGCCCTCATAGGGGACCGGCGTATGGTCGGCGGCGTAAAACGGGATTTTCTCATGTTCGGTGCCGATGCGGAGCGGCGCGCCGCCGGTCTTGCAGCCGGCTTCCAGCCATTCGACCAACATGTTGCGCGACGTGATCGGCGTCGTGTCGGATACGTCGCGGGCCATCTATCGGAAACTGTCCGTGTTCGAGGAAGGGCGCGATTGCGGCGCGGACGCGCCTCGCGCTGTCGAGGATTCGCGCCGACTGGATTGCAGGAAAGCCGGCGCTGCGCAAGCCTGCGTCGCGCCGGCCGGGAAGGGCGCATCTCCTAAGGATCGGCCGTCCGTCTCCGGCGGGCTTGGCCCGCCGCCGAGACGGCGCCGCCTCGCTCAGCGTTTGCCGAACATCTGGCCGATGATGCTCTCGAAATCGGAGCGCGGACCTGCGGTTTCGCCTCCGCTGGCGCGTCCGATCTGCAGCGTTTTCTTGATCTCCTCGATCGCCTGCTGGATCGACGCCTGGTCGATGTCCTCCGGCATGCCCTGGGGGCGGCTTCGACCTGGGTCAAGATCGAGCGGGCCGCCGCCTGAATCGTCCGCCGGTCCACGATAGGGTCCCGGCGCCGGACGGCGGCCGCCGCCAAGCAGCGACCCGAGGATCGATCCCAGGATTCCGCCGAGCGCGCCGCCGCCCATTCCGCCGCCGCGTGGCGTCGGCATCGGCGCGGGTTCGGGTTGCGGCGCGCGGGCGCCGCCGAGCATTTGTTCCAGGATCGAGCCGAGCGCGCCGGAATTGACCAGCTGACCTAAAACGCCCCCGAGACCGCTCTTGCCCATATTCTTGACCAGTCCGCCGATGAGAACCGAGGCGAGCACCGGCAGCAGCTGCGACAGAATATCGGGACGCAGCCCCGACTGGCGCGCGGCGACCTGCACCACCTGTCCGGCCGCCGCCGGAGAGCCGAAGAGATCGTCGAGCAGCCGCCGCGACTGCGCGACAGAGTCCAAGTCATGCGCGGCGCCGGGCTCATAAAAGGCCGCCGCGCGTCCGGGCGCGGCGATGTCGCCCAGAAGCCTTTCGAACAGCAGCGGATTTTCGGCGGCGTTGCTCAAACCGATTTCGAGCGCTGGCGCGAGCGCGCTGATCGCGCCCTCCATCTGTTCGTCGGTCAGGCCAAAGCGTTGAGCCAGATTGGCGACCAGCTGGCCGCCTTGCGCCGACTGCAAAATCTCGTCGAGATAGGACATGCGCGCAGCTCCGTTCATTCGGGCCCGGGATGCTGGGCCCGCCATCATGGTGTCACAGAGCGGCGGCGCCGCCAATCGGCGGCAAGGCCGGGGGAAACCATTCGGGGCGCAGGGCGTTGTGCAAGATATTGGCCTTGCTGGCGGATGGGTCCGTCGCCGCCGGCCCGCGCGTCGCGGGCGGCTTGACACCGCCGCGCATGCGCGACATTGCTTGCCGGCGTTCAGTCCGGGATTCTGGATGGCCGCGTTTGGCGCTTGAGCGACTCGCCGCCTCGCGCCGCCTCTGCCAAAGGCGCGAAGATGAACGTTCACTCTCGGCCCGCGAAGCCGCCGCTCAAAATCCTCCTGTGTTCGCCGCGGGGGTTTTGCGCGGGCGTCGTGCGCGCGATCGACGCCGTCGAGCGGGCGCTGGCCAAATTCGGGCCGCCCGTCTATGTGCGGCACGAAATCGTCCACAATCGCTATGTCGTCGAATCGCTCAAGGCCAAGGGCGCGATTTTCGTCGAGGAGCTCGACGAGATTCCCGACACCCAGGCGCCGGTGATCTTCTCGGCGCATGGCGTCGCCAAGGAGGTCTCCGCCGCAGCGGCCGAGCGAGGCCTTCTCGCCATCGACGCGACCTGTCCGCTCGTCACGAAAGTGCACAGGGAGGCGGAAATTCATTCGCGGCGCGGCCGTCGCGTGCTGCTCGTCGGACATTCCGGCCATCCGGAAGTCGTCGGCACCATGGGGCAGCTGCCGGAAGGCGCGGTGGTGCTGGTCGAGTCCGTCGAAGACATCGATCGACTGAAATTCGACGATGAATCCAATCTGGCTTATGTGACGCAAACGACGCTGTCGGTCGACGACTCGCAAGGGATCGTCAACGCGCTGATGCGGCGCTTTCCAAAGATCATCGGCCCGCACAAGGAAGACATCTGCTATGCGACCACCAACCGCCAGGCGGCGGTCAAGGAGGTCGCGCCTTACGTCGACGCGGTGATTGTCGTCGGATCGCCCAATTCCTCCAACTCGCAGCGGCTGCGCGAAGTGGCCGAGCGCGCCGGCGCGCCGGCCCAGCTCGTGCAGGGCCGCAGAGAGATCGACTGGGAGATTTTCGGCGCCATATCGACGCTCGGCATTACCGCCGGCGCATCCGCGCCCGAGGTTCTGGTGGAGGAGATCATGGACGCCTTCGCCGAGCGTTACGACATTGTCGTCGAGACGATCTCCAGCGCCGACGAGAACGTGTCCTTTCCTCTGCCAAAGGAACTGCGGGCGATCGCCTGAGGGCGGCCTGCGGGAACGGTCGGCGCGCATGGCTGTCTATACGCTCGTCGACGATGAGGAGCTGATCGCTTTCCTCTCGGCCTATGACCTTGGCGACCTGCTGTCCTGCAAAGGCATCGCCGAGGGCGTCGAAAACTCCAACTACTATCTCCATACCGGCGCCGGCAGCTTCATCCTCACGCTTTATGAGAAGCGCGTCGCGGAAGAAGATCTGCCGTTCTTTTTGAACCTGATGGAGCATCTGGCCGCGCGCGGCGTCACCTGTCCGCTGCCGGTTAAAGACCGCGCCGGCGTCGCGCTCGGGCGACTCGCCGGCCGCCCCGCCGCGATCATCACCTTCCTTGACGGCTATTCCATCCATCACCCCGACGCCGCGCATTGCGCCGCGCTCGGCGCGACGCTGGCGCAATTTCACCTCGCCGGCGCCGATTTCACGCAGCGGCGCCGCAACGCGCTGTCGGTCGAGGGATGGCGACCGCTTTTCGCGAGCTGCGCGTCGCGCGCTGACGAGGTAGCAACGGGGCTGCGCGCGCTTGTCGAAGCGGAACTCGATCATCTGGAGCGGGACTGGCCGGGCGACCTGCCGGGCGGCGTGATCCACGCCGATCTTTTCCCGGACAATGTGTTCTTTCTCGGCGAGCGAATCTCCGGTCTGATCGACTTCTACTTCGCCTGCACCGACGCCTACGCCTATGATCTGGCGATCTGCCTGAACGCCTGGTGCTTTGACGCCGAGCATCGCTATCAGCCCGAGAAAGGCGCCGCGCTGCTCGACGCCTACCGCCGAATCCGGCCGCTCTCCTTGTCCGAGATAGCGGCCTTTCCGACGCTCGCGCGCGGCGCCGCGCTGCGTTTCCTGCTGACCCGCTACGTCGACTGGCTCAACGTGCCGCCGGGCGCATTGGTGCGGCCGAAGGACCCGCGCGAATATCTCGCCAAGCTCCGCTTTCACCAGTCCGCCGCCGATGCGCGCGTCTATGGCCTCGTCTCGTGACGCGCCGCGCCACGATCTGGACCGACGGCGCCTGCTCGGGCAATCCGGGGCCTGGCGGCTGGGGCGCGATTTTACGATTCGGCGATCGCGAAAAGGAGATCAACGGCGGCGAGCCGCTCACCACCAACAACCGCATGGAGCTGATGGCGGCGATCATGGCGCTTGAAACTCTGACGCGGCCTTGCGCGGTCGATCTCCACACTGATTCGCAATATTTGCGCGGCGGGATCACCTCATGGATCGCCGGCTGGAAAGCGCGCGGTTGGCGCACCGCCGACCGAAAGCCGGTGAAAAACGTCGATCTCTGGCAAAGGCTGGAAGCGGCGGCGGAGCCGCATGACGTCGAATGGCATTGGGTCAAGGGCCATTCGGGCCACGAGATGAACGAGCGCGCCGACGAATTGGCGCGCGGCGGCATGGCGCCTTTCATCCCCGGCGGCCCGACGGCAAGCGCGCGCGCTTCATTGAAATAGCCTTGTCGACGCGCTGACAAACCCTATCTCATAGTCGACCAGGACTCTTCTTCGCCTTTGGGGAGCGCGGCGCAGCCGCGTTCCCCATTTTGCTTTGGACATCCGATTGAGCTGTCGGCCATCATATTGACATGACGCCGCGCAAAGGAGCCATGTGCGGTTGAGTTAAGCGCGTCTTCGCTGATTCTCTCTT
>JAKFXD010000007.1 GCA_021731565.1 Methylocystis sp. | reverse complement strand
GCCACTGCGTCCGCCGGGACGCTGCCGCAGCGAGCGCCAAAATGCCATGATGGCCAATTAGGGCGCTCGACCATGGAAGACGAACCGGGCTTACTGGACAGCCTGCGACGCCATTGGCGGGCGCTGGTGATATTCACCATTTTCGTGGCAGGCGCCGCGATCTATTCCGAACGCGCGCTGCTTCCTGGCCGCGGCGTCGAGGAGACGGAGAAATCCGCTCCCCAGCCGCCCGCTCCGCCGCAGCCGCCCGCTCCGCCGCAGCCGGCCGCGCCGCCAGCCGCGGCGCCGGAGGCAAAGCCCGGCGACAAAGGCGCCGCTGCTCCCGGCGAGACGAAACCAGACGAGGCAAAGCCCGGCGAGGAGAAGCCGGCGGAAGCCGGCCCGCCGGGGAGCGCCGCCGACGAAGCGGCCCAGGCGGTGATGAGCCAGACCGTGACCGTCGATGCGCGGCCCGCCGCCGTCATCAAGGGGCAGGGCAAGTGGAACGACGCGGCCAAGACGCTCTCCGAGGCCCTCGCCAAAGTCAACGACGCCGTCGGCAAGGCGGGACTGGCGGTCAATGGCCGGCCCTTCGCCGTTTTCACCAAGACTGACGACGCCGGCTTTTCCTTCGAGGCGATGGCCCCATTATCGGCGGCGCCGGAAGGCGCGCCGAAACTGCCCGAGGGCGTCGCCATCGGCGCTTCGCCCGCCGGCAAGGCGCTAAAATTCCAGCATCGCGGCGCCTATGACGAGATCGAGGCGACCTATGAGGCGATCGCCGCCTATCTCGACGAGAAGGGCCTCGACACCAAGGACCTGATCATCGAGGAATATCTCACGGATTTTAAGGGCGACGACGCGAACGTCGACGTGGATATTTACGTGTTCTTGAAGTAAGGGATTGCGAATCCAGGCGACAGAGTTATAACTAAGTTATAACATTGTTGGACATGCGATGCGCAGCGCTCTTCGAAAAATGGGAAACTCTTCCGGCCTGATTATCCCCAAGCCGTTCCTTGCCGAAATCGGGGCGGACGTCGGAGACGACGTCGAATTGACCGTCGAGCAAGGCCGTCTTGTCGTCACGCCGCTCAAGAAGCGCGTACGCGAGGGTTGGAGCGATGACGCTCGCCGCATCGCCGAGCATGGCGACGACGCGCTTCTATGGCCGGAGTTCGGCAATGAAGGCGACGAAAAACTGACGTGGTGAAGCGCGGCGAAATCTGGCTCGCCGCGCTCGATCCGACGATCGGAAGCGAAATTCAGAAGACGCGGCCATGTCTGATTGTTTCGCCGCCGGAAATGCATGACCACTTGGGCGCCGCGATCGTCGCGCCGCTGACGACGGGAAGCCGCCCCGCCGGCTTTCGCGTCGCGCTGACGTTCAAGGGCAAGCGCGGGCTCGTGCTGCTCGATCAAATTCGCGCAATCGACAAGCAGCGGCTCGTCAAGCGCCTGGGCAAAGCGTCAAACGCTACGCTCGCCGCCGTTCTTGCCGGCCTTCGCGAAGCGTTTGAGGATTAGCCGGCGCCAGATGGTTGAGAGATACCTGAAACGAAGCGCCGCCAAAGCGACGGCGCGCTTTCGCCAAAGGCCGATTCGATCGACGGATCGAAAGCCTGGCCCGCTTCGAGCGCGCGAAGCAGCTGCAGGAACGCCGTCTCGTCGCGCCTGCGCAGCCAGCCGACGAACATGCCCGCCTGCCGATAGGCGAGCCGCTGGCGCTGGGTGAGCGCATCGAGCTTCGGATCGCGCGGCGGTTCGCGTTCGAAGGCCAGCCCCGCGAAATCAATCCAGCGCCGCCCGTCGAGCACGACCCGGTAGCCGTCACGGATCGCCTGCGCGGCGTCCGCGTCGCTGACGCCCTCGGCGCCGCCGCCGTTCGACGCCATCACCGCGAGTCCTTCGGTGAACCATTGCGGCGCGCGCGGCGCGCCAAGCGGCCGCCAGCCCGAGAGATGCACATGCGACAGCTCATGCGTGAGAACGCCGTCGAGCCGACCGCGCTCGGCGACGCACAGCGTCGGCGACAAAAGCGCCACCCCGGCCCGCGTCACGGCGGCGATGCCGGGATCGCCCATGCCGTTGGCGCTCGCGTAAGTGTCAAAAGACGCATAGACCCCGACCGTCGGCGGCTGCGCAAAGGGGCGCCCGTGCGCGGCCTCGATCCGCGCAATGGCGGCGGGAAGAAGCACGGCCGTCTCGGCGGCGCAAGCGCGCGCCTCTGGTTCGTAGCGAATGCGCGCATCGTCGGCGAAGGCGGCGAGCAGTCGCGGATCATTCCACGCGGCGCGCGCGGCGAGGAGAAGCTCTGGCCGCAGCATCGTCGCGATCGCGAGCGCGGCGGCGCAGGCGAGCCCAAGCCCAAGCCCAATCCCAAGGCCAATCCCAATCGCACGGGTGACGGTGCGCGGCATGTTCGCGCGCTCCTTGCGCAAAAGTTACGGCGTCGTCTTGCCGTCCGGCCGATATTCGAGAATGTCGCCCGGCTGACACTGCAGAATTTCGCAGATTTTTTCGAGCGTGTCGAAGCGCACGCCCTTCACCTTGCCGGACTTCAGCAGGCTCACATTCTGCTCGGCGATGCCGATGTGCTGCGCGAGATCGCGCGAACGCATCTTGCGCTTCGCCAGCATCACGTCGAGATTGACGATAATCGGCATCAGACGATCTGCGCATGTTCGTCGGCGATGTCGGCCGCCGTCTTCTGGATATGGGCGAGCGCGAGGAGCGTCGCGAGCAGCATGATTGTCGAAAGATCTTCGGGCCGCAAATAGACGGAGACCATATGCGCGCCCGCCGACTTATGCGCCGTGAGGATGAGCGATGTTAGCGGTCGCGTGGCGATATCGACGAGCGCCGCGATGAGGCCCGCTAGCGCAAGAGCGCGCAGCCATCCCGCCGCATCGGGCGTGAAGATGCGCCCTTCGAGATAGGCCGAGAACAGTCTCCAGCCGGCATAGCAGGCGACGACGAGCAGCGTCCAGATCGTGAAGCTGACGCCGAAGCCGGCAAGGCGCTGATCGGCGGAGAGGCCTTCGACATCGACCTTCAGCGACGCAAATCGCGAAACGACCGCTGACTCGTCGCTCCAGAACATCACGATCGTCACGAGCATCCAGAGGCAATAGGCGACGAGCGCGAAGCGCAGCGTTTGGCAGAGCCAGCCGATGCGGCGGCGCAGCGAGTCGAGGCGACGATCGTCAAAAGAAGAAAGGGCAGGGAAGTCGGTCATGTCGGTCTCCTTATGCCGCTTACGTTGACACAAGAAAAATTTAATGTCAAACATTAAAAACATATCTCAATACATGAGGCGTTCTATGTCCTGCATTGTTCGTCGCCTATCCGGTCTGGCGCTCGCCGCCGCCACGCTCGCCGCCTGCAGCCATGTGCCGGTCTCAACCATGTGGGCGCTGCGCAGTTTCGACGCCGCTTCCGTCGATCCGGCCGCGCTGCGCGCGGCGGTGCGCCTGCCTGAAAGTTTCGAGCCGCAGAAGCGCGGCGTGACCTTGAAAATCGGCTGGTGGCGCGACGGCGAAGAGAAGTCGAAGCACGAGATGACGCTGGCGCTCAAGGAAATGACCGCCCCCGAAGACGTCGCGCCGCTCGCCGGCGAGAAGAAGGCCGGAACGCGCATTTTCGCTTTTCGCGTCGATCCGGCCGATTATGCGGCGATCCGCGCCCGGCAGAAGGAATTTCTCGAAGAGAAGGCGCGCGATCCCGGCAAGACGCATGGTTCCTTTGGCGTCGGCGCCGACGCCTGCCGGCGCGGCGACTTCCCGGAAGGTCCGCTGCTGACGACGACCTATTTGCGCACGCAGCCTTCGGGCCCCTATCTCACGGTGCTCAAGAATCTCGACATGCGCGAAGCGGCGACCAAGGAAAAGCCGCTCGATCAGCTCGTGCCGCCTTGCGAGAAATTCGCGAACAAAGCCGAACCGCTGACGGCCTTAAACCGTTAGGCCGCCCGCGCCTTCTCCATCATTTCGACGAAGCGGCGGAAAAGATAATGGCTGTCCTGCGGGCCGGGCGAAGCCTCGGGGTGGTGCTGCACCGAGAAGGCCGGCCGGTCGGTGAGCGCGATGCCGCAGTTGGAGCCGTCGAAGAGCGAGCGATGCGTCTCGACGGCGTTTGCCGGCAGGCTGTCGCGGTCGACGGCGAAACCGTGATTCATCGACACGATCTCGACCTTGCCGGTGGTGAAATCCTTCACCGGATGATTGGCGCCGTGATGCCCTTGCGGCATTTTCTTCGTCTTGGCGCCGACGGCGAGCGCCATCATCTGATGGCCAAGGCAAATGCCGAAGGTCGGCATCTTCGCCGCGAGCAGCTCACGGATCACCGGCGCGGCGTATTTGCCGGTCTCGGCGGGATCGCCGGGACCGTTCGAGAGAAAGACGCCGTCTGGGTTCAGCGCCAAAATCTCCGCGCTCGTCGCGGTCGCGGGCGCGACAACCACTTCGCAATCCTGTTCGGCGAGAAGCCGCAGGATGTTGCGCTTCACGCCATAGTCGATCGCGACCACGCGAAATTTGGCTGCGCCGTTGCGCGCCCCATAGCCGCCGCCAAGCCGCCAAATCGTCTCGCGCCAGTCATAGCGCTCCTTTGAACCGACGCTCGGCACGAGGTCCATGCCGTCGATGCCCGGCCATGCGGCGGCCCTGGCTTTGAGCGCCGCAATGTCGAAGCAGCCATCCGGCGCATGGGCGATGACGGCGTTCTGCATGCCGCGTTCGCGAATAAGCGTCGTCAGCGCACGCGTGTCGATGCCGCACATGCCGACGACGCCGCGCCCGGCGAGCCAGTCGGCGAGCGGCTTCTGGGCGCGGAAATTTGAAGGGTCGGTGCAGGGCGCGCCGAATATGGCGCCGACCGCGCCGGCGCTCTTGTCGAGATCGACGGTTTCGACGTCTTCATCGTTGGTCCCGACATTGCCGATGTGGGGGAAGGTGAAGGTGACGATCTGCGCGGCGTAGGACGGGTCCGTGAGGATTTCCTGATAGCCGGTCATGGCGGTGTTGAAGCAGACTTCGCCGACCGCTTCGCCGACGGCGCCGAGCCCGTAACCTTCGATCACTTCTCCACTGGCGAGAACCAGCACGCCGGTGTGGAGGGGTTTCTTCCAGCCGCTATCTTGATCGAGGGTCATATAGGTCTCAGCTCTCCGGCGCGTCGCTCGCTTGACAGCGCTCTCGCCGCGCGTCATGGCCGGACTTGATCCGGCCATCCACGGCCGCGGCGCCACGTGGATGCCCGCGACAAGCGCGGGCATGACGCGATTGGCTGTGGATGTAATGCATCCGCCCCGGAATTGGAAACCCCAAGGACACAACATGCGCGAGAAGATAGCGGCGGACCTCAAGGCGGCGATGAAGGCGGGCGAGCGCGCCAAGGTCGACGCGCTGCGGCTCATCAACGCCGCGCTCAAGGACAAGGACATCGAGGCGCGCGGCGCGGGCAAGACGCTGAGCGGCGACGACGAACTCGCGCTGCTCCAGAAAATGATCAAAAGCCGGCAGGAGTCGCTGGAAATCTATGAAAAAGCCGGGCGCGAAGATCTCGCGGGCAAGGAGCGCGGCGAAATCGCGGTGATTTCCGCCTATCTCCCGCAGCAGCTTTCCGAGGACGAGGTCGCGGCGGCGGTGAAGGCGGCGATCGCCGAGACCGGCGCGGCCTCGATCAAGGACATGGGCAAGGTCGTGGCGTCGCTCAAGGCGAAATACACGGGACGGATGGATTTCGGCAAGGCGAGCGCGGCGGTGAAGGCGGCGCTGTCCGGGTAAATGCCCTGCAATTCTCAAGCTTTCATCGGCTCCCTTCCGGCGCTTCGCGCTGCGTTCCCCCGCTAAAGCGGGAGAAGGGGAGCGGCGCCGCTGCGCCTTTGGCCTGAACGATCGGATGGACCAAAAATTTGCGCGCATTGAGGAAGCGCGCAACCTACTCCCTCTCCCGCGAAGCGGGGGAGGGTTGGGGAGGGGGCCACAGCGCGAAAAAATGATGCGGCGGGCCGCGGCCGTCGCCGAGGCGCAATGTATCCGCCGCTTCAAGCGCGCCTTCGAGCCAGACTTTCGCCGTCGCGATCGCGTCGATAAGCGGCGCGCCCTTGGCGAGTTCGCAGGCGATGGCCGAGGACAGCGCGCAGCCGGTTCCATGCGTATGGCGTGTGGCGATGCGGCGGCCGCAAAAGACGCGAGTCTCGCCGCCTTCCACGAGCACGTCGACGGGATCGCCCGCGAGGTCGCCGCCTTTGACCAGCACGGCGCGCGCGCCGGCCTCGATAAGCAGGCGCCCCTGAGCGGCCATTTCTTCGATCGTTCGAGCGAGCGGCGTCTGCGTCAGCGCGCTCGCCTCATGAAGGTTGGGCGTGACAAGCCGCGCTAAAGGCAGAAGGCTCGCGACCAGCGCGGCCTCCAGTCCTGTTGTCGCGAGGCTGACGCCTTGCGTCGGAACAAGCACCGGATCGAGCACGACGTTGCGCGCATCAAAGCGCGCCAGCGTCTCGGCCACGGCGCGCGCGATGTCCGGCGTCGCGAGCATGCCGATCTTGATCGCGTCGGGAGAAATATCCGACATGACCGCCTCGATCTGCGTCGCGACGATGTCGGGCGCGACAGGATAGGCGGCCGTCACGCCCCGCGTATTCTGCGCGGTGAGCGCGGTGATCGCCGCCATGCCGTAACAGCCGAAGGCGGAAAACGTCTTCAGATCCGCCTGTACGCCCGCCCCGCCCGAAGGATCGGAGCCGGCGATGGAGAGAAGGCGGAGGATTTTGGGCATATGCAAGATATCGCCTATCGTGCCGCGCCCTCAGATCAAATAAGGGCGCGCATCCCTCTCCCTTTGGGAGAGGGTGGCCGCGAAGCGGCCGGGTGAGGGGTATCCTACTCCCCATTTTATCCGCGCTGACGTGTCGTGATGCAGGGCGTTGGCGCATGACGACGCAAATCGTAACCCCTCTCCCGACCCGGCTTCGCCGGGCCACCCTCTCCCGCAGGGAGAGGGATGCGCGCGCCGCTCACCCCTTCGGCAGGCTCAGCACCCCGGCGTCGCCATTCTCGGCGCCGAAGGCGAGGCGCGCGCCTTTCGCGTCCCAGGCGAGCGCGCTGATCCGGGCGCGATCTGGGTCCCGCGCCGGATGGCGAACCAAAATTTCAGAGCCGTCGGTCAGCCGCGTCAGCATGATGAGTCCGTCGTCATAGCCGATCGCGACGACGAGCGCCGCGGGATGGAAGGCGACGCACGTCACGATCGCGGAACGGACCCCGCATTCGCGCGGCGCCTGGCCCATCGGGCCGTCCTTGCCGGAGAAGGGCCAGACGATGCAGGCGTCGGCGCCCGAGGTCGCCAGCCATTTGCCGTCATGCGACCAGGAGAGGCTGCGAGTCTTTCCAGGATAACCCGCCATCCGCATATGCTTGGCATCGGCGAGACGCCAGCCGTGCAGGGCGTTCTCCTGCATCGACGTGACGAGAAACCGCCCGTCGGGAGAGATCGTGGCGTCGAGATGCGAACCCGCCCAGGCGAGCGTTTCCGGCTTGCCGGCGTTCGGAAACCACAGAGTCGCGCCGCCGTAATGGGCGATCGCCAGCCGGTAGCCCTTGGGAAAGAAGGCGAGGCCGCGCGAGCTTGACGGCAGGTCGAGCGACTTCGCTTCGCCCTTGGCCGAGCGGGCGCGCGCCGTCTTTCCCGCCGTCCAGGCGACCGCGCCGCCACGCGCCGCGACGGCGTCGATCCATCTGCCTTTTTCGTCGCCGATAGTTTCGACGCCGCCCTTCGCGTCGGTCGCGACGACGCGGCCGTCGTCGCCACCGGTGACGAGCCGGTCGCCGTCCTGCGCCGCGACGAGGATGGCGGCGTCTTCATGGACCGGAATCCGGCGCCCGTCGGCGCCGTCGCTGAAATGCAGCGTTCCGTCGGCGAGCGCGAAAACCGCCGAGCCGCCGAGGAACGCCGAGAAAGCGACGGGCTCTCCCAGCCCCAGCGCTACGACCTGGTCGGTCAGCGTCGCAGACAGCGTCATGGCGACGCGCTGTCCCCGGCGGGCGCGCCCAAGCCGGCCGGCAGACGCGGAAGCCGTTTTCTGAACTGGCCGCGCATGACCAGCGCGAAGGCGATGGCGTCGAGTCCGGCGAGCGTCAGCCACCAGAGCTGCTCGGCCGCCGGGCCGAACAGGCAAATGGCGAAACCCGCGCCGATGCCGCCCAGAAGGAAGGGCGCAAGCGCCGGACGCGACTGGCCGACGAACAGGCTGGCGCGTGCCGCGACGAGCGCCGCGGCGGCCGCGCCGAGAACGCCGAGATCGAACCAAATCTTGAAGATGAGGCTGCGCGGCGTGGCCGGCGTCAGATAGCCGCCGAGCACGCCCCAGGTCGCCGCGCCGAACCCATGTCCGATCATCGTGCGCCAGCCGTCGGTCTCGATCATCTGGCCCCAAAAGGCGAGATGTCTGAAAAAGGCGGGCGGATTCTCTGGCCAGAGAACATGCGCCTCATAGGCGGCGAGCGGCGCGAGCAGCACGATCGCCGCCATCAGCGTGGCGATCATCGCCGACATCAGCCGCGCGCGGCCGAAGGAGGCGGCGAAGATCGCCGCGCCCGCGGCGAGCGCCGGCATCGCATTGGGCGCGCGCGAGAGATAGCAGGCCAGCGCCGTCGCGACGGCGAGCGCCGCCGCCCAATACCAGCGATCGCGTACCGCGAGCGCGCCCATCGCCGGCCACACCAGCAGGGACAGGCCAAGTCCGGCGCGGCCAAGCGGCCCGACGTCGAGAATGTCGTCGAGCGTATATTGCGGCTTCACCAGCAAGGTGATTGCGGCGAGCGCGATCGTCGCCGCGGCGACGCCGATCGGCAGAAGATTGAGATTCGAGGTTTTTGTGCGCAGCGGCAGAAATCCGGTCGCCAGCGCGACGAGCGCGAGCGTCGCGGCGATTTTGGCGAAGCGTTCCGCCGGGCCTTCGAAGGGCGTCCAGAGCAGCGAAAGCGCCGTCCAGGCGGCGAGCAGCAGGGCCGCAAGAAACGGCGGCGAGAACAGAATCGATCGCATCGAGCGCGCCGAACCCTCTTCCGGCGTCAGCGTCGCCGAGGCGAGAAGCAGCGCCGCCCCGATCGGCAGAAGCACATAAACCGTCTGGCGCGCCAGAATCGGCGCGATGAGCGAGACCACGAACAGCAGAAATACGCCGATCCGCAGCAGCAGGCGGGCGGCCTCTTCTGCGGGTTCGTCGGTGTTGCGGCGCGAAAGGACGGACATTGCGAGGCGTGGCCGGGGTCGGGGGTCTTTGATGACAGGTTAGAACGAAATGGCCGCCGAGTAGCCTGCCGCGACGCAGTAAAGCCGGGAAAGGGCGCAATTTTTCGGCGACTGTGGCGCTTTTGCTATTGTCCGGCGCGCGCCGTGCTTTGGATTAAATCGCCTTGGGAAGGCGTGATTTAAGCGGCCTGGCGCCACTCCTGGCGGACGGTCTCGTCCGGCTCGGCCGGCAGTCTTTGTAAACGAAGCTCGGCCAGCCGCGCCGGCGCAAGCCTGCCGAGCGCCCAGACGGCGGCGCCCCGGACAAGGGGAGCGGCGTCCTCAACCAGCCGCTCGGCCTCGGCGGCCAGTTCCAGCCGGCGGGAATTGCCGATCGCGATCAGAACATTGCGCAGGAAACGGTCGCGACCGATGCGTTTGATCGGCGAGCCGGCGAAAAGCGCCCGGAAGGCGGCATCGTCGAGCCGCGCCAGTTTCTCGAGGGGCGGGGCGTCGAATTCGGGGCGCGCCGCGAGTTTCGTTTCGCGCCCGGCGCTTGCGTATTTGTTCCAAGGGCAGACCGCCAGACAATCGTCGCAGCCATAGATGCGATTGCCCATGTTCTCGCGAAATTCATGCGGAATGGGGCCCTTGTGCTCGATTGTCAGATAGGAAAGGCAGCGTCGCGCATCGAGCCGATAAGGCGCCGGAAACGCCGCCGTCGGACAAACGTCAAGGCATTTGCGGCACGAGCCGCAATGATCCTGCTCCGGAGGGTCGGCGTCGAGCTGAAGAGTTGTGAAAATCGCGCCAAGGAAGAGCCAGGAGCCGAAATCGCGCGAGACGAGATTGGTATGCTTGCCCTGCCAGCCGACGCCGGCCGTCTGGGCGAGAGGTTTTTCCATGACCGGCGCCGTGTCGACGAAGACCTTGGCGTCGCCTGCGCCGGCGCGCTTCAGCATGTAACCGGCGAGCTGTTTCAGCCGGCCCTTGATGAGGTCGTGATAATCGCGGTTCCTGGCGTAGACGGAAATGGTCGCGCAGTCGCGCTGCGAGAGCGAAGCGAGCGGGTCTCCCTCAGGCCCGTAGTTGAGGCCGAGCAAGACGAGGCTTGCCGCTTCCGGCCAGAGCGCGCGCGGCGCGGCGCGGCGCTCGGCCGTCTCGAGCATCCAGCCCATGTCGCCATGCGCGCTGTCCCGCAGCCAGGCGCGCAGCCGCTCGCCCTGCGATGGCGCGGCCTCGGCAGGCGCGAAACGGCAGACGTCGAAGCCAAGATCGATCGCATGAGCGCGGATCGCTTCCTCGATCCTCGGCGTCGCGTCGGCTTGCTTCGCGCGTCGATCTCGATCTTTGCGAATCGCCGTCGTCGCTGGTGAGCCGGACGCCTGCATGTCAGGCCCGCGCCTGGAGCGGGATCGAGACAATGAATTCCGTGCCCGGATCGTGGTGTATCGTCTCGATCGTCGCATCGAGCTGGCGGATGAACGCGCCAATGATCCGCATGCCGAGACCCTTGCGGCCCTGAGAGTCGATGGCGTCAGGCATTCCGGCGCCTTCGTCGCGCACCGACGCGATGAAGTTCTTTTCGCCGGCGCGCGCGACCTTCACCAAAATAACTCCCGACTGGCTTTCATAGGCGTATTTCGCCGCATTGGCGATGAGTTCGTTGACGATCAGCGCGGTCGCGACGGCGCGATCGGTCGCAATGACGATGTCGCCTTCGATCTCGGTGCGCACATCGCATTGCGCGACGCTATCGTCCAGATCGCGACAGAGCGCTTCGATGTATCCGCCGATGTCCATGCTGTCGACGTCGGAGCCGCGAGACAGCTGGTCGTGCGCTTTCGCGATGGCGTCGACGCGGTGCGACGCCTCATTGAGAAGATCGCCCGCCTGCGCGTCCTCGGCGTCATTCGCCTGCAGGCGAAGCATGCCGCCGACAATCGCAAGGCTGTTCTTCACGCGATGATTCATTTCCTTGAGCAGCGCTTCGTTGCGCGCGAGCGCCGCGCGAAGCTTGCGCTCTTCGCGCTCGCGTTCGATCGCCATGCCAAGAATATTCGCGGCGCCCTGCAGAAAAGCGATGTCCTGCTCGACGAATTCGGATGGCGAGCGGCTGTCGACTTCGAGCACGCCATAGGGCTTGCCGTCGCCCTGCAAGATCACGTTCATGGCGCGGCGAACGCCGTGCCGCCGCAATATTTCGGGAGTTCTGAACCGCGTCTCGCTTTCCAGATGATTGGAGATGACCGGCGCGCCGCAATGCAATGCGTAGCCGGCGGGAGAGTCGAGGTTCGCGCTGACTTTGGCGACGCCGACGACGCCGGGATTCCAGCCCACGCCGGCGCGCACCAGAAATTCGTTCTCGAAGGGGAGCAGCTCCAGAACTTTACAGAATTCCGCATCCAGTCCCTGCGCCGTCAGTCGCACGGCGTCGCTCAGCAGTTGGGCGAGCGAAGCGCCCTGAAGCGCGGACACGCCAAGCTCCGCCAATATTTCCTGTTGCCGAATGCGCTGCTGCAGTCCGCGCGACGGCTCGGTCCCGTGCGCGGGCTCGATTATTTCACCTTCCCCTTCGTCGGGCTCGCTCATGCGACTGTCCTGTGTGGATATTCACTTGCTTCCGCCTAAAGTTCGTCGCGCACGGCCGCATGGCGGCAGCGGAGCCGGAGTCGTCCGATTGACTCCGGCCAAGGCTAAAAATCCAGCTCCGCATAGTAGCGTCCGGGCGTCAGCCCGGGCGCCCGATAGGCCAGCAGCGGACGAAACGCCGGGCGCGACTTGATCCGCTGATACCAGTGCTTTGCCGCCTCATCTTCCTCCCACGGCGCGTCGCCGAGATAGTCGGCGCAGGAAATATGCGCGGCGGCGGCGAAATCGGCATAGGTCAGCCGATCGCCCGCCAGCCAGTTTCGCGCATGGGTCAGATAGCCGATGTAGCGCATATGGTGACGGATATTGGCGCGCGCCACGCGCAGCACGTCCATGTCCGGCGCGCCGCCCGGAGGCGCGAAGCGCTTATGGACTTTCTCGGTCATCAGCCAGTTCGTGACCTCGTCGTAGAATTTGACGTTGAACCAGTCGACGAGGCGACGGGTTTCGATGCGCGCCGACATTTCCTGCGGCAGCAGCCGTTGCGCGCCACGTTCCGGGCCATAGATCTCGTCGATATATTCGGCGATGAGCCCGGCGCCAGGAACGACGGTCCCGTCGTCGTCGACAAAGACCGGCGTACGGCCGGCGGGATCAAGCGCGAGAAACTCCGGGCGTCGGTCGCTCGCGCGCTCTTCGACGAGTGTGGCGTCAATTCCGTATTCGGACAGGATGAGCCGGACAAATCGGGAATGCGGGCAGAGCGGATGATGATAAAGCGTGGACATGAGGCTTTCGAGAGGACGCGTGACGACGATCGGGCCGGGGTTCTGTATGCTGTTTGGATTAACGCCGCTAGCGGGCGGTTTTGCGGCCTAGATAAGCTCAATGGCGCTCAGCTTTCGTTAGGATATGCCATGATTCGTTCGCTCTTCGCACTTTCGTTCAGCCTGGCGCTGTTCTCGGCGGCCGCCCATGCCGACACGCTGAAGGATGGCGTCCCAAATCTTTCCGTCATTGGCGAGGCTTACGAGGACGTAGCGCCCGATGTGGCGATTCTGCGCTTCGGCGTCGTCACCGAACGGCCGTCCGCGGCCGACGCCGCAACGGAAAACGCGCGCGCGGTGGAGGCTGTTCTCGCTGAGTTGAAAGCGCTCGGGGTTCCCGACGTCGAAGTCGAGACGCTGGGCGTGACGCTGGCGCCGGCGACCACGGAAGAGCGGGACCCCAAGACCGGCAAGCTCAAGACTGCGCAGAAACTGTTCCGCGCCAGAAATGATCTCCAGCTGCGGGTGACGCCGATCGGGAAAGCCGGGGAAATCGCCGGAAGCCTGATCGACAAGGGGGTCAACAGTTTCGAAGGCGTCGATTTCGTGGTCGCGCATCCCGAGCAGAAGCTCGACGCATTGCGGCGCGAAGCGGTCAAGGACGCCGAACGTCAGGCGAAAATCTACGCCGACGCGGCAGGAATGCGGCTGTCGCGCGTGCTGGAAATTCGTCCGATCGAAGAGAGCGATATGCGCCCGCGCGCTTTCGCAGCCAAGGCCGCCGCCGCGCGCGGCGGCATGGAAATCCCGCTGCGCCCCGGACTGCAGCGTCTTTCGGCTCGCGTCAACATCATTTGGGGACTCGCGCGTTAGTTCGCACCTGCCCGCCAAAGCGGCGCGGAATCTCTGAACTGCCTGCAATTTCCTCGAATAAGGCCGTATCGCGCTGCACAATTTCGCGTTAAGCTTTCATCGGCGCCTGGGGCAAAGCGAGGATCGCAGATGGCTAACGTGATTTTTTACGAAAAGCCGGGCTGCGCCGGCAATGCGCGGCAGAAGGCGCTGCTCCGCGCTTCCGGACATGAAGTCGAGGCGCGAAGCCTCCTGAACGAATCCTGGAGCCCATCGAGCTTGCGTCCCTATTTCGGCGCCAAGCCGGTGCCGGAATGGTTCAACGCCGCTTCGCCGCGCATCAAATCCGGCGAGGTCGACCCGGAGAAGGTCACGCCGCAGCAGGCCTTGGTGATGATGATCCTCGATCCGCTGCTCATTCGTCGTCCGCTGATGCGCATTGGCGACCATTGCGAGGCTGGCTTCGACCCGAAGGCGGTCGACCGATGGATCGGCCTGAAGGAGACCGGCGAGACAGTCGGCGACGGCTGCCTCCTCTCGGTCACGGACGACGCCGCATAAAGAGCGGCTCGTGAAAAGGCGGTAGCCGGTTTCTCACTCGAAGCGCGCCCGCTATTTTGACTTCGATCATGTCTTCGGCGTTTGCGCGATTGCGCGTGAACGCCGCGCATCCATCTGACGCGATCGGGCCTTAAAGCGCTGCCAAACACCTCCAGGCGAACCATAATATGAAGTTGCAGCGGCTCCGCAGCTCCGGAGCCGTTTTGTTCGCCGCGGCCGGCGGCAGAGGAGGCCAAGCGTGCAGCCTTCGGCTGAATCACATCAATATTGGGCGATTGGCGCCGATGCGGCGCTCGAGCGGCTGGATTCCTCCCGTTCGGGTTTGAGCCAGGCCGAGGCCGAAAGGCGACTCGCCGTCCACGGTCCAAATCGTCTTCCGGTCGGCAGACGCCGCAGCGCCCTGACGCGTTTCGCGCTGCAATTCCATAATGTGCTGATCTATGTGCTGCTCGCGTCCGCCGTGGTCACGGCGCTGATGCGGCACTGGATCGACACCGCCGTCATCGTCGCGGTCGTCGTTATCAACGCCATCATGGGATTCATTCAGGAGGGCAAGGCCGAAGCGGCCATGGAGGCCGTCCGCAACATGCTGTCGCTGCATGCGACGGTCATTCGAGACGGGCAGCGCGTCGTTATCGACGCAAATGACGTCGCGCCTGGCGACATCGTCTATGTCCAGTCGGGCGACAAGATCCCGGCGGACATCCGTCTCATCCGGGTCAAATCTCTGAAAGTGCAGGAATCGGCGCTCACCGGCGAGTCGCTGCCGGTCGACAAGGACCCGGCGCCGGTCGCCGCGGATGCGTCGCTCGGCGATCGCGCCTCGATGGCCTATTCGGGAACCGTCGTGACTTACGGACAGGGGTCAGGCGTCGTCGTCGCCACCGGCGCGGCGACCGAGATCGGACGCATCAACGCCATGCTGTCCGAGGTGGAAACGCTCTCGACCCCTTTATTGCAGCGCATGGACGAATTCGCGCGCTGGCTCACCGTCGTCATTCTCGTCGTATGCGCCGCCGTCTTCGCTTTTGGCGCGCTGGTATGGGGATTCGACGCCGGCGAAATGTTCATGGCGGCGGTCGGATTGGCCGTTTCGGCGATCCCCGAGGGCCTGCCGGCGATCATCACGATCACGCTGGCGATCGGCGTGGAGCGCATGGCGCGGCGCAAGGCGATCATCCGCCAACTGCCGGCGGTCGAGACGCTCGGCGCGGTGAGCACGATCTGCTCGGACAAGACCGGCACGCTGACGCTCAACGAGTTGATCGTGCGTTCGATCGTCACCGCCCGCGGCGTCTATGACACGACCGGGTCGGGATATGATCCGCACGGCGGCTTCTTGCGCAACGGCAAGGACATCGTCGTGCGCGAGGACGTTCACCTGACCGCCACATTGCGGCCGCTCGCGCTCTGCAACGACGCCATGCTGCGCGAGAAGGACGGCGTCTGGGTCGTGGAGGGCGATCCCACCGAAGGCGCCTTGCTCGCCGCCGCCGTCAAAGGCGGCGTCAACCTGAGAGAGCTGGCGCTGGAGTTGCCGCGCACGGATGAGATTCCCTTCGAGTCGCAGCATAAGTTCATGGCGACGCTGCATCACGACCACGATGGCGTTGGCTATATTTTCGTCAAGGGCGCGCCCGAGCGGCTGCTCGAAATGTGCTTCTGGGAACAGGACGCGCGAGAAGAGCTGCGTCCGATCGACTGCGATTGCTGGCTCGCGCGCATCGATGAAATGGCCGCACGCGGCCAGCGGGTTTTGGCGGTCGCCTCCAAGTCAGCCGAGGAGGGGCAGCAGCAACTCGCTTTCCCCGACGTAGAGACCGGGCTTGCGTTTGTTGGACTCATTGGCCTGATCGATCCGCCGCGGCCCGAGGCTGTCGATGCGATCCGCCAGTGCGCGACCGCCGGCATGTCGGTAAAAATGATTACTGGCGATCACGCCGCGACGGCCACGGCCATCGCCCGCGAACTCGGTCTGCAACGGCCGGATTCGATGCTTACCGGCCGCGAACTCGACGCCATCGGCGACGAGGAGCTCGCCGAGGCGGTGATCGCCACGACCGTGTTCGCGCGCACCAGTCCCGAACATAAGCTGCGCCTCGTTCAGGCGTTGCAAAAGCGCGGCGAAATCGTCGCGATGACCGGCGACGGCGTCAATGACGCGCCTGCCTTAAAGCGCGCCGACATCGGCATCGCCATGGGCGTCAAGGGCACCGAGGCGGCCAAGGAGGCCGCGGAAATGGTGCTCGCCGACGACAATTTCGCGTCGATCGTGCATGCGGTGCATGAGGGCCGCGTCGTCTATGAGAATCTGAAGAAGACGATCCTCTACATCTTGCCCACGAATGGCGGCGAGGGCCTCACAATCATCGCCGCGATCGCCATGGGCGAGGTCTTGCCGGTGACGCCGGTGCAGATTCTCTGGATCAATCTGATCACCGCCGTCACGCTCGGTCTGGCGCTTGCGTTTGAGCCGCCGACCGAAGGCGTCATGCTTCGCCCGCCGCGCCCATCGAGCGAGCCGATCCTGTCCGGCTATTTCATCTGGCGCATCGTCTTCGTTTCTTTGCTGATGCTGATCGCGACCTTCGGCCTCTATGAGCTGGAGAGGGCGCGCGGCATGGGGCTCGACAGCGCGCGAACGGTCGCGGTCAATACGCTCGTCGCCTGCGAAATCGCCTATCTCTTCAACGCGCGTTTCCTTTCGGAGTCGTCGCTATCGTGGAAGGGCCTGTTCGGCAGCCGCGCGGTGCTGATCTCCATCGCCATCGTCGTCGTGCTGCAGGCGATGTTCACATACCTGCCGTTTATGCAGGCGTTGTTCAACACCACGCCGCTCGACCCGGAAATATGGTGGCATATCGCGGGCGCGAGCCTCGTTCTGTTTCTGCTCGTCGAGGTCGAGAAGGCCATGTTCCGCTCGCCCGCGAAAGCTCCCGCGCCCCGTGACGCCGCCGCCACGCGCGCCCCCGGCGGGGCGGCCGTCGTCGCGCCCGGCGACTGGGTGCGACCCGTCGTCGCCGGCCTATTGGGACTGCTCCTCGTCGTCGCAAGCGGCGCGTTCTATCTTCACACGCGCGCCAGTCTCACGCGCGAGGAAGCGCCAATCGCGCGCGCTCCCGCTCGAACGATCGTCGTCAGCGGCGTGATCGTCCCGGTCTCGCGGACGCCGATCACGGCTTCTATGGCGGGCGTGATCGCGACGCTGTCTTGCCATGTCGGCGCTCGAGTGGAGAAGGGCGAAACCTGCGCGACGCTCGATCCGCGCGCCTTCGACGCTGCGTTGGCCCGTGCGAAACCCGCGCTGGCGGCCGCCGAGCGGCGCCTGGCGCAGCGCCAAGGCGCGCGGGCGAGGGCGCAGGCGAAGCTCCAGAGGCTGGAGGCGCGCTCGGCAGGCGCGAGCCGCAAGGCGCTTGCCAATGCGCGACGCGCCCTGGCGCGCGCGCAGGCGCAGGTCGAGCGCGCCGAATCCGAAGTCGCGCGGCGCCGGGAGGCGGCGGCGAAGGCGGAGACGGTTCGAGCCGGCGCCGAACTTAGAGCGCCCATTGCAGGCTTTATCGTCGAGCGAAGGGCCGCCGTTGGCGCGCGCGTCGAAGCCGGCGCGCCGCTGTTCGTCGTCGCCGACGCCCAGACCGTTCGCCTTCGCGCCAAGGCGGCGGGCGAGGGCGCTCTCGCCATAGCGCCGGGCGCGAAGGCGCTGCTCACGGGCGCCGCCGCGCCCGGCCGGACCCTCGTCGGCAAAGTGGTCGAGGTGCGCCGCCCTGCGCCGCCGCACGACGGCGCGACAGCCGATATCGTCATTGAGGCGGAAAATGCCGAGCTTGCGTTGCAGCCTGGAACGGAGGCTTCGGCGCGGATCGACATCGAGGCGCGCGAGGCGGAGTCGCGTTGATCCTGCCGTTCTTTATGGTTTCCAGGCGCAAAGGCGACGGCGTCGCCGGCCGGGCCTTTACCGTCTTTGCGGCATGCGCTAAACCCCTGCGGTAACGAGCCCCGGCGTTACCGCCGGGGCTTTTTCTTTTTGGAGATCGAGACTCGGCCATGGCGAATGTGGCGGTGGTCGGCGCCCAGTGGGGCGACGAGGGCAAGGGCAAAATCGTCGACTGGCTGTCGCTGGAGGCCGACGTCGTCGTGCGCTTTCAGGGCGGACACAACGCCGGGCACACGCTGGTCATCGACGGCGTGACCTATAAGCTCGCGCTGCTGCCCTCGGGAATCGTGCGGCCCGGAAAGCTTTCGGTCATCGGCAATGGCGTCGTCGTCGACCCGCATTTCCTCGTCGGCGAGATCGATCGGCTGCGGGCGCAGGGCGTCGAGATTTCGCCGATGAATCTCAAGATCGCCGAAAACGCGCCGCTGATCCTCTCGCTGCACCGCGAACTCGACGCGCACCGCGAGGAGGCCGCTGGAAACGGCGTCAAGATTGGCACGACGAAGCGCGGCATCGGACCCGCCTATGAGGACAAGGTCGGGCGCCGGTCGATTCGCCTCATGGATCTCGCCGAGCCGGATCTGCTCGACGACAAGATCGCGCGCGTGCTCGCGCATCACGATCCGCTGCGGCGCGGCTTGGGCCTGCCGCAGGTCGACCCCGCCGCGCTGCGCGAGGAGCTCCTCTCCGTCGCGCCGCGCATCCTGCCGTTCATGGACGCGGTATGGGAACTGCTCGAAGACAATCGCCGCGCTGGAAAGCGCATCCTCTTCGAGGGCGCGCAGGGCGTGCTGCTCGACGTCGATCACGGCACCTATCCCTACGTCACGTCGTCCAACACCGTCGCCGCCTCGGCGGCGAGCGGTTCGGGCCTCGGCCCCGGCGCCATCGGCTATGTGCTCGGCATCGCCAAGGCCTATACGACGCGCGTCGGCGGCGGCCCGTTCCCGACCGAGCTCCATGACGAGATCGGTCAGTTGATCGGCGACCGCGGCCGCGAATTCGGCACCAATACGGGGCGCCGTCGCCGCTGCGGCTGGTTCGACGCCGTGCTGACGCGACAGGCGGTGAAGACCTCCGGCATCAACGGCGTCGCGCTGACCAAGCTCGATATTCTCGATGGTTTCGACGAGATCAAAATCTGCACCCATTACATGCTCGACGACAAGCGCATCGAGCGGCTGCCGGCCTCGCAGGCGGCGCAGGCGCGGGTGCAGCCGGTCTATGAGACGTTTCCAGGCTGGAAGGAATCGACGAGCGGCGCGCGCTCCTGGGCGCATCTGCCGGCGCAGGCGATCAAATATGTCCGCCGCGTCGAGGAGCTGATCGAGGCGCCGGTCGCGCTGCTCTCGACCAGCCCCGAACGCGCCGACACGATCCTCGTGCACAACCCGTTTCAGGATTGAGCGCACAACTTCGTCGCAGAATTCGGCCGTACTGCCCCCTCCCTGTCCCTCCCCCGCTTCGCGGGAGAGGGGACGCCAACGAACCGCATTGCGGGAAACTCGATGAAGCGCCGAGTCTCGCTCCCTCTCCCGCGAAGCGGGGGAGGGCTGGGGAGGGGGCCTATCCCTCCATTTTGCGCGTGAGTTGATCGGGAGCGAGAGGGATACGCCCTTCTCGCCGTGCATAGGCTTGCGTCGCCCCGCGTCCTTCGCCATATCGGGCGAAGGAGGAGAGGATATGGAACCGCCCAGCCGGCCTTGTGAAAAACACGCCCTGCGCTTGCATGCGCTCGACGGCGATGACCTTTCGCTGCTTTCGGCGCATGTGCAAGACGCTCTGGTGCGCGTCGGCGACATCGCCTTTCTTCCCGACAAGCGCCGGTTCGCTCTGGTCGGCTCCCGCTTCGACTGGGCCGCCGAGCTTGACGGGCGCCTCGAGCGCTGCCGCTGCGGCCTGCATTTCGAAGGCGTGCAGCGCGTGCGCTGCCAGCGCGTCTGTCGCGACCATCCCGACGCCATTCTCGAACTGCTGGCCGTCACCTTCGAGCCTGGCGAAGAGCCGCCGTCCGGCGTCGTCCGGCTTTATTTCGCCGGCGGGGCGTCGATCGCCCTCGATGTGGAATGCGTCGAGGCGCAACTCTGCGACGTCGGCCCGCGCTGGAAGGTCGCCGCCCGTCCGGCCCATGATCTTGGTGGCGAACTCGGCGGCGAACTTGACGAGGGCGCTCCCCGAGGGCCATGACAGCCGGACTTCCGGCTGGAGAGGATCATGACCCTGCGTTTGGACGCCGCGGCGCCCGATTTCGAAGAACGTTTCGCGTCGCTGCTCGCCATGAAGCGCGAGGCGTCGCAGGATGTCGACGACACCGTGCGCGGAATCATCGAGGATGTCGTCGCCCGCGGCGACGCGGCGCTCGTCGACTATTCCAAGCGCTTCGACCGCATCGACCTCGAGAAAACCGGAATCGCCGTCTCGCGCGAAGAAATCGCCGCGGCGGAAGCCAAATGTTCGCCCGAGCAGCTTGCGGCGCTTGATCTGGCGCTCGCGCGCATCACCGCCTTTCACGAGCGACAGAGGCCGCAGGATTTGCGCTTTCGCGACGCCGCCGGCGTCGAACTCGGCTGGCGCTGGACGCCGCTCGACTCCGTTGGGCTTTATGTGCCCGGCGGCACCGCCGCCTATCCGTCTTCGGTTCTGATGAATGTCGTGCCGGCGAAGGTCGCCGGCGTGAAGCGCATCGTCATGGTCGTTCCGACGCCCGGCGGCCATGTTGAGCCGCTGGTGCTCGCGGCCGCGAAGCGCTCGGGGATTGACGAGATTTACCGCGTCGGCGGCGCGCAGGCGGTGGCGGCCCTGGCCTACGGCACCAAAACGATCGCGCCGGTCGCCAAAATCGTCGGGCCGGGCAACGCCTGGGTGGCGGCAGCCAAACGCCGGGTGTTCGGCCAGGTCGGCATCGACATGATCGCCGGGCCGTCCGAAGTGCTGGTCCTCGCCGACGCCTCCGCCAATCCCGATTGGATCGCGGCCGATCTGCTCGCTCAGGCGG
>JAKFXD010000005.1 GCA_021731565.1 Methylocystis sp. | reverse complement strand
TGGAAACAGAGTTGCGACAGGGGCGACGCCCGGGCCTGCGGAAAATATGAATCGACCTGCCAGGTCAATTGACGCGAGACCATTCCGAGGCGCCTGTCCGGCAGGCGTCTCGGAAAGACTGCCCGATCAATACGGACGCTCCGGCGTGCATTCCGCGGTCGCGCACCGCGACGTGTAGGCATAGGGGATCATGGCGGCGACAAACAGCAGTCCGCCCATAATGACAATCGCCATTTTGTAATTCATCGCGCTTCCTTTCCGACAGCGTTCGGCCCTTCGGCTTGAAGCGAGACGTCCCATGGCGCCCGGCGCGCGTCTGTGACTTTGTCATCATCGCGGCGGGAACTGGAAAGCTCAAAAATCAAATCGTCTTGGCTTTGAACCGGCATAGATCGGCGATGATGCAGCGCGGACATTCCGGCTTGCGCGCCTTGCACACATAGCGCCCGTGCAGAATAAGCCAGTGATGCGCGTGCAGGAGATATTTCTGCGGGACAATGCGCGCGAGGCCGGCTTCGACCTCTTCGGGCGTCTTGCCTTTCGCCAGCGGCAACCGGTTGGAGACTCGAAAAATATGAGTATCGACCGCGATCACCGGCTCATGAAAGGCGACATTGAGCACGACATTGGCGGTCTTGCGGCCGACGCCGGGAAGCGCCGTCAGTTCTTCCCGCGTGCGTGGAACTTCGCCGCCATGGCGTTCGAGAAGCAGCCGGGAGAGCGCGACGATGTTTTTCGCCTTGGCGCGAAAAAGCCCGATCGTCTTGATGAGGTCGCGCACGCGCTCCTCGCCGAGCGCCGCCATCTTGGCGGGCGTGTCGGCGCGCGCGAAGAGCGCCGGAGTCGCCTTGTTGACGCCAACGTCGGTCGCTTGCGCGGAGAGCACGACCGCGACGAGCAGGGTGAAGGGATTCGTGTAGTTGAGTTCACTCTTTGGGTTTGGATTCGCCGCCGCGAGACGGGCGAAAATCTCGTCGATGCGGGCGATCTCAGCGGCCGCCGGCCGCCGGCCGGCTCGCGCTTTTTTGCCGGCGCGCGCGCCTTGACTGATTGTTTCGGCCATAGGCGCGTTATAACTTTTAGAATCTGGAGGAGAAAGCGCCGGCAGGAGAAATGTCCGACCCGTTCGAGCGAAAAATTTACGAAGCGCGGCTGACGCCGCACCGGTCAATGACCCGGCACGCCTTCTATGCTTTCATCGTGATCTTCTGTTGCGGCCAGGTCCTGTTCGCGCTGCCCTTCTTTTTCATGGGCGCTTGGCCGGTCGCCGGCTTCATGGGACTCGACGCGCTGGGTCTCTATCTGGCCTTTCGCATGAGCTTTAATGCCGCGCGCCGGCAGGAGACGCTCGATCTCACGCCGCTCGAACTCGTTTTCGCGCAAATCGGCGCGCGCGGCCAGCGCAGGGAGTGGCGGTTCAACCCTTCCTGGGTGCGGCTCGAGCAGACCGTGCATGAGGAATTCGGCACCGAGCGCGTGGCGCTGGTCTCGCGCGGCGAAAGCGTCGAGATCGGCGCCTTTTTGGGGCCGGACCAGAAGGCGGAGCTGGCGCGCGACCTCAATCGCGCATTGATCGATGCGCGGATGGGCGCGCGTTTCAGTTAGATCGAGGATGACGTGATTAATCGCGCAAGGCGCGCGCGGCTCTAGAGCGCGCTACGAAAAAGTGGGAACCGGCTTTTCGCATAGAGCGCGCTCTAAACTTTTGGAATCGATCACGTCATCTGCGTTTAGGCGATTCCGCCTAAACGCAGCGTGATCTAGCGCCGCTGGCTCAGCATGGCGTCGGCGTCACGCATCAACCGCGCCTCATGGCGCTTGTAGTAACGCCACAGATAGAACAGGCCGATCGCCAGGCCGCAGGCGAGGCCCGCCGCAATCGGACCTTTGATCCTTTCGAATCCCGCAGTGAGGAAATAAGCGCCGTAGCCAAAGACGCAGGCCCAAACGACGCCGCCCGTCGCGTTGTAAATGAAAAAGCGGCCGGGCGGCAGATGATTGGCGCCGGCGAGCGAGGCCGCGAGAATGCGCAACAGCGCAAAGAAGCGTCCGAAAAACACGATGGCGCCGCCCCAGCGATAAAAGAGATATTGACCGAGACGCAGTTTCTCCGCCCCAAGTCCCACATAATGGCCGTAACGTTCGAGCAGCTTGGTGCCGAACTCCCTGCCGAGCCAATAGCCGATATTGTCTCCAACGATCGCGCCGGCCGCCGCCGCGACCACGATATTTTCGATAACCATCGTCCCGGAGAGCCGAGCGAATATCGCTGCGCCGACCAGCATGGTTTCGCCCGGCAGGGGAAGGCCGGCGCTTTCAAGCGCGACGACGAGAAAAATCGCCCAGTAGCCGTAGGTCGATAGGATCGCGGCGATCTGCGCCTGATCGATGAGATGCATCATCCACAGTCAAGCAAGACATGGTTCGCTTCTTCCCATTTAGGCCCAAAAACGCCGATGGCGACGTCGCCGCAGCCACGTCGCCATTATTTAGGAGCGGCTGGGCGCGAATAGGCGCGGTCAGTGATACCGCAGCGCATTCTCGCGGGCCGCGCTGAACGCATAGGGCGGGGTCGCGGTCATCGTCTCTCCGTCCAGAAAGAAGGGATCGCGTTCCAGCGCGGCTTCGAGCACCTCGCGCAGCCCTCTGAGTAAAGGCTGGTCGTCGCGAGCGACTCTGACGCGCAGCGCTTCTTGCGCCGCTTCGTCGGCCCGGCTCGCGAATTCGCGAACCGCCAGCACGACATATTTGCCCACGCTGAGGCCTTTGTCGCCGGCGGCCGCGCGCACGCGCTCGGCGAAATGTCCGCCGATGCTGGACAGCGCCGCCTGAGCGACCTTGTCGTTAGAGCAGGAATTGATCAGATCCAAGATGACCATGATGACCTCCGCCCTTGAGTTCTCGTCCCTATTGCTTTTCGGCCGCGGTTGGTCCGCGACATTCGTTCATGTTGGCGGTCACAGCGGTCGCTGACCGCAATTCTCGGACCACAAGTCCTGGACCGCGTGTCTTGGATCGCATGTCAGGACCGCATGTCCTGCCCACTGTCATGCTATCCAGTTCAGCTGAACGTCATCTGTATAAAAATCGCTGAAAAAAATTGCCCCATCCGAATTCCAGACGGGATTTCAAAGCTGACGAAGAAGACGGTCGACGCCAAGAGTCGACTTCCGCCTCAAGAGCCGCGCCCGCCACGTTTTCTAACCGAATGCCGTGACAGGTTCGCGACGAAACTTCGTCAGTGTATCAATAACATACCGATCAGCCGGGCTGAGGCCACAGCTCGACTCCAGATTCAACTCATGGCCGGAACAATGGTTCCCGGCAGCAAAATAATTCGTAGCTGCAGCGCAAAAACTTGGGCGCCGAAGAACCTCACCAACTGCCGACATTGGGCGCCGAAGCCCAGGGTTCGGTCGGCGGCAGCGGCGCGCCCTTCTGCAGCAATTCGATGGAAATCATGTCCGGCGTTCGCACGAAGGCCATATGGCCGTCTCGCGGGGGACGATTGATCGTGAGCCCGGCCGCCTGCAGGCGGGCGCAAACTTCGTAAATATTCTCAACGGCGAAGGCGAGGTGGCCGAAGTTGCGCCCGCCGGCATAGTCATGTTCATCCCAATTGTAAGTGAGTTCGACGAGCGGCGCGTCCTTCTCCCTGGCTTCGGCGGCGTCGTCCGGCGCCGCGAGATAGACCAGCGTGTAGCGCCCCTTCTCATTCTGAGTGCGGCGCACCTCCCTCAATCCAAGCCCGCCGCAAAAGAAATCGAGCGACTGGTCGAGGTCGCCGACCCTGATCATGGCGTGGAGAAATTTCATATGCGGCTCCTTCTGTTGGTTCGGCCAGAGTTCTATCATCTGGGCGGGCGTCGATTTGCGCCCTTTTCGGCAGCTTGCTAGAGGGCTGGCGTTTACAAAATAGAGTGGCGCGGTTCCGTGACCGAGACCAAGGCCCTTCCGAAAGCGGCGGCGAGCGTCAAGCTCGCGGCCGCCAAGGCTTCGATCGCCGCGAGCGCCATTCTCGCGGTCGCGAAGCTCGCGGCCGGCCTGTGGTCCGGCTCGCTCGCGCTGCTGTCGGAATCGGGCCACGCCTTCGTCGATACCGGCGCGACGGCGCTGACCTTTTTCGCGGTGCGCGAAGCGGAAAAGCCGGCGGACGAGGAACATCACTACGGCCACGGCAAATATGAAGCGCTCGCCGCGCTAATCGAAACCGGCTTCCTGTTCGGCTTAGCGTTGTTCGTCGTTGGCGAAGCCTGGCGGCGCTTGCAGGAAAAGAATGTCGAAATCGATGTGGGCTGGCCGGTCTACGGCGTGCTCATCGTCTCTATCGTCGTCGACTACGTGCGCTCCCGTCAGTTGAAGCGGATCGCACAGGCCGAAGGTAGCGACGCGCTTGCCGCCGACGCGCTGCATTTTGCGAGCGATCTGGTGTCTTCGGCGCTGGTGTTGCTTGGTCTCGTTGCGGCGCATTATGGGTTCGAGCGCGGCGATGCGCTTGCCGCTTTCGGCGTCGCGGCATTCATCGCGGTCGCCGGTTTCCGGCTGGGCCGGCGCACCATCGACACTCTGCTCGACGCCGCCCCGCGCGAACTGGCGCCGCATCTTCGGCGCGCGATCGCCGATGTGCCCGGCGTCATCGCCATCGATTCGCTGCGCCTGCGGACCATCGGTCCCGACATTGTCGGCGAGGCGACGATCGGCGTGGCGCGGGGACTGCGCGTCGAGCAGGCGGCGTGGATCAAATCGGCCGTCACCGATGCGATCGCCGATGTGACGCCGCGCGCCCGCCTCACGCTGTCGGTCGAGCCGCAGGCGCTCGACGACGAGACGGTCACGGAACGCATCCTGCTCGTCGGGTCGCGCCGCCATATTCACGCCCATCATGTCATCGCTCAGCAGATCGAGGGCCGCCTGTCGATCGGCGTCGACATCGAACTCGACGGCGCCATGCCGCTCGGCCGCGCGCATGCCGTCGCCGCCGATTTCGAAAGCGCCTTGCGCGACGAATTCGGCGCCGACGCCGAAGTCGATACCCATATCGAACCGCTCGAAATGCGCCTGCTCGCGGCGCAGTCCGCCGACCCTGTTGTCGCCGGCGCGATCGAAGCGGCGCTCGCCCGCGTCGCGGCCCAGACCCGTCCGCCCGCGCAGATGCAAGACGTTCGGGTCCGCCAAACCGCCGGCGGCTTCGTCGTCAATTTCCGCTGCCGGATTGACGCCGCCGTATCGGTGCAAAACGCGCATGACGCGCTCGATGAAATCGAGCGCCGGACGCGCGAGGCGTTTCCCGCCATTTTGCGCATCGTCGGCCGCGCCGAACCGGCTCACCCACGGGCGCCGCATAGCCAAGAAGGCGCGCCTGGTCTATGAGAGTCGACATGACGCAGGAGCCGGACGCCGCCGCAGACATCGCTTCGCTGCCCTTCGAACAAGCGATGCAGGAGCTCGAGCGCATCGTCGGCGATCTGGAGAAGGGCGCCGTGTCGCTGGATGAGTCGGTGAAGCTCTATGCGCGCGGCAAGGCGCTGCAGGCGCGCTGCGAGACTCTCCTCGCCGAGGCCGAAGCCCGCATCGAAAAAATCACTCTTGGCGAAAATGGCCAGCCGACGGGAGTCGCGCCTTTCGACGTCGAGTGATAGTCTGCGCCGGTCTAAATTTTGATTTGAAGAGGAATATTGCCATGACCAAGAAGCTGGTCATTTTCTGCGACGGCACCTGGAACGGGTTGACCGAGCGCGGCACCAACGTTCTGCGGACCTTGCAAGCCATCGAGAGCGGCGACGACGCCGGCGGCGCGCCACAACTTGTGCATTATATCTCCGGCGTCGGCACGCGGCGCGGCGAAAAAATCAGGGGTGGGACATTCGGCTATGGAATCTCCGGCAACATCAGGGATGCTTACTCCTTCCTCGTGAGCAATTACGAGGAGGATGATGACATCTATCTTTTCGGCTTCAGCCGGGGCGCCTTCACGGCGCGCAGCATCGCTGGCCTGGTGCATAATCTCGGCATTCTGAGACGATGCAACATGCCGCTCGCGTCGATCGCCTATGGACATTACAAGGACAAGTCCGACGGCTGGCGGCCGAAAGGCGCGGACGCCGCGCAGTTTCGAAGCGACTACTGCCATCCCTGGCCGGTGAAAATCCGCTTTCTCGGCGTATGGGACACCGTCGGCGCGCTAGGCGCGCCTTACGGCGAATTCCTGGGCTATCTCGTCGACAAAATGTTCGGCTGCAGTTTTCATAATGTGACGCTGAGCGAGAGCGTCGACAGCGCCTATCACGCCTTGGCGGCGGACGAACGGCGCTGGCCGTTCCGTCCGACGCCCATCGAATTTACGGATTATCATCGGCAGCGTAACGAGAAGAATAAGGCGGAGCGGGGATTTCCGCTCTATCAGCAAAAATGGTTCCCTGGCGTGCATTCCAATGTCGGCGGCGGCTACAGTCGATACGGACTGTCGGATTGCGCCCTGGAATGGATGGTGGAATGCGCGCGCCTCAACGGGCTTAACATCGCGCCTTTGGACAAGGCAAAATTTTCCAGGGATCGCCTTTTCAATAAGGACAATTCGGAGCCGATCGAGAAGAGCCAGCAGCTCTACTATCAGATGTTGACGGCGGCCTTCGTCAAAGCGCCCTCTCTTATGGGGATAAAGTCGGTCTATCCGCGCCGCGACTTTGAACTCGTCAAACATCTCGACTGGCGCGGCGATTATATTCGTCCGTTCGGACCCGACGATGAAATCGACGCGGTGCTCGAAAAGCGGAAGGTCGACAAGGATTACGACAAGATGTGGCGCGATCTCGAAGCGCGGCGATCTCGCGGCGCATGACCGGCTCCGCAGGTCGATCCGCCCGGTCCTGTCGCGACCCCCAGTCTCGCTCGCTCTTCCGCGAAGAGGGGGCGGGCCGGGGGAGGAGGGTCTTCCGGGCGGTCGGGAAGCGCCGCCGACCCATTTCAGCGGCGAGCAGTGGCGCCGCCTGCCGCATTGGGGCGCGTAAAGTCATGTGACGAATTTGCGTCGCTCGGAAGGCGCGCCGTCGCCGCGGCCGTCAAAAATATTACGCGCCGGGCGGGCTCGTTAACCTTCGAAACGGGCGTCAGTTAACCCATGTTCCGCCAAGCTTAATCCGGGGCGGGCGCGCCGGCGTCGGCGTCGCCGTGATGCGGCAATAATAATCGTTATATATCAAGATGATATTCGGTATCATCAAATTTTACGGGTTTTTGTAGCCCAAAATTATACTTACCGGAAAGCCGCGAAAAACTGAACGGTTTCGCGTAAAATGCCGTCGAAATACTTTCACGGACAGCAAAACAAGAAAACTAACTTCGCCTCATGTCACGGAGGCGGGTTATGTTGGGCATCGTCAGCAAAGCGGTTATGGCTCTTGGGATGGCAGGCGCGGCGCTTGTCGCGATAAATGCGAAAAGCTTCGCCGGATCGGAGCCAGCGACTTTTGCGTCGATCGGCCAGGAAACGAGCGTGCCATACGGCTGGGTGGATTTCTGCCAGCGCTATCGCGAAGAGTGCCGGGACGACGAGATCGCGCCTCAGGACATCGAACTCACCGCCGCCGTCTTTCGCAAGATCGCGCGCATCAACGCCTGGGTGAACAAGAACATCGATCCGATCGCGGATGCGGATCATTGGGGCTCGGTCGACCGGTGGGATTATCCCAGCGACGGCCAGGGCGACTGCGAGGATTTCGCCCTGCTCAAGCGCCGCATGCTGATCGAAGAAGGCTTTCCCCGGCAGGCGCTGCTGCTCACGGTGGTCAAGGAGAAGAATGGCGAGGGCCATTCGGTGCTCACGGTCAAGACCAGCCGCGGCGAATTCGTGCTCGACAATCTTTCCGACGAGATGCGGCCCTGGACGCGCGTTCCCTATCGCTTCGTCAAGCGCCAGTCGCAGTATAATCAGAATGTCTGGGTGGCGATCGGCGCGCCGACCAGCGCCCCGCTCTATGTGTCGCGGTGAGCCGGAACTCAGCCGATCGGCGTCAGCCCCTTCGCGTAGCGGCGGCCGTTCTCCACATAATGTTTCGCCGAATCGAGATGGCGCGCGCGCGCGTCCTCGCCGAGCGTGCGGATCGCCTTGGCGGGAGAGCCGACGATCAGCGAATAGTCGGGAAATTCCTTGCCCTCGGTCACCAGCGCATTGGCGCCGACCAGGCAGTTCGCGCCGATTTTCGCCCCATTGAGGATGGTTGCGCCCATGCCGATCAGGCTCGCCTCGCCGATCATGCAACTGTGCAGAATGACGCCATGGCCGATGGTGCAGTCGGGCCCGATCACGAGCGGAAAGCCCATGTCCGTATGGAGGATGCTGTTCTCCTGAATATTGGTGCGGGCGCCGACCGTGATCCATTCATTGTCGCCGCGCAACACGCAGCCGAACCAGATATTGGCGTCCTCCTCGAGTTCGACGCGGCCGATGACATGCGCGCCGGGCGCCAAATAGTACCGACCGGGGGCCGGCAGGCGCGGCGCGATTGCGTCGATCGTGTAAAGCGGCATGGGCGAAGCCTCCGTTTAAAAAAGAGGCGGGACATTGCCATTTCCGGGCTTTCGACTGCAATGGCGCAGAGCCCGGGCCGGCCCAGCTCATTCGGAACTCACGGAAATTTAGACTATAAGCTGATGCCGGGGTTTGATACTGCCGGCTGGCGCGCCGCTGGGGGGCGTCGCGCGCGAGCCGCTGTCGGAGGACGTCACTGAGCGCCATAATGTTGCGGGATCGGGTGCGGCTGGCTGGCGTTTCGGCGGCGCGGGCGGCGGGAGCCTTCGCGCGAGGCGCCGCCGCGCCTTACCACTTGATGAAATCCATGGCGATCGCGCCGCCGGAACGGTTGCGGATCGCGCCGCCCGACATCAGAACCACCGACTCGACCGTCGCGGACCAGATTTACGCCGGCTATTTCTCCTTCGAAGGTAAAACCGTGCAGGCGAGGGGCGTATCGCCCTTTCTCGTGACGGCGCCTTCCGAGGGCTGGCGGCGCTCGCTCGCCGGCTTCTCCTGGCTGCGGCATCTGCAGGCCTTCGACAAGAAGGTGGCGCTCGCCACGGCGCAGGCGCTTGTCGCCGAGTTTCTCGCGCTTCCGAAGCTGCCGCCCGACGATCCGGCGATGGAGCCGGCCGTCGTCGCGCGGCGCCTGCTTTCCTTTCTCTCGCAGTCGCCGACGCTGCTCGATGGCGCCGATGCCGATTTCTACGACGCCTTCATGGCGGCGCTGGCGCGCAACGCGCGGGTGCTGTGGCGCGCCCTGGCCGGCGGCGGCGCGCGCGGCGCTGATCGCCTTTTCTGCGCCATCGCGCTTGCCGAATTCGCCGTTTGCGCCGACACCGGCCGCAAGATCGCGCCGCATGTGTCGCGGGCGCTCAGCGCCGAGCTCGACCGCCAGATTCTGATCGACGGCGGCCATGTGAGCCGCAATCCGCAGGTCGCCGTCGACCTGCTTCTCGACCTTCTGCCGCTGCGGCAGGTGATCGCCGCGCGCGGCCTGCAAACCCCGCCCGCCGTCCTTCGCGCGATCGACCGGATGATGCCGATGCTGCGGATGCTGCAGCATGGCGACGGCTCCCTGGCCCTGTTCAACGGCATGGGCGCGACGGCGCTGGATCGGCTGGCGAACGCGCTCGCCCATGAAGACACGCGCGGCGCGCCGCCGGTCAACGCGCCTTACGCCGGCTATCAGCGCTTGGAGGCGGGCGATGCGCTCGTCATCGTCGACGCCGGCGGGCCGCCGCCGTTCGAATTCTCGCTCTCGGCGCATGCGGGCTGCCTGTCGTTCGAATTTTCGATCGGGACCGAACGCGTCGTGGTCAATTGCGGCGCCCCTTCGGCGCCGCATCTGGACGCCCGCGCGCTGGCGCGCGCCACCGCCGCGCATTCGACTCTCATTGTCGGGGACCGCTCCAGCGCCCGTATCGCGCCGCAACGCGCGCCGCGCCGGCGCGCCGGGCGTGTTCTCGCCGGTCCACGCAATGTTGAGGTCGAGCGCCGACGTCTCGAAGGCGAGACGACGCTCATTTTGTCGCATGACGGCTATGCGCGCGATTTCAGCCTCATCCACGCGCGCGAGCTGACCCTTCCGGCGGATGGCGCCGCGCTTCTCGGCGTCGATCGGCTCCTGCCCGCGCAAGACGGCGCCGGCCGCGCGGAAGCAAATGATTTCGCCCTGCGCTTTCACATTCACCCGCGCGTCGGCGTAGCGCCGCGCGCCGACGGCGCGATCGAACTCACGCTCGCCAATGGCGAAATTCTGCTTTTCGAGGCGCAGGGGGTCGCTCCCGAAGTCGAGGACAGTATTTTTTTTGCCGCGCCCGGCGGCGCGCGCAAATGCGCGCAGATCGTTTTGCGCGGGACGGCGGCCGCCGGCGCCGAAATCGCCTGGAGGTTCCGGCGGCGCGCCGGCGGGCGGGTTCCTCCCGCCCCGCAGCTATGATAAGCGCGCGGCGGCAATTGAGGAGTTCGTAATGCCCGTCGATTTGCGCCGCGTGGCGCGCGCGCTGATTTCCGTTTCCGACAAGACAGGACTTGTCGAATTTGCGCGCGTTCTGGCGACGCATGGCGTCGAGCTTGTCTCCACCGGCGGCACGCGCAAGGCGCTCGCCGAGGCGGGGCTCCCGGTGCGCGACGTCGCCGATCTCACCCAGTTTCCGGAGATGATGGACGGCAGGCTGAAGACCTTGCATCCCAAGGTGCATGGCGGCCTTCTCGCGATCCGGGAAAATCCCCAGCACGAAGCGGCGATGCTCGCGCATGACATTCAGCCGATCGACCTGCTCGTCGTCAATCTCTATCCCTTCGAGTCGACGCTGGCGAAAGGCGCGCCGTTCGAAGCATGTGTCGAGAATATCGATATCGGCGGTCCGGCCATGATCCGCGCGGCGTCCAAGAATCACGACGACGTCGCCGTCGTGGTCGATCCCGACGACTATGCCGCGCTGACCGAGGAACTCGAGGCGATGAAGGGCGCGACGCGGCTCGCGACGCGTCGGCGGCTGGCGCAGAAGGCCTTTGCCCGCACCGCCGCCTATGACGCGGCGATCTCCAACTGGCTCGCGCAGACGCTTAACGAAGCCTCGCCGCCGCTGCGCGCCTTCAGCGGCCGGCTCGCCGAGCCGATGCGCTATGGCGAAAACCCGCATCAATCGGCAGGCTTCTACCTCACCGGCGAGAAACGGCCGGGCGTCGCCACGGCGCGTCAGCTCCAGGGCAAGCAGCTTTCTTATAACAATGTCAACGACACCGACGCCGCCTTCGAATGCGTCGCGGAATTCGATCCGGCGCGAACGGCCGCCGCCGTGATCGTCAAACACGCCAATCCCTGCGGCGTCGCCGAAGGGGCGACCCTCGCCGAGGCCTACGCGAAGGCGTTGCGCTGCGATCCGGTTTCCGCCTTCGGCGGCATCGTCGCGCTCAATCGCAGGCTCGACGCCGAAGCGGCGGGCGAGATCGTCAAGATTTTCACCGAAGTGATCATCGCGCCCGACGCCGACGAGGAGGCGATCGCGATCATCGGCGGCAAGAAGAATCTGCGTCTCCTGTTGACCGGCGGCCTGCCCGATCCTTGCGCGGCAGGCTTGACCTATCGATCGGTTTCGGGCGGCTTTCTCGCGCAATCCCGCGACAACGCCGTCGTCGACGATATGAATTTGCAGGTTGTGACACAGCGCCAGCCCACGACGCAGGAACTGGCCGATCTCAAATTCGCCTTTCGCGTGGTGAAACACGTCAAATCGAACGCGATTGTTTACGCGAAAGATGCGGCGACAGTCGGAATCGGCGCCGGACAGATGTCGCGCGTCGATTCCTCGCGCATCGCCGCGCATAAGGCGCAGGAGGCCGCGCGCGCGGCAGGGTTGACGGAAAATCTCGCGAAAGGGGCGGTCGTGGCCTCCGACGCTTTCTTTCCTTTCGCCGACGGATTGCTGGCCGCGGCGGACGCCGGCGCAACGGCGGTCATCCAGCCCGGCGGCTCGATTAACGATAAGGACGTCATCGCCGCAGCGGACGCGCGGGGCCTTGCTATGATGTTCACCGGCGTGCGCCACTTCCGGCACTAGCAATCTTCGCGGCGCTCCGGCTAAACTGGCGCGCCGATAAGAATAGGGAGTTCGACAATGCGTAAGTCTTGGAAACTGGCGTTGGGCCTTGCTCTGATCGGCGCGCTCGCGTCGAGCGACGCCTTGGCGAAACCGCGCAAGCCCGTCACGGCGGGCCAGGTGACTGCGGCGCAGGGCGACGATTTCGCGATTCCGCTGCCGCATAATCTCACCACCGGCAAGGACTGGCTTGACGACGGCGCGGGTTCGGCGGCGCAGGGCAATCTCCAGCCCAATCGTTACGCCAATGACAACTACTTTCTCGAGCAGCAGGATTTCACCTTGCAAGACCCGCAGCGCTACACGGAAATGGGCGAGCTTTTCGACTATGGCTGGTGAACCGCGCCGACGATGAACGAAAAAGGCCGGCGCGCGCCGGCCCTTTCTGACCCTTGAATGTTCGGCTCAGCACGTAGGCACAGTGCGATAGCCGACCACATAGCCACGGCGGTTGTAGATCGGTTCGCGCACATAAACGCAGTCCGGGCCGCTCGCTGCGGCGGCGGCCACTGCGCCAAGCGCCAGAGCGCCGCCAACGGCGTAAGGCGCCCAGCCATAGCCATGATGCCACTTGGACCAGGCGAAAGCCGGCGTGGCGCTGGCGACCGTTCCGGCCAGAACCGCGGCGGCGAGAGTGGCGGAAATGATTTTCTTTGAGTTCGACATGACGCTCTCCTTGGCGCTTCTTCGCAAGTTCTTCTCTCTGCGAATGGGCGCAATTTAGAGGGCGTCTCTCGCGCTGTTCGTGCGTCGACGCACACGCCGCGACCGCTTCGGCCCTGCGGGGAATATCAGCGCCTGTGAGAGTCGCCATTGCGCGCCTCGCAACGATGACCTCGCGCGGGACAGTCGCGGCGCCGTTACGCCTCGCTTTGCGCGAGCAGCCTTTGCTGATGGTCGGTGATCAGCCCGTCGATGATTTCGTCGAACTCGCCTTCCATCACCCGGTCGAGCTTGTAGAGCGTGAGATTGATGCGATGGTCGGTGACGCGCCCCTGGGGAAAATTATAGGTGCGGATACGCTCGGAGCGGTCGCCTGAGCCGACCTGCTGCTTGCGGTCGTCCGAACGTTCCTTGTCGAGCCGCTGGCGCTCGGCGTCGTAAAGACGCGACCGGAGAACGTTCATCGCCTTGGCTCTGTTGCGGTGCTGCGAGCGCTCCTCCTGCATCATCACCACGATGCCGGACGGAATGTGGGTGATGCGAATCGCCGACTCGGTTTTATTGACATGCTGGCCGCCGGCGCCTTGCGCGCGCATCGTATCGATCTGCAAATCCCTGTCGTCGATCGCGACATCGACCTCCTCGGCCTGCGGCAGCACCGCCACCGTCGCCGCCGACGTATGGATGCGGCCTTGCGTCTCGGTCTCCGGCACGCGCTGGACGCGATGCACGCCCGACTCGAATTTGAGCCGGCCATAGACGCCGCGACCGATGATTTCGGCGACGATTTCCTTGAAGCCGCCGAGTGCGCCCGGGCTTTCCGACACCATTTCGACGCGCCAGCCCTTGAGCGCCGCATATTTCTGATAGGCGCGGAAGAGATCGCCGGCGAACAGCGCCGCTTCGTCGCCCCCCGTGCCTGCCCGGACTTCGAGAATCACGCTCTTTTCGTCCGCCTCGTCCTTGGGAAGCAGCGCCAGGCGCAACGCGCTTTCGGCCGCTTCGAGCCGTTCGCGCGCGGCGACCGTCTCGCTCTCCGCCAACGCCCGCATGTCGGCGTCGAGCGCGGCGTCGGCGAGCATGGCGGAAAGCTCGCCGGATTCCTTCTGCGCCGCGCGATAGGCGCGGATTCTGTCGACGACCTCGTCGAGCGCGGCGCGTTCGCGCGACAGGGCGACGAACGCCTGTCCGTCGGCGCCGACGGCGAGCTTGTCGCCGATCTCGTCATAGCGGCGCAGAATGAGGTCGAGCTTGTCTTGTGCGAACATGTGAAGCTTCTTGGAAAAGAGTGACGGCGCCGACGCGGAGCAGAAGAGGCCCGCTACAAGGGCACGCCGCGGGCGATCGCATATTCGCGTAATTGGTCGCGCACGGACGCGCTGCCGTCATCGGACGCGAGCAGAGAAGCGAGATAGACCTGCGCCTCTTCGAGATTGAGATTGAGGATCATGGTTTTCACCGGACCGATGGCGGAAGCCGCCATCGACAGCGACCGGTAGCCAATGGCGAGCAGCGCCAGCGCCTCGAGCGGGCGGCCGCCCATTTCGCCGCACAGAGTCACAGGCGCATTGTGACGCTCGCCAGCCGCGACGATTCGCTCAAGCGCGCGCAGTACCGGCCGGGAGAGATTGTCGTAACGCTTCGAAACGCGCGTATTGTCGCGATCCGCCGCATACATGTATTGAACCAAATCGTTGGAGCCGACCGACAGAAAGTCCGCGCGCTCGGCGATGAGATCGATTTCCCACAGCAGCGACGGCACTTCCACCATGGCGCCGAGCTCCACCCGGGTCGGCGGCGTGTGGCGGTGGCGCATGATGTGACTGAGCTCGCGCAGCGCGATCGCCTTCGCCGCGTCGAACTCGGCGACATTGGCGATCATCGGAAACATGATCCGCAGATCGCGGTTGGCGCCAGCCTTCAACATCGCGCGCAGCTGCATGCGCAACAGGCCCGGCCGGTCGAGGCCGATGCGGATCGCGCGCCAGCCGAGCGCTGGATTCTCCTCTTCGATCTTCGCCATATAGGGCAGGATTTTGTCGGAGCCGATGTCGAGCGTGCGAAATGTGATCGCCTTGTCCGGCGCCCCGTCGAGCACCGCCTTGTAGAAGCGATATTGCTCGTCCATGCGCGGAAAGCGCGGCGCGAGCATGAATTGCAGCTCGGTGCGAAAAAGTCCGATCGAACGCGCGCCGGTCTCCTGCAGATGCGGCATGTCGATCGCGAGACCGGCGTTCATATGCAGGGTGATTTCGACGCCGTCCTTGGTGATCGCCGGCACGTCGCGGAGCTTCGCATATTGCTCCTGGCGCCGCGCCCGCAGCCGCGCCTTTTCGGCATAGGCGCTCTGCACGTCGGGCTGGGGGCGAACATGCACTTCGCCGGTCGTGCCGTCGACGATGATCGGATCGCCGGTTTCGACGATGTCGATGAGGCCGGGAACAAGCCCCACGGTGGCGACGCCGAGCGCCCGCGCGACAATCGCGACATGGCTCGTCGGCCCGCCTTCCTCCAGCACAAGTCCGCGCAGCCGCTTGCGGTCATAGTCGAGCAGCGCCGCCGGGCCCATCGTGCGCGCGACGATGATGGCGTTTTCCGGCACGCTGTCGCGGTCGGCGACATAGCTCTGGCCCGTCAACTGATGCAGCAGCCGGTTGGCGATGTCGTCGAGGTCATGCAGGCGGTCGCGCAGATAAGGGTCGGTCTGACGCTGCATGCGCGCGCGCGCGTCGTTCTGAACCCGCTCGACCGCCGCCTCCGCCGTCAGGCCGGTCATGACCGCTTCGCGCAGTCGGCGCACCCAGCCGCGGTCATAGGCGACCATGCGCACGGTTTCGAGGATTTCGCGCGGCTCGCCGGCGCCGATGCGGTCGCTGTGCGCGACAAGCTCGTCGATCGATTGGCGCATCGCGTCGATCGCATGTTCGAGACGCGCGAGTTCGCCGGGCATGTCTTCGGCGACAAGCTGCTTGATGACGACGCGCGGTTCATGCAGCAGCACATGGCCGAGACCGACGCCTTCCGCCATCGGCGCGCCCCTGAGCGAGGCCGGGCGATAGAGCGCGAGGTCGCGCGGGTCTTCGATCGCCTGCAATTCGCCGGAGGCGATGAGTTCGGCGAGCAGCATCGCCGTCGTCTGCAGCGCCTCGATCTCTTCTTCCGAATAGACGCGGCGCACCTGGTTCTGCACGACAAGCACGCCGAGCGTGTTGCCGCCGCGCAGAATCGGCACGCCCAAAAATGAGTGATAGGCCTCTTCGCCCGTTTCCGGCTTATAGGAGAAGGCGGGATGCTCCTGCGCCTCCGAAAGCGCAAGGGGTTCGGCGCTCTTGGCGATCAGGCCGACAAGGCCCTCGCCCGAGTGCATCGTGGTCTGATGGACGGCCTCGCGGTTGAGGCCTTCCGTGGCGTAAAGCTCCAAGCGCTGATCGGCCCGCAGCACATAAACCGAACAAACTTCGGCGACCATATTCGCGGCGATCTGCACGACGATCTTGTCGAGCCGCGCCTGGGCGCTGACCGGCTCCGCGCTGATTTCGCGGAGTCGGCGCAACAGAAGGCGAGGGCCGCCGAGCGCGCTTCGCATCCAATCCGTTCCCGTTTTCCCAAATTTCGGGGTGGCCAACCGCAAAAAAACCGCCATGCGCCAGTAGATTGCGACAGTGGCTCTTAAGCAGCGTATATTGGGGCCGTCGGCGCTCCGCAAGCGCGGCCAAGAAGCCAAGTGACGCAAGGAACATACCGTTATTGCAAAGCTTGGCGAATCGGCTTGCGGGCCGGGCCGGAAGCCTCTACCACTTGCCGATCTATAGTCCGGCGATGACTGCCCACGCGCTTGGCGCCTGCCCTTGGCCGCGCGAAACGCGTTTTCCGAGCCTGCGGCATCGAGAAGAGAATTCGTGCGTCTGACAAAATATCTGATCGCTCTCCTATTGCTCGTCGCATCCGCTCCGGCCGTGGGCATGGAGTCCGTCAGAGTGCCGCAGGGCGCGCGGGCGATCGATCTCACCAATGTGATCGAGAAACATTCCTCGCAGGGCGACCGGCTGCAGGTTTCGACCGCGCCCGGCCCGGACGGCATCGTGCGACGCATCGAGGTCGGCGCCAAGGAGGCGGGCAGCCAGCCCAACTGGATCGTTTTCGCGCTCACCAACGACACCGACGAGCAGATCGAGCGCCTCATCGTTGCGCCGCATTACCGTCTGCAGGGCTCGGGCGTCATCTGGCCCGATCTCGGCTCGACGCGCATCTCGGCGATCACCGCGAGCCAGGGGTTCCCGCCGGAAGTGGAAGATTCCTCGGACGCAGACATTTTCCGGCTGACGCTCGATCCGGGAACGACGGTCACCTATGTCGCCGAGCTGCGCAGCCCCAACCTGCCGCAGCTCTATTTGTGGGAGCCCTCGGCCTATAAGGACAAGGTGACGAGCCTCACGCTCTACAAGGGCATCGTCATCGGCATCGCCGGCCTGCTGGCGCTGTTCCTGACGATCGTCTTCGTGGTGAAGGGCGCGGTCATTTTCCCGGCGGCGGCGGCGCTCGCCTGGGCGGTCCTGGCCTATGTGTGCATCGATTTCGGCTTCTGGGACAAGATTTTTGGCTTCGACGCCAACGCCAACAGCATCTGGCGCGCCGGCGCCGAGACCGTCCTCTCGGCGACGCTGGTCGTCTTTCTCTTCGCCTATCTGAACCTCAACCGCTGGCATGTGCGCGCCTGGCATGTCGCGGCGCTGTGGCTCCTGATCCTGTTGGACCTCGTCGGCCTTGCGGTGTTCGACGCGCCGGTCGCGGCCGGCGTCGCGCGCATCTCGCTCGCCACGATCGCCATCGTCGGCTTCGTGCTGATCCTCTACCTCGCGACGCATGGGTTCGATCGGGCCATCATGTTGATCCCGACATGGTTCCTTCTGGCCGTCTGGGTGGCGACGGCGGGATTCGCCGTCGCCGGCTGGATCACCAACGACCTCGTGTCTCCCGCGCTGGTCGGCGGCCTCGTGCTCATCGTGATGCTGATCGGCTTCACGGTGATGCAGAACGCCTTCGCCGCCGGCGGACTGTCGCATGGCGCGCTCAGCGACGTCGAGCGCAAGGCGCTGGCGCTCACCGGCGCCAATGAGATCGTGTTCGACTGGGACGTTCCGTCCGACCACATTTATGTCAGTCCCGAGGCGGAAGCCGCGCTCGGACTCGACCGCGGCGGGCTCGAAGGCGCCGCTTCCTCTTGGCTCGATCTGCTGCATCCTTTCGAGCAGGACCGCTATCGCGCCTGTCTCGACGCCATCCTCGAGCAGCGGCGCGGACGCATCAACCAGGTGTTTCGCCTGCGCGCCGCGGACGGCCACTATCTCTCCTACCGGCTCCGGGCGCGGCCGGTGGTCGGCCCCGACGGCGAGGTGATCCGCGTCGTCGGCACGCTCAATGACGTGACCGACGAACGCAACGCCCAGGAGCGGCTGCTGCACGACGCCGTGCACGACAATCTTACCGGCCTGCCGAACCGCGAATTGTTCTTCGACCGTCTCGAGGCCGCCCTTATTTATGCCCGCATGGAAAAGGACGTGCGCCCGACAATCCTCGTCATCGACATCGACCGATTCAAACAGATCAATGAGCAGGTCGGCATGTCGATGGGCGACAGCATTCTGCTCACCGTCGCGCATCGGCTCACGCGGCTTCTGCAGCCGCAGGATACGCTGGCGCGGCTTTCCGGCGACACATTCGCCATCATCCTGGTCTCGGAGACGCATGTCGACCACGTCATCTCCGTCGCCGATTCGGTGCGCCGCGCGCTGTCGACTCCCGTGCGCTTCACCGATCGCGAGATCGCGCTCTTCGCTTCGATCGGCATCGCGCTCTATGACCAGCAGACCCATCCCGGCGGCGCCGAAATGCTGGATGACGCCGAAATCGCCATGCGCTACGCCAAGCGCTCGGGCGGCAACCGCATCGAAGTGTTCCGCCCGGCCATGCGCGCGCAGCGCGCGGATCGCGCCACCCTTGAAGCCGATCTGCGGCGGGCTTTGGAGCGCAGCGAGATCAAGGTGTTCTTCCAGCCGATCGTCCGGCTGGAGGATCGCACCATCGCCGGCTTCGAGGCGCTGCTGCGATGGGACCATTCGCGCCTTGGCCGGCTCGAGCCTTCCGAATTCATTCCGGTCGCCGAGCAGACCGGCCTCATCGTCGACCTCGGGCTTCTCGCGCTGGAGCGGACGGCGCGCGAACTCGCGGCGTGGCAGCGCGCTCTTGCCGTCGATCCGCCGATTTTCGCTTCCGTCAACATCTCGTCGCGCCAGATTCTGCGGCATGATCTTCTGCGCGACGTAAAGAGCGTGCTGATGCGCAACGATATCGTCAAGGGCAGCCTCAAGCTCGAACTCACCGAGTGCCTGGTGATGGAAAATCCCGAATACGCCGCGGAGATGCTGACGCGCCTCAAGGAACTCGGCGCGGGTCTTTCGCTTGACGATTTCGGCGCCGGCTATTCGTCGCTCGCCTATCTGCAGCGCCTGCCGTTCGACACGGTCAAGATCGACCGCTCCTTTATCAAGCAATCCGGCAAGGGCGCGCGCCCGATTATTCTGCGCTCGATCATCGCGCTGGCGCAGGATCTTGGCCTGGACGTCGTCGCCGAAGGGGCGGAGACCGAGCAGGATGCGATCGAGCTTTATCAGCTGGGCTGCGGCTATGCGCAGGGCTACGCCTTCGGACGCCCGATCAGCGCCCGCGACGCGCGCCGCCTCGTCGGCGCGGCGCCGGAAGCGGCGTAGTCGCGGCGCGGCGAAACGACTAAAATCGGAACGTGAGTTTCCGCTGTTATGAAATCCGGTTGATCTGATCGCTGGACTCGTCATTCCCGGCAAGCCGAAGGCCTGACCGGGTATCCAGAGCCGATCCAGAAAGCTGGGTTTGCTCTGGATTCCCGATCGCGCGCGTTGCGCGCGTCGGGAATGACGCCCGGGCGGTTCGATCGGAAATTGCACGACGCATCGAGCCGTTTCGCCGCATGACCCAGAAGCCTTCTCGCTCCCATCCTGCTCCCGTCGAGGATTTGACGCCGCTCGAAGCGCGCGCCGAACATGCGCGGCTCAGCGAGGACATCGCCGCGCACGACCGCCGCTATTATCAGGACGACGCGCCGACGGTCTCCGACGCCGACTATGACGCGTTGCGCCGTCGCTACGAGGCGCTCGAAAGGGCCTTCCCTGAACTCGCCACCGCGCAATCGCTGACCAAGAAGGTCGGCGCGCGCCCAAGCGAAAAATTCGCCAAGGTGAAGCACGCCGTGCCGATGCTCTCGCTCGGCAATGTCTTCTCCGACGAGGAGGTCGAGGACTTTGTCGCGCGCGTGCGCCGGTTTCTGGGTCTTGCCGAGTCGTCGCGGATCCTGTTCACGGCGGAGCCGAAAATCGACGGCCTGTCCTGTTCGCTGCGCTACGAGAAGGGCCGTCTCGCGCAGGCGGCGACGCGCGGCGACGGCTATGAGGGCGAGGACGTCACCGCCAATATAAGCACCATCGGCGAGATACCGGAAAAGCTGCGCGGCGACTCGCCCGAGATTCTCGAAATTCGCGGCGAGGTTTATATGACGCATGCGGATTTCGCCGCGCTCAACGAACGGCAGAAGGCGGCAAGCAAGCCGCTCTTCGCCAATCCGCGCAACGCCGCCGCCGGCTCCTTGCGCCAGCTCGATTCGCGGATCACCGCGCAACGCCCCTTGCATTTCTTCGCCTATGCCTGGGGCGAGGCGAGCGCGCTGCCCACGACGACGCAAATGGGCGCGCTCGACGCCTTCAAGCATTATGGCCTGCGCGTCAATCCGCTCACCAAAATCTGCGCCAGCGTCGAAGACATGCTGGCCCATTACCGCGCGATCGAGGCGCAGCGCGCGACGCTCGGCTACGACATCGACGGCGTCGTTTACAAGGTGAACGATATCGGCTTGCAGGAACGGCTCGGCTTCGTCTCGCGCGCGCCGCGCTGGGCGGTGGCCCATAAATTTCCGGCCGAACGCGCCACGACGATCCTGCGTGACATCGAGATTCAAGTAGGCCGCACCGGCGCGCTGACTCCAATCGCGCGGCTCGAGCCCGTGACGGTCGGGGGCGTCGTGGTCTCGAATGCGACGCTCCACAATGAAGACTACATCGAGGATAAGGACATCCGCATCGGCGATACGGTTGTCGTGCAGCGCGCGGGCGACGTCATCCCTCAGATCGTGGAGGTGGTGAAGGAGAAGCGGCCG
>JAKFXD010000003.1 GCA_021731565.1 Methylocystis sp. | reverse complement strand
TCCAGGTTCGCCATTTTCGCGACGAAGGTCACGGTCGAAAGCGTGGATCCGGTCTCGTTTATCGCGTTGGCCGGGGTTGTCATGTCGTGCGCGTCACAGACCCAGCCTTGTGGCGCCGGGACCGCGAAGGACAAGGTGACCGTCCCTCCGGCGCATGCGCCGTCGGCCCTGAATACGCCCGCCGTGTTGCCGCCGGTTTGAGCGTTGATCGCGCATGTCCCGCTGTTGGGCGGGGCGCCGCCGCTGACAATATACGTCGGGGCCTTATAGGAGCGGCCGCCTACGTCGCCGGCGGCGCTAACCGTGAAATTTCCGCGTGGGCCGGTGAGGAAATTGCCGCTCAGCGCCGAACTCGAGAGGTCGACGCCCTTGGCGAACGCCAAGGGACCTTTGGTGCAGATGATGCAGCCCGAGGCGGAGATCGGCGATCCGCCGGAGAGATTGTCGAGGGCGATGATGTTGTTCCATCCGGTGGTGTTGACAGGGTTATAGACCGCGATCGCCGCATCGCGGATCGCGCCGTGAACCGAGTCGCCGGAGCCTTGAACGATGCTGATGCCATATTTGCCTTGAACGCTGGAGCCAGCGTAGGCGGTGACGTCGAATTCGGCGCCGTAAATGCCCGTATAGCCGGTCGCCCCGCGCAACAGCTGAGCGTTGAAGTTTCCTCCCCAGACGCCGACCCGACTGCTGACGGGAACGTTGCCCTGGATCACGCTGAAGACTGAAATATACGGATTGAAGCCGGACGGCGGATCGGACTCGACGGTCGTCCACACCCCGAACGCGTCGCGCTCGCCGACGCGCGTCGCCCCATCGCCGTGAAAATTCAGACCAACGCCCTGGGTTCGACCGGAGGCGTTGACGACATTGTCATGTATGTCGATGAGATTTCCGTAGTGATATCCTTGGTGCGTCCCGGACATCGTCATATTCACATTAAAACCGGCATTGAAATTTTGAAGCGCGATCCACGTATTGATCGAATTCGTATTAACGACGCCGCAGGCCGTGCGCGCGGCGTCCGAACAATTGATGCTTTCCCCCGCGGCGTTTGACGCGATCAAAACGAATATGAGAGGGGCGACATATTTGAGCAAATCCGTCTCCCGCGTGGCCCAGACCGGATATTGGCGAAATACTCGGTCAGAAAGGCGTTTGTTTGGGTAGCGTTTCGGTTTGAATTTTCGCTTCTCCGCGCCTTTTGTAAAGCCGCGCATGCGGGGCGTCGGCGCGTCCGCGTCCGCAATGATTGTCTCCCGCCTACAGCCGTCCGGAGGCGAAACGCGCGAGCCCGCGCGGCGGAAACTCAAGCCTTGTCGATTGTTTCGAATGGAGTCCGCGCCATATCCAAAAACAGAAACGCCCCGGAGCGCGCCGATGTATCGCAAAATTCTTCTGCCGATCGACATTACCGAATCCGCGATGACCGACCGCGCGATCGCCGTCGCGCAGCGATTGGCGAAGCCCTTCGACAGCGAGATGCGGCTCGTCAATGTGCAGTCGCTCCTGCCGATCGCCTTTCTCGACTATGTGCCCGAAAATTTCGACCTGCAGGTGCGCCGCGGCCTCGAGAAGGAAATGGCGACGGTCGCCGCCAAGATCGACTGCGCGCCGGAGCGCGTCTCCACCATCGTGCTGTTTGGACCGGTCTACCAGAGGGTTCTGGCCGAGGCTGAGGAATGGGGCGCCGATCTCATCGTTTTGTGCTCGCATCGGCCTGGCATGGATCGGTTTCTCATCGGCTCCAACGCCGCGACAATCGTCAATCACGCACAATGTTCGGTGCTGGTGGTGCGCGGCGCGGCGCCGTAGCGCATTTGAATTCGCCTCCGCGGATCTGGTTTCGCCAATCGCTCGCGGAAACGGCGACGCTTGGCTTGCCCCATGATGAACCTACGATGGCGGCGCGATGACGGCGCCTTCACGAAACTCTCATCACGCCCTCACATGATTTTGCTACCGACCCGTCGATGCGGCGGTCACTCCATGTCGCGGGAGGATTCCATGTCGAAAGAGGCGATGCAGAACGCCGGCGGTTCGGCGACGGAAAAGGCTGAGAGCCACACGGGTAAGATCGTCGGCGGCGTCATCGCGGCGGCGATCGGCGGCGTCATCGGCGCGCTGCTGATGGGCGGCTACGCCATTCTGCCGGCGGCGGTCGTCGTCGGTCTGCTGGGCGTCGCGCTGGGCGCGGTGTTCGACTGAACAGAAGTTCGCGCCGAGCGCCGCCTGCACAAGGCGGGGTCCGGCCCGAAGCGTGCGTGTTTTTGAGTTTCGCGCGTGAAAAACTGGGCGGCTTTGTCTTCATTGAAGGCGAAGCCGCTTTTTTTGTGGGCGCGCTGCGCCGTCCGTCCACAGGCCGGCGGATAACCTTAAATCGAACAGGTCCTGGCGCTTCCGGCTCTGGCTTTGCTAAATCGAAGCGTGGGAATATCACAATCGCCTGCAAGGTTTTTGGACTTGGGCGGAACCGTTTCGTTCGGTTTTCGTTACTCCTCAAAGCCAAAGCCTTGCGCTGATAAGGCCAAGTTTTCAACTGGGAGGAAAAAATGAATAAAATCCTTGCCTTCGCTGCAGCGGCCGCCGTCCTGTTCGGGGGCGCCGCCTTCGCCAATCCGGTGACCAGTCCCGCCAATGTCCGGTCCGGCCCCAGCCCGAAATGGCGGGTCATCGCCACCCTGCCCGCCGGCACCGATGTGACGGTGATCGACTGCGGCGCCGGCTGGAAGCGCGACTGGTGCGAGATTCAGGCGGGCCCGGTGCACGGCTTCGTCGCCGCGGGCGTGCTCGGGACGCAGGGAAATAACGTGCTCATCGCGCCGGTCGTCACCAATAACGACGTTGCGATCTACAAGGGCCCGGGCGTCAACTTCAAGATCATCGGCAGCATCCCGGAAAATCAGACGGTCAACATGGGCGGATGCGTCGCCGGCAACGGCGGCGTCACCTGGTGCAAGGTCACTTTCGGCGGCAGGTCCGGCTATTCCATCCAGTCCGAGCTGCAGCGCCAGAACTCGCTTTTCCCGATGTAACGTTCAGGCTGCGGCGGTGGCTCGCCATCGCCGCGCCGCTCTTTCGAAACCTCGCCGCGCGCCCTATGATGGCTTGCGGCCGCTCGGCCGCAGCGAGGGCGTCGTCATTCGAGCCGAAACTTCTCGAGCCGCTGCGGAGCGGGTCTCGCCGCTGACGCGGCGCGCGCTCGCGCCTAATCCCGGTCCCTTCACCCATACCGGAACCTGCAGCTATATCGTTGGATCGGGCGATGTGGCGATCGTCGATCCCGGGCCAGACGATCCGCGTCATATCGAAGCGCTGCTTGCCGCGACAAGCGGCGAAAGACTGCGCTATGTGCTGGTCACGCATACGCATCGAGACCATTCGCCGGCGGCCCGCGTCTTGAAGGAAGCGACGGGCGCCACCATCGCCGGATGCGCCCGCTACGCGCCTTGCGAATCGCCAAATGTCGGCGGCCCCAATCTCGACGCGGCCCATGATCTCGCCTATGCGCCGGATATCGTGCTGAAAGACGGCGACGCGCTCATGCTCGGCGAGCTTTCGCTCGTCGCATTGGCGACTCCCGGTCACACCGCGAACCACCTCTGCTTCGCGCTTCCCGAGGAGCAGGCGCTTTTCACCGGCGACCATGTCATGGCCTGGGCGACGACCGTGATCGCGCCGCCCGACGGCTCGATGCGCGACTACCTGACCTCGGTGGAGCGGCTGCTGCGGCGGGCCGACCGCATCTACTGGCCAGCTCACGGCGGGCCGGTGTGCGATCCTCCGCGCTTTCTGCGCGCCCTGGTTCATCATCGGCGCGCGCGCGAAGCCTCGATTCTCCGGCGTCTCGAAGCCGGGGACGAAACCATCGCCGAAATCGTCGCGCATATTTACGAGGGCGTCGACAAACGCCTCCATCCGGCCGCGGCGATGACCGCGCTCGCGCATCTTGAGGATTTGATCGCGCGCGGCCTTGTCGAATGCGCGGGACGACCGGTGCTGCAGGCGCGCTTCCGGCGCAGCGGGGCTTAGGGCGCGCTCGACGTCGGCAGAAAGATCACGACGTCGTTCTTATGCGCGCGCCCGAGCCGCTTGCGGGCCTCTTCGTCGAGAATGTCGGCGTCGACCGTCTGCCCTTTGATCAGCGCGAGACGGCTTTCCCAAAGCATGCGTTGAAGCTTGAGAATATTGCGCTCCAGACGCAGCTGTTCGAGCTTTTGCTCATATTCCTCGCCGGTCTTCAAACCGCGCTGGCCGTTAACGCCGTGCCAGACGAAATAGGCGGTCGTGACGCCCGCCACCGTGTAGAGGCTGAGCGGAAGCACAAGCGCGCGAACGAGAACTCTAAGGCGATGCATGACCGCCACCCTAGCTCTCGCGCCTTTATGCGCCGTTAAGGCTGAATCGATTTCTCGGCTGAGGTCGGGACGCGGCTTCCCGCGCGCGTGATCCGTTCAATTTCGCCGCGCACGAGCCGCTCGACGAGCGACGGCAGATTCTCGTTGAGCCATTGTTCCACCATCGGCCGCAGCATGTCTTGCGCGCATCGGTCGAGAATGTCGCTCTCGCTGAACGCCACGCCGGCGGCAAGGGTCCGAAATTGCGATGCGACCGTGGCGGCCGATTCGGGCGACAGCAGCGGACGGTCTCGGGACGCCGGCCCGGCGACATCTGCTTCGGGATTATGCTGCTCTGTCACGTTTTCACCTTCAGACAGCGCTTTGGCTTCCGACGAAGCCGTCTCCGGCTCCGGCCTCATATCGTCTGGGTCGTAGAGCAGCCGAAGCGCGCCTGTCTCTTCCCTCTCGCCATTGGACGAGTCGGCGGGCGGCAGCGGCGGCTCGTCCTGGAAGCGTTCGAGCACAGGCGCCGGATAGGCGCTGCGCCCCCCCGGCGCATCGTCGACGTCGGCGCGCATACGGCGGCGGACGTCGCGACGCACGCCCGGCATGCCCTCGTCATCGGCGATGATGCGGCGGATGGAGGCGAGAATTTCCTCCATCGACGGCTCGTTCGCGCGCGCTTCGTCCTGAAACATGCGCGAAGAAGCGGAGGCGTTCGCTGCGCTCATGGAATTCTGCCGCTTTGCGCGGAAAGCGCCGCGCATGAAGATGACCGGATCTCCGATTGCGCCAAAACGGCGAATCAACTCGGCCAGAATGAATTCGACACGTTTCGCGCTATGATGTCACCCGCATTCGCAAAATTCTTATCGTCCGTCGGGCGTGTCGAGACCGAACCATTTTTCCTGCACCTGATCGAGATGAACGCTCGGATCATAGAGCGCGACGGCGAGGTCGAGTTCGCGCGCAGACAGGCGGCCGATCGAGCCCAGCGCGGCGTAGGAGGCGACGACGCGGTCGCGCTGCGAGACGATGAGATTGACTCTCGCGATGAGAAGCGACTGCTGCGCATTCAATACGTCGAGGGTCGTGCGCTGCCCGACCTTGGCCTCCTCCCGCACGCCCGCAAGCGCCGTCTCCGCGGCCTTGACCGCCGCCTGGCCGGAGATGATCGACGCCTTCGCGGTCTCGAGCAGTCCGTAGCTCGAGACGACGCTGGCGCGCACGCTGTCGCGCTGAACGTCGGCGTTGAGCCGCGCCTGCCCGAGCTGTTCCTTCGCCTGGCGGATCGAGGCGTATTCCGCGCCGCCCTGGTAGAGCGGCACGTTCAACTGCCCGATCGCCGAAGCGGTGAACTGTTTGGAGCCCGGCAATCCCAGGAATGAATCATATTGGTTCGAAACCTGAGTGCTGACCGAGAAATTGGGCATCAGCGCGGCTTCCGCGACCTTGACCGCAAGTTCGGCGGCGTCGACCTGATGCAGCGCCGCCGTCACGCCGGGATGTTCCACCAGGGCGATGGAGATCGCCGCCTCCAGCGACTTCGGAAGCAAAGGCTCCAGGCTGCGCCCGGGCTGCAGATGTTTCGGCTCGGCGCCGATGATCTGGCGATAGTTCGCCATGCTGTTCTTGAGCAGCGCCTGCGCGGCGTAAAATTCCGATCGGGCCAAAGCGACCGAGGCTTCCGCCTGGGCGACGTCGGTTCGCGTCACCTCGCCGACCTGGAAACGGTCGCGCGTCTGCTTGAGCTGCTCATCGAGCACCGTAATGTTGTTTTTGCGCAGCGACAGAACCGCCGTATCGCGCAGCACGTTCATATAGGCGGTCGCGCCGTTCTGAAGGGTCGCCTGCTCGGTCAGCCGCATCGTCGATCGCGCCGCGAACACGCCGGATTCGGCCTGGCGAACGGAATTTTCGGTGCGGAATCCGTCGAACAGCGTTTGCGACAGATTCAGCGTCGCGCCGCGCGGATAACCGACGTAGGTGTCTTGAAAATCGCCGCTGGCGCCCGACGCGGCGCCGGCTTGCTGGCTACTGCTGCCGCCGAAGGGAATCTTGATCGCGGCGTATTGCGCGCCGTACTGAGCCGTGATGCTGGCCTTCGGCCGGAGCCCCGCCTTGGCTTTCGGCGCGTCCTCGTCCCGCACCCGCACATTGGCGCGGCTCTGGTTGAGGTCCGGATTGCCGTAATAGGCGCGGGCCAGAGCCGACATCAGGCTTTCGGCCGAAGCCCGGTCGAGCGTAACGGCGACGAGCGCAATCGCCAATAGGGCGGACGCGCAGGACCGGAAGTTGGCTGGACGCCGCCCTCCGAAGCCAATCCCGTCAGTCGCCATTTTCTTCAACCTGTCCTCGCGCCGGCCGCCCTGCGGCTGGCGAGTCGCAACGATGAACGCCGAACGCAACGCTAGATATGATTTAGGCGAATTGGCGGCGTTAAAGACTGAATCCGGGCGCTTGGGCGAAACCGTCGAGAATCGGCGCGTTGGCCGAGAATAGCGGCCTCTCTCCCGCGGCCCGGCCAGCCTGACGTTCGAAGCGCACGACCTGCTGGCCGCCGCGCGGCTCCGGCGTGACGATCGCCAGCAAGCGCCCATCGGGCGTCAGCTGCTCGAACAGCGCGTCGAGGCCCGCCTGGGCATGGCCCTCGACGATGATGACGTCGTAAGGCGCGGAGGCGCGGCAGCCCTCTTCAAGCGAGCCGAGCTCCAGCTGCACATTGTCGCAGCCCAACGCGTCGAGCCCTGCCCGGGCGCGCGCAAAAAGATCTGGATCGCATTCGAGCGCGACAACCTTCCCGGCAAGTCCGGCGAGCAGCGCGGCGGAATAGCCGGCGCCGCCGATAGCGAGCGCCTTGTCGGTCTCTTCGACCTCCGCGGCCTGAAGCATGCGCGCCAATACGAGCGGCGGCAGCAGACTGCGCCGGCGTCCGCCGGCGGACTTCACCGCTATCGCAAGATCCGAATAGGCGAGCGGCGCGAGCGAGTCGGCAAGAAAAAGTTCGCGCGGCACGTCGAGGAAGCGCTCGAGAAGGGGGACATCCGTTACGTCGAACGGACGGAGCTGGCGCTCAACCATGGTGTGCCGGAGCGTCGCCGTCGCTTCGCCAGTCTTCGCCACTCGCGCCACCAGGTCCAACATTCGATTTCCGGCCACGGGCCACAGCCCCTTGAAGGAGATGTTGCAGCGCAGGAAACGCCGCCGGCGCTTTATAGGCGCCGGCTGACGACATGTCCATGGCTCGCGTCCATGGCTCGCGTCCATGGCTCGCGTCCATGGCTCGCGGCTCACAGCGGCTCACAGTTCCGCGCCGACGAGCAGATGGACGCCCTCGCCGCCTGCCCCCAACTGGCGCATTTGTTCCAGCGACGTCTTGTCGAGAACCTCGGCGATCGCCTCGCGCGCGCGCAGCATGACAAGACGCACGGCGCACCGCGTCTCATCGACGCAGTCGTCGCATCGGCGGTAAACGGTCTTGCTCGCGCATTGGATGGGCGCCAGCGGCCCGTCGAGCGCGCGCACGATATTGCCGACGCCGATATCCTCGGGCGGGCGCGCCAACATATAGCCGCCGCCCTTGCCCTTTTTGGAATGCACGAAGCCCGCGTTGCGCAATTCGCCCAAAATTGCGTCGAGAAATTTTTTTGGAATTTGATTCGAGGCGGCGATGTCGGCGACCAGGGCGGTCTCTCCCGGCCGCACGCCGGCGAGGTGCACCATCGCCTTGAGGCCGTATTTGGCTTTTTTCGTCAACATTCCTCTAGACCCCGGGGTCGGCGCCGATCGCGCGAACGCCCTGCTTCGCCGGCATTCTACTGCAAGTCTGCAGGTTTTCTATAATTTGGGAGGGGACAGGCTCCAGGCCCGAATTGACAAAGTCGACCCGCTTTATAGAGTAAAAAGGGTCTCTGCAGGAAAAAGGGAAATGGCGGCAGTTTTCGAAGCTTTGAGCGCGATCAATCCGCTCTATTCCATTTCCGGCTTCGCGGTTGGCGCGCTTGTGGGTTTCACCGGCGTCGGCGGCGGCTCGCTGATGACGCCGATTCTGGTGCTCATGTTCGGCGTCGCGCCGTCGACAGCCGTCGGCACCGATCTGCTCTATGCCGCCATCACCAAGACCAATGGCACGATTGTTCACGCGTTGCATGGCACGGTCGACTGGCGGATCACGCGCCGGCTGGCCTATGGCAGCGTGCCGGCGACCGTCGCGAGCCTTCTTCTTCTCTCCTGGCTCGGCAAGTCGAGCGGTCACGCGGCCAACGGTCTGATCACTTCGGCGCTGGGATTCGCCCTCATTCTCACCGCCTGCTCGATCCTCTTTCGGCGCTGGCTGCTCGATCACATCGCGAAACACACCGGCGCGATGAGCGACAGGCGCCTGCTCTTCCTGACGGCGACTCTCGGCGCCTTTCTTGGATTTCTGGTTTCGATTTCCTCGGTCGGCGCCGGCGCGATCGGCATGACCGTGCTGCTGGCGCTCTATTCGCATACGCCGACCGCGCGCCTCGTCGGCTCCGACATCGCCCATGCCGTGCCGCTGACGCTGATCGCCGGCTTCGGGCATTGGCTGATGGGCGGCGTCGACTGGCTTCTGCTGCTCTCGCTGCTGGTCGGTTCGATTCCGGGCATCGCCATCGGCGCGCATTTCGCCGCGCGCGTTCCGGATCGCTATCTGCGCCCGGCGCTGGCCAGCGTCATGGCGCTCGTTGGAATCAAGCTCTCCATCTAGTCACGACTTCGCTCAGGAGCGCCTCATGCTGCGGACCGCGCCAAAGTTCACCCCGCCGACGAAACCCGGCCGAGGCCGAATCTATGATTCGATCACCCAAACGATCGGCGACACGCCGCTGGTTCGGCTGGACCGGATGGCGCGTGAGCGCGGCGTGGAGGCGAATCTCCTCGCCAAGCTCGAATTCTTCAATCCGATCGCGAGCGTGAAGGATCGTATCGGCGTCAGCATGATCGAGTCGCTGGAGAACAGCGGCAGGATCACGCCGGGCAAATCGGTATTGATCGAACCGACGTCGGGCAACACCGGCATCGCGCTGGCTTTCGTCGCGGCGGCGCGCGGCTATCGTCTCATTCTCGTCATGCCCGAGTCGATGTCGCTCGAGCGGCGCAAGATGCTGGCGCTGCTCGGCGCCGAACTGGTGCTTACTCCGGCGTCGCAGGGCATGAAGGGCGCGCTGGCCAAGGCCAGTGAGCTTGCCGCCGAAAATCCCGACGCCGTGATCCCCCAGCAGTTCGAGAACCCCGCCAATCCCGAGATTCATCGCGCGACGACGGCGGAGGAAATCTGGAACGACACCAATGGCGAGGTCGACTATTTTGTTTCCGGCGTCGGCACCGGCGGCACGATCACCGGCGTCGGCCAGGCGCTCAAGGCGCGCCGGCCCGGCGTGCGCATCGTCGCCGTGGAGCCGGAAGATTCGGCGGTGCTTTCCGGACGGCCGCCCGGCCCGCACAAGATACAGGGCATCGGCGCGGGCTTCGTGCCGCCGATTCTCGATCGAAGCGTCATCGACGAGATCGTCACCATCGGCAATCCGACAGCCTTCGAAACGGCGCGCCTGCTCGCGCGGATCGAAGGCATTCCGGTCGGCATCTCGTCGGGCGCCGCGGTCGCCGCCGCACTGGAGATCGCCGGCCGCCCCGAAGCCGCCGGCAAGAATATCGTCATCATCATCCCCTCCTTCGCCGAGCGCTATCTCTCGACCGCGCTCTTCGAAGGGCTGTGACGGAATCGGCGCCGCGCGAGCGGACGGTCGATTCTTTTAGGCTTTCGACGATCCGCGTCTGTTGCGCTTTTGCTGCGGCTTTGGCGCGGGGCCAGGCTTTGGCGCCGGAGCCGGCGCCGCCTCAGCGATCTTGCGCTGGTGCAGCCATTGTCGCGCATAGGCGCCGGCGACATAGCCGACCGCGACGATCACGATGTAGACGATCACCAGGAAGCCGCCACGCATATTCGCCGACGCCGCCTTCTCCAAAATGCCGACCACTTCGCTCTGATCGACGAATTTGTCGGCGATGACGCCGCAGATGATGCCGACGATCGGCACAAGCCAGGACGGCAAGCGGAAATAGCCGAGCGCCGCCGCGATGAGAAAAGCGACAAGCCCGAAAAAGTGCAAGAACTGGATGAGGATCGACTGTATGACGAGTCCTACGAAGCGGACGAGCTTGACCATCTTACTCCCCTGGCGTCATTGATTTTTGGCAAGCTTACACATTCGGCAGATGTTGCGCGAGCGCTTCGAGCACCGCCATCCGCACCGCGACGCCCATCTCCACCTGTTCGCGAATGAGCGAACGCGCGCTGTCGGCGACGGCGCTGTCGATCTCGACGCCGCGGTTCATCGGCCCGGGATGCATCACCAGCGCATCCGGCGCCGCGCAGGCGAGCTTGTCCTCATCCAGTCCGAAGAAATGGAAATATTCGCGCGCGCTTGGCGTCATCGCGCCGGCCATGCGCTCGCGCTGAAGGCGCAGCATCATGACGATGTCGGCGCCCACGAGTCCGCGCCGCATGTCGTGAAACACCTCGACGCCGAGCCGCGAGAGACTGTCCGGCGCCAGCGTCGAGGGGCCGACGACGCGCACGACAGCGCCGAGCGCGCCGAGCAGCAGAATATTCGATCGAGCGACGCGGGAATGCAGAATGTCGCCGCAGATCGCAACCGTCAGCCCTTCGATGCGCCCCTTGTTGCGCCTGATCGTCAGCGCGTCGAGCAGCGCCTGCGTCGGATGCTCATGCGCGCCGTCGCCGGCGTTGACCACCGAACAGTCGACCTTGCGCGCCAGAAGATGGGCCGCCCCGGCATGCGCATGGCGGACCACGATAATGTCCGGCCGCATCGCGTTGAGCGTCACCGCGGTGTCGATCAGCGTCTCGCCCTTCGATTCCGACGAGCGCGCGACCGACATGTTCATCACGTCGGCGCCCAGGCGCTTGCCGGCGATCTCGAAGGACGCCTGGGTGCGGGTCGAGGGCTCGTAGAACAGATTGATCTGCGTGCGCCCGCGCAAATTCGAGCGCTTCTTGTCGACCCGCCGGGAGACCTCGACCGCCTCCTCGGCCATGTCGAGGAGAGTCTCGATGTCGGGACGAGACAGCCCTTCGATGCCGAGAAGGTGGCGGTGCGGGAATGAAGCCTGCGTCGTCCCTGTTTGCATGCGCCGTCTATAGCAGCTTTGCCCGGAGCGAAAAGCGCCCGTCCCGCAGCGCTGGAGGGGCTTGATCGCGCGCCGCTTTCCCTTGACATATACTCGCGCCGAGCACATGTCATGCGCAACGACGGTTGCGAGATGTCAACTCGCAGCTTAGTCTGTAAAACTTGAGCGCTCCGGGCGGGATCCGTCTCGGAGATTTTATCGGGTCTACTTATACTCACTTTGAGTATAAGTACGAGGCGTTAGACCATGACTCAACTGATCGACCGACTGATCGGCGATGTGCGCAGCGGATCGAGCCCCGCGCGCGAGCCGCCGGCAACCGCCCTTGGCGTTCGCCCAAACGGCCGATTTCCCCCCCTGCCCCGTCCGGTTTTGGAATGGACGCCGGAAGTCCAGGCCGCGACCGCGCATCTTTATGAACGCGTGGCGAGAGTCATTCCGCCTGTCGAATGGCCGTTTCACGCTCCCTATGTGAAGGCGATCAACGATCTCAAGCATGTGCGCAACGCCACCATTCTCGCGCACAACTACATGACTCCGGAAATCTATCATTGCGTCGCCGATCACATCGGCGACAGCCTGCAGCTCGCCAAGCTCGCGGCGAAATCCGACGCCGAGATCATCGTCCAGGGCGGCGTGCATTTCATGGCCGAAACGTCGAAGCTGCTCAATCCCGATAAACTCGTGCTGATGCCGGACCTCAACGCCGGCTGCTCGCTTGCGGAGTCGATCACCGGCGCCGACGTTCGCGCCTTGCGCAGGCAATATCCCGGCGTTCCCGTCGTCGCCTATGTCAACACCTCGGCCGACGTGAAGGCGGAAGTGGACATCTGCTGCACCTCGTCGAACGCGGTCCAGGTCGTCGAGAGCCTCGGCGCCGATCGCGTGATCATGGTCCCGGACCGCTATCTGGCGCAGAACGTCGCCGCGCAGACCAAGGTGAAAATCATCGCCTGGCATGGCGCCTGCGAGGTGCATGAGCGCTTCACCGCCGAAGAAATCGATAATTATCGCGCCGATCATCCCGGCGTGCAGGTGCTGGCGCATCCGGAATGTCCCCGCGAAGTGGTCGAGGTCGCCGATTTCGCCGGTTCGACCGCCGCGATGATCGATTTTGTGCGCAGCAGAAAGCCGGCTCGCGTGCTGCTCGTCACCGAATGCTCGATGGCCGACAATGTCGCCGCCGAAACGCCGGACGTCGAATTCGTGCGGCCCTGCAACTTCTGCCCGCATATGAAGCGGATCACCCTGCCGAAAATCCTCGACAGCCTGCTTTACCTCCGCGAAGAAGTCACCGTCGATCCGGCAATCGCCGCGCGCGCGCGCCGCAGCGTGCAGCGCATGATCGATCTGGGCTAGACTGCGGGCCGCTTCGGCCTCACTTGAACGGGACGAACCATGCCGGCGCTCGATGCGACGATTGCGGCCATCGACGCCGCCAATGCCGACGATCCTCGCCGGATCGAGGGCCGCGCCTTCGAACTGGCCTATGCCGAACGCATGAGCGCGCGGCTCGCCGCGCTCTATCCCGACGCCTCCGATCTCCTCAAGATCGCGACGCGCGCGCAGCATCTGCGCCGCTGGGAGATCGAACGCGCGGATTATGATGAAGGCCGTCGCGGCTACAATGACTGGCGGCGCGCCTGCCGCATCCATCACGCCGATCTTGCCGGGGACATCATGCGCGCGCATGGCTATGACGCGCCGGCGATCGCCCATGTCGGCGCGCTGATCCGCAAGGAGCAGCTCAAGAAAGACCCTGAATCGCAAGCGCTCGAAAACATCGCCGCGATCGTCTTTCTCGAACATTACTTCGACGATTTTCTCGAAAAGCATCGCGATTACCCCGACGACAAGCTCGTCGACATTCTCGGCAAGACCTTGTGCAAAATGTCGCCCAGGGGCCATGCGGCGGCGATGGCCCTTTCCCTGCCCCCACGCGCGCGCGCCCTTGTTGAAGCCGCGCTCGCCCGCGAAGCCGGAGCGCTCGCGCGGCTCGCGGCGGTCGCGATCGACTAGCGGCCGATGCGCGAGGATTTGCCTCCCATCATCATCATCGGCGGCGGGCTCGCCGGCGTGTTCTGCGCGCTCAAACTGGCGCCGACGCCAGTGGCGATTTTCGCCCCGACGCCCGTTGGATACAGCGGCGCATCCTTTTGGGCGCAGGGCGGCATCGCCGCCGCCGTCGAAGAAGGCGACACGCCCGAAAGCCACGCCAATGATACGGTGGCGGCCGGCGGCGGCATCGTCGAACGCGACATCGCGCTCGGCATGGCGCAGGAGGCGCGCGCCCGCGTCGAAGACCTGGCGATGATGGGAACGCCCTTCGATCGATCGGCCCTCGGCGGCTTCCTCCCGTCGCAGGAGGCGGCTCATTCGCGCCGGCGCATCGTGCGCGTCAAAGGCGACGTCGCCGGGCGGGCGATCATGGAGATTCTGGCGCGGGAAGTCGCCAGAACGCCTTCGATTCACATCTTCGAAGGCTATTCGGCGCAGGAAATCGTGATGCGCGCCGGGCGCGCGGTCGGCGTGCGCGCCCGCGACAACGCCGGCGTGATCCATGATGCGCCCTGCGCGGCGCTGATTCTCGCCACCGGCGGAATCGGCCATCTTTACCGGATTACGACCAACCCTTTGGAGGCGCGCGGCATCGGCGTCGCCATGGCGGCCCGGGCCGGCGCGCTGATCGCCGACGCGGAATTCGTTCAGTTTCACCCGACCGCGATCGATATCGACGCCGATCCCGCCCCGCTCGCGACCGAAGCGCTCAGGGGCGAAGGCGCGGCGATCGTCGACCGCGACGGACGACGTTTTTTGCTCGACGTCGATCCGGCCGGCGAACTCGCGCCCCGCGACATCGTCGCCCGGGGAGTCTTCGCCAGCATCGAGGCCGGCAACGGCGCCTTCCTTGACGCCCGTTCCGCGGTCGGCGCCGAATTCGCCGCGCGCTTTCCGACGGTTTACGGAAGCTGCATGAGCGCCGGAATCGATCCCTCGCGCGAACTGATCCCGATCGCGCCCGCCGCGCATTACCACATGGGCGGCGTCTGGACCGACGCCCGCGGACGCACCAGCCTCGACGGACTTTGGGCCGTCGGCGAAGTCGCGTCGACCGGCGTTCACGGCGCCAACCGCCTCGCGTCGAACTCTCTCCTCGAAGCGATCGTGTTCGGCGCGCGCGTCGCGGCGGATGTGCGCGCGGCGCCGCTTTCTCCCGTCGAGCGGCGGCCGCAGGCGGATCGGATCGAGCCGGCGCCGCGCGATCGCGATTTCGCTGTGATCGAGGAGCTGCGCGATCTGATGTCCGCCAATGTCGGCGTCATCCGCAGTGGCGCGGGACTGGCCGCCGCGGTGCGGTCGATTCGCCGGATGATGTCGCACACGTGCGACATCGAGGCGCATAACATGCTGACGACGAGCCTGATCGTCGCGGCGGCGGCGCTCGCGCGGCGCGAGAGCCGCGGCGCGCATTTCCGCTCGGACTATCCGCAGCCGGACGCCGCGCTCGCGCGGCGCTCTCTCAGCACGCTCGACGCCGTGCTGCGCATCGCCAACGAGGTCGAGGCATGATTTTCGAATTGCCGCCGATGCTGGTCGAGGAGGCGGTCCGCGCCGCGCTCGCCGAAGATATGGGCCGCGCCGGCGACGTCACCACGCAGGCGACCATCCCCGCGAACGCCCAGGCGCACGCGGCCGTCGTCGCCCGCGACAGCGGCGTTGTTGCTGGGCTTGCGGCGGCGCGCGCCGCCTTCGCCCTGACCGACCGGGACATTCTGTTCGAAGCGCAGGCGACCGACGGCGACCGAATCGAGCCGGAAGCGCTGATCGCGCTCGTGTCCGGCTCAGCTCGCGCGATCCTCTCCGCCGAGCGCGTCGCGCTCAACTTTCTTGGCCGGCTCTCGGGCGTCGCCACGCTCACCGCCCGCTATGTCGACGCGGTGGCCGGCGCGTCGGCGCGGATTTGCGATACGCGCAAAACCACGCCCATGCTGCGCGCCATGGAGAAATACGCCGTGCGCTGCGGCGGCGGGGTCAATCATCGCTTCGGCCTCGACGACGCCGTGCTCATCAAGGACAATCACATCGCCGTCGCCGGCGGCGTCGCGCCGGCGCTCCGGGCGGCGAAGGCGCATGTCGGCCATCTCGTGAAGGTTGAAATCGAGGTCGATACGCTGGACCAGCTGCGGGAAGTTCTCGACGAGGGCGCGGACGCCGTGCTGCTCGACAATATGACGCTCGACGATCTGCGCAGCGCCGTGACGCTCGTCGCCGGCCGCATGATCTGCGAAGCCTCCGGCGGCGTCACGCTCGCAAACGTCGCCGAAATCGCCAAAACCGGGGTCGATCTCATCTCCGTCGGCGCGCTGACGCATTCCGCCCCGGCGTTCGACGTCGGCTTAGATATTGAAATCAATTGATGATATTGTTTCTGGCGGGTTTTCGCGGCGTATTGCCGCCGGTCGCTTTCTTGGCGCCGCCGGCGCTGCTATAACTCCTTCGCCCGAATCCTCGAAAACCCTCAGGAGCCATGCCGTCCTTCGTTCGCAAGCTGATCAGCCGAGCACGGCGAAGGCTTTGGAGCTCCCCGATCTCGTCAATGCCGGGCCCGCTGCGGGCCGAGGCGACCCGCGACAAAACTCTCGCGGCCGAAATCGGCGACTATGAGCGCGACTACGGCTTCGCCCACAGCGCGGGATCGATGCCGCTGCGCACCCTGCTGCGCATCGAGCGGCTGCTGACCGGAACGTCGATCGCTTCGGCGGAAACCGGCTGCGGCAAATCGACAATATTCCTGTCGCGCATCGCCGAGCGGCACAAGGTCTTCTGCTACGACGATCGCGGACAGGAAAACTCCAGCGTCGACTATTTCCTGAACTGTCCGGCGACCCGGCAGGATCGCCTCGACCTTGTCTTTGGTCCGACTCAGTTCACGCTGCCGCGCTATGAGGATCATCTTCCCTACGATCTTGTCCTGATCGACGGGCCGCATGGCTTTCCGTTCCCTGAACTCGAATATTACTATTTCTATCCGCATCTGAAGACCGACGGGCTTCTGGTCATCGACGACATTCATATTCCGACCATCAGCCGGCTCGCGGACTTCCTCAGCGAAGACCGCATGTTCGAGAAGCTGGAGTTTGTCGGCTCGACCGCCATATTTCGACGCACGGACACGCCGGTCTTCGATCCGCTGGGCGACGGCTGGTGGCTTCAGGACTTCAACCGCCGCCGCGCGTCGTTCCTGAAGGACATTTATCTCAAGGACGGCAAGAAGCGGGCGCCGATTTCCTTCGAAGGAATCTATTGAGCCGCAGCCGCTTGCGGCTCCGGCGGCCCTCTGTCCGCTTGCGAGAGGCGGGCGAGACGCAGGCCGCGCCGCTCCAGCATTTCGGGCAGCTTGGACGATAGAAGGAACGCGAGCTCCTGCTCGCGGGTGATCGTCACCGGATCGAGCTTGCGCAGGTCTTCGTCCACATGCCCAGGATGGCACATGATGAGATGTCTGCGGCCGGGCGCTCGAAGATAGCTTTGGAAGATTCTCGCGTAGTCGAAGCTCGGATGGAAGTCCGAAAATCCCGCGAAACCGTCATTGACGCTGAAGCCGCGCCGGTGCGCCTCGCGGCGAAAGCCGCTGGCCAGCGAGAGCGCGGAGAGCGCCTTGCGGGCGTTGGCGCCGCGCGCAAGGATGCGATGCAAGCCGTCCCCTGCGTCACGAACCCAGACCCGGCCGCCAAGCCGTCGCGCCGCCATGGCGTCAAGCAGCGCCGTTCGAATGCCGGGAAGAACGTGGATATGCTGATGGCCGTCGACATGGTCCGGCGGGCGATCGGTAATAGCTTCGAACCTGTCGAACTGCCGATCGATCTCCACCCGGATTTCGTCCATCGGCAACCGTTTGCCATAGGCCATCCGGACAACTTGGGCGAGCGGAGGGAATTCGCCGGTGGGCGCGAATTTCGGCATCGACGAGAGCGGCCGCCCCAAGGTGAGATTGAAATGCAGGCCGATATCGGCGTCGCGTCCGCGCCGAACCAGCTCCAGCCCCATCGCCGGCCAGCGCGGACCGTTCACCAGCGCCGAAACCGCGGTAATCCGTCCTGCGTCGAGCGCCTCCAAAATGCCGGCGCTCACCCCATAGGACAGGCCATAATCGTCCGCGCAAAGCGCGACAATCTGCTCCTTGGCCATCGGCCCGCCTCTCCGAATCTGGCGATAATCTCTATGCCGCTCCATTAAATATTGGTTTAACCCAACCATGAACAGCCCCGACATCTCACTTGTCATCCCTCTTTTTAACGAAGCGGAGAATCTTCGGCCGCTGGCGGCACGAATCGAGGCCGCTCTCGACGCCTGCGACGTGTCCTACGAGGCCGTCTTTGTCGATGACGGGTCGGCCGACGAGAGCCTGGACATTTTGCGCGAGCTTTGCGCCGAGGAGGCGCGTTTTTGCGCCCTGTCGCTGTCGCGCAATTTCGGCAAGGAGGTCGCGATCGCCGCCGGACTCGATCACGCCAGAGGGCGGGCGGTCGTGGTGATGGACGCCGACCTGCAGCATCCGCCGGAAGTCATCGCGCAGTTCATCGAAAAATGGCGCGAAGGTTACAAGAACGTCTATGGCCAGCGCATCGATCGCGCGACCGATCCGAAGCTGCGCGTGGCGCTTACCGGCGTCTTCTATCATTTGCTGGAGAAGTTCGGCGACGTACGGCTGCCCCCCGGCGCCGGCGACTTCCGCCTCCTTGACCGGCAGGCGGTCGACGCGCTTCTGACCATGCGCGAACGCGCCCGCTTCAACAAGGGCCTCTTCGCCTGGATCGGCTTCAGGTCGGTCGGCGTGCCGTTCGACGTCGACGAACGCGCCAGCGGAAGGTCGACATTCAACTTCGCTCGGCTGGCGCGTTTCGCGCTCGACGGGCTAATGTCCTTTTCGTCGATTCCGCTCAAGGTCTGGACCTATGTCGGATTGCTGATTTCGGCCTTCGCCCTCGCCATGGCGGGCTATTACTGGGTCCGCACCATGCTGTTTGGCGTCGATGCGCCCGGCTTTCCGACGCTGGTGGTGTCGATCGCCTTTTTTTCCGGCATACAGCTGATTTCGCTCGGCGTGCTCGGCGAATATGTCGCGCGCATTTTTAATGAGGTAAAGGGAAGGCCGCTCTATCTCGTCGCGGAGAGACTGGGCGCGAGGGAGGCCAAGGCAGAAGCGGGCGATCGATCGTAAGAAACATATCGAGCAGATTAGCGGGCTGTTTCGTGCGCAGTTCTCCGCAATTCATTGACGAGGCGCAGATTCATGACTTCCGACGTTAGCCGTTCGCTTTTGCGTGGTAGAAATCTCCTGATCGCTCTGGCGCTCATCGCCCTGTTCGCCGCCTTCGGCGTGCGCATATGGCGCTTCGCGATGGCCAGCGGCGTGCCGAGCCTGCTCGAGGACTTGCCCCAGTCGAAGACCGAAGCCGACCAGCAACTCTTCCAGGCGCGGCTCGCCAAACGCTTCCACGTGGGGACGACCGAGGTCGACGATCTCATCGACGAATTGCGCGACGATGGGTTCACCATCGACGCCGACAACGACATCGCGACTTATGAACGCGGCGCGGGCATTTCCGACAAGTGCCGCCGCAGCGCCAATATCCGCTGGTCGCGCGGCGAGGGCGACGAACTCGCCACGATCACCGGCGGCTATTCCCTGCACTGTCCCGAGCACTGAGAACAGCGCAGGCTTAAGGGAATCCTGCTAGGACGATTGCGATGATTCGCAATCTGCTCTCGGTCGGCGGCTTCACCCTGCTCTCGCGCGTGACGGGTTTTCTGTCGCTCGCGATGCAGTCGGCGATCATGGGCGCCGGCGCCGTCTCCGACGCATTTTTTATCGCGCAGCGCCTGCCCAACAGCTTTCGCGCGATTTTTGGCGAAGGCGCCTTCAACGCCGCCTTCGTGCCCTCCTATTCGATGGCGATCGAGCGGGAGGGCGACGCGGCGGCCGAGGAATTCGCCGGCGAAGTTTACACGCTGCTCCTCGCCTCGCAGATTATCTTGCTTGCAATCGTCTGGACGCTCGCGCCGCAATTCGTCGCGCTGCTCGCGCCGGGCCTCGACGATCGTCCGGAAAAATTCGCGCTGGCCGTCAATCTGACGCGGATCACGTTTCCATACTTGCTCTTCATCACGCTCTTCGTTCTGCACCAGGGCGTGTTGAACGCGCGCGGCCGTTTCGCGCTTCCGGCCTTCGCCCCCAATCTGATGAATTTCTCGGTGATGGCGGCGCTCGCCGTCGCCTTTCTTTTTCCCAACGCCGGCTATGCGGCGAGTTGGGGCGTCACCGTCTCGGGCGCGCTTGAGCTCGGATTGTTGATGTGGCAGGCGCGGCGCATCGGCGTCCTGAAGCGCTTGCGCAGGCCGCATTGGCCGCGCGTACGCGATTTCTTCCTCCGCCTGGGGCCGGCGATCATCGGCTCGGCAAGTCCCCAGATCGCCGTGCTCGCCGATACGATTCTCTCCTCGATGCTCCCCGACGGCGGCGTTTCGTCGATCTCCTATGCGGAGCGGCTCTATCAGCTTCCGGTCGGCGTGATCGGCATCGCCGCCGGCACGGTGCTCCTGCCGGAAATGAGCCGACGCCTCGCCGCGGGCGACGAAGACGGCGCGCATCATGCGCAGAGCCGGACCATGGCGCTCACCGTCGCGCTCGCGGCGCCGTTCTTCATCGCCTTCGACACGATTCCCGAACTGATCGTCGCGGGGCTCTTCCAGCGCGGAAAATTCTCGGCCGCCGACGCCTACGCCGCTGGCGACGTGCTCGCCGCCTATGGCGCCGGTCTGATGGCGCTGGTGCTGATTGCTTCGGCGCGGGCGAGCTTTCAGGCGCGCGGCGACACAAGAACGCCGATGCTCATCGCGCTCGCGGCGCTCGCCGCGAATGTCGCGTTGAAAGTCGCGCTGTTCCAACCGCTCGGCGCCGTCGGCCTCGCGACGGCGACGTCCGTCGGATTGTGGATCAATCTCGCCGCGCTTGTCGGAGTCGCGCTCGCCCAGCACTGGATGCGGTTTGACGGCGTCTTCGTCAAAACCCTCGGCGCGAGCTTCGTCGCCTGCGCCTTTTTGACCGCCGTCGCCATTTTTGGCCGGTCCTCGGCGCTGGCGCTCGGCGGGCATTTTGGCGGTCTCGCCAATCTCGTCGCGCTGGCCGCGCTCGGCCTCGCCGGCGCGCTCGTCTACGCCGGCGCGCTTATCGGCGCGCTACGCGCGGGCGGCGTGACGATTCGAAGTTTGAGGCGCTAGATCACGCTGCGTTTAGGCGGAATCGTCTAAACGCAGACAACGTGATCGATTTAGGTTCCCACTTTTTTGCAGCGCGCTCTAGACGAACTGCGCGAGGCCAGGGATCGAATCGACGATTTCGCGCAGCTTTTCCGGGCCGAGCTTGAGTTCGGCATAATCAAAAATCTCGTGACCGAGCTGTTGAATCTGGCTCAATTCGATGCCGGCGCCATTGAGCTTGGCGCCGAGCCCCATCAGCCCGCCCATGCCGCCCATCAATCCGCCGAGACCGCCGCCGCCGGCGGATTGCGCAGAAACCATCGCCTCGCGCGCGCCGGGAAGCTTGTCGAGCAATTCGGCGACGGCGCCGTCGGGCGACTCCTTTTCGAGAAAGCCCAGAACGAGGCCGATCGCGGTCCGCGCAACCTGCGCGTCAACCCCGAGCGCCGCGGAAACGCGCGCTGCCAGTTCATCCATGCCCGGCCTCCCACTGTGCCAAATCTTCAAAGAGCGAGGACTGTCGCTGCGACGGGGAGGAAAATCAAGCGCCGCTCCGCTCGCGCTTGGCGCGG
>JAKFXD010000120.1 GCA_021731565.1 Methylocystis sp. | reverse complement strand
AAGACAAGGCCGGCGGGCGGCGCCAGATCGCCGCGCGCTCCTTCCGGTTTGCGCCCCCTCGGGCGAGGCCGTAAAGCATCGCGGCGATGCTCACGATCAACGATCTCGTCTACCGGCTCGGCGGCCGGCTGCTGTTCGACCATGCGGGGGTCTTTCTGCCCGGCCGCGCGCGCGCCGGCTTCGTTGGCCGCAACGGCGCCGGCAAGACCACGCTGTTCCGCTTGATCAGCGGCGAGATCGCGCCGGAAAGTGGGATCATCTCGCTGCCCTCGCGCACAAGGCTCGGGCGCGTCGAGCAGGAGGCGCCCGGCGGTCCGACCGCGCTCATCGACTTCGTGCTGGCGGCCGACCTTGAGCGCGCCGAACTCATGGCGCGGGCCGAGGCCGCGCATGATCCCCACGACATCGCCGACATTCAGACGCGGCTCGCCGATATCGACGCCCATTCGGCCCCTGCCCGCGCCGCCGCCATTCTGCATGGGTTGGGCTTCGACGCCGCCGCGCAGCAGCGCCCCCTGTCGGAATTCTCGGGCGGCTGGCGGATGCGCGTCGCGCTCGCCGCGGTGCTGTTCGCGCAGCCCGACCTGCTGCTGCTCGACGAGCCGACCAACTATCTCGATCTCGAAGGCACGCTCTGGCTCGTCGATTATCTGTCGCGCTATCCGGCGAGCGCGATCGTCATCAGCCATGACCGCGACCTGCTCGACGACGTCGCCACCCACATTCTCCATCTCGAACGTGGCCGGCTGACGCTGTACAAGGGCGATTACTCTTCCTTCGAAAAGCAGCGGCGCGAGGCGCAGCTTCTCGCCGCCAAGGGCGCCAGGAAGCAGGAAGAGCAGCGCAAACATCTGCAGGCTTTCGTCGACCGTTTCCGCGCCAAGGCGACGAAGGCGCGCCAGGCGCAGTCGCGCTTGAAACTCCTCGCCAAGATGGAGCCGGTCGCGGCGATCGTCGACGACGCCGTTCTGCCGATCCATCTCCCCTCGCCCGAGAAGCCGCTGTCGCCGCCGATCATCGCGCTGGACAAAGCCGCGGTCGGCTATGGCGATCGAATCGTGCTGTCGCGGCTTACGTTGTCGATCTCGAATGACGATCGCATCGGTCTGCTCGGCGCCAATGGCAATGGCAAATCGACCTTCGCCAAACTGCTTGGCGGTCGGCTTTCGCCCTGCGGCGGCGAGATGGTGCGCGCGCCGAAGCTGGAGGCGGGATTTTTCGCGCAGCATCAGATCGACGAATTGAACGAAAGCGAGACGCCTTACGCCGTCTTCGCGCGGCTGATGCCGGGCGCGGCAGAGGCGCGCATTCGCGCCCGCGCGGCGCGCACCGGTTTTTCCGGCGCGCGCGCCGATACGCCGATCGCCAGTCTATCGGGCGGCGAAAAGGCACGGCTGCTGCTCGGCGTCGCCGCCTTCAACGCGCCGCATCTTCTGATCCTCGACGAGCCGACGAACCATCTCGACATCGACAGCCGCGCCGCGCTGATCGAAGCGATCAATGATTATGAAGGCGCCGTCATTCTGGTCTCGCATGATCGCTATCTGCTCGAGGCCTGCGCCGATCAGCTCTGGCTCGTCGACGACGGAACGGTGCGCGTCTTCGACGGCGACATGGACGAATATGCGCGGCTGGTGCTGTCGAAATCGCGCGGCGAAGAACCGAAGCGCGCGCCCGTCGCGCCGGCGCAAGAGTCGCTAAGGGAAGAGTCGTTCAAGCAGGAGGCGCCTAAGCGCCGCGACGCCGGCCAGACGCGCCGCAAGCTGGCGGCGGCGGAGGAGCGCGTCGAGAAATTCGCGCAGCTTCTCGCCCGCGTCGACGAAGCGCTCGCCGCCCCCGACGCCTTCGCGCGCAATCCGCAGGAGGCGGCGCGGCTGGCGTCGCAACGCGAGGAATTGGCGCAGGCGCTCGCCGCCGCCGAGGAGCAATGGCTGGAGCTCGCGGCTGAGGCGGAAGTTTAGAGGCTCCTTGCCTGTCGCGCCGCGTATTCTTGCATACGGTCAAGGCGTGGGCTTCCCATTTGTTGGAAGCATATCTGCAACGTTGTCCACGAAGCGACGCGCGGTCTGGATTGCGTCTCTCGCGCTTTCGGCAGGCACATGCGAACCCGGGCCGGTCTCGTAATCGGCAATCGTCTTCAAGTCGTACGCGCGGGGAAGGAACGACCGTAACGCTATGTCGAAGCGTGGATCATCTTTGACCAGCCGCCCAAACTCGCCTTGCACCGTCGAGTGCTTTTTGAACACGCGTCCCGTGGTCTCGAAGATAAAGGCTTGCGCGGCATGAAACCCGGCCAGGTAAGCCGTGCGTCCGGCGTCCTCATTCAAGCCGACACGCAGCATGGCGTCGGCGCGTTCGAGAAGCTCCCGCGATTTTTCAAGGAAGAAAGCGGTTTCCGGTGTCAAAGGTCGATACCGTCGGCGCGGACTTCGTGCATCAAAGGCGTTCGCTCATCGTAGGAGCCGGCGGGGTAAGGCATGGCATGAATGAACTCGCCTTCGCTGTATAGAATATCCGTGGCGACATCGGCGAGCCGGTTCATTTCCGCAAACCGGTCGGGCATGTCGCGCAAAAACACCGCGACGTCGTAATCGGAATCTGGCTGAGCGTCGCCGCGTGCGCGTGAACCGAAAAGCACGACACGCTCAAGCCGGTCGCCGTAGATTTCAGCCACGGCGGCGCGAAAGCGTTTAAGAACAGGATCGTCGGGCGCTTTCATAGCCATTTGAATTATATAGCCTATCTCAGTACGAATTGCTACTTCTCAACGCGGCGCGTCGAAGGCTTCTTCGAGTCGAAATGACTGCACCCGACCGGAGCGTCAAAACAAAAAGACCTTCACTGCTGGCAGCCATCCACCTAGGGATTAGTCGTGCGCTGCTGAGCCAGATCGGACTACGAGGCATGGCGTAGAGAGCAAAGCGACATCAGTAGACCAGCCCGTGCGCAATAGCGCTGCACCGAGCAAACTCAAGCATTCCGACGCGGTCACGGAGCTCTCAAAGGAAACTGGATCGGCAATGCCGCGCCGAAAGTCGTCGATCGCCAAGCACGCGTCCTCAACGTGCCGCGTTACGGTATCCCTGCGCTGATCGGTGACAAAGGCTTCCCATAAAAGCATTTGCTTTGGCTCGGTCATCGGGCACCGCCAATCCAGCGTCGCCGTTGCCGCCGGCACGCGTTCGCGCAGGCGTTTGAGGACATAAGGCACTATGACAAGCGATGTGACCAGCACTGTCGCTCCGGGCGTGGCAGAGAAAGCTCGCGGTGCAACGCCCGCGCCGGTTTCTCCCGAGCGCGCTTTCAAGAGTGTGTTTTGATCATGCCGAACAGGGACGAATTGCGGGGCCTCAAATCCAAGAGCGAGAGCGTCTTCGCGCAAGGCCGCCGCAAGCACCTCAATGCAATCGTCCAAGTCGGTTCCACTCCTTTTAGGGTCGTCAATAGCCCAACCGAGGTTTGTCCCGGGCCTTCCAATATCGATGACTGCGACACGCATGCCTCGCTCTCGTGGGACAAAGGTCAGCGGCAAGATCAGCCGTTGGGGATACAAAATGCTTGAATTCTACGAAGCCCTGCGCTTCCTCGCAAATATGGGTGTTTCACGGACAGGTAAGTGCTTGTCCCACTTTTCAATGCTGGCAATTCCTCAAGCATCCTTCTGGAGGAATGCGTCCATCCAAGTGAAACAGGCGGCGCGTCGCTGCCTCCGCTGGATAACTTCACGCCCATGGCGCCAAGCGGGTCGCGCGCGCTCCCCCTCATCCGACCCTGCTGCGCCCGGCCACCTTCTCCCGCAAGCGGGAGAACGGAGGGCGCGAACTCATCACGTCACTCGGCGGCTTCGGGATGGCGCCGCAGATAATCCGCGACGAAGGCGCAGTCGCCCCTCACCTTCAGCCCGCGCGCCCGTGCAAATTCCAGCGCGTTGCGGATCAGCTCCGACGCGACGCCCTGGCCCTGTAGCGCCGGCGGCGTCTGCGTCGACGTGAAGACCATCACGTCATTGTCGATGCGGTAATAGGCGAGTGCTGCCTCGCCATCGATGTCGAGTTCGAAGCGACTGAACTCGGGATTGTCGCGGACGCTTCCCCAGGGATGTCTAGCCGCCGGCTCTCCTTTAGCCTTGCCCATAGTTTCGCCCATGCCGGCCTCCTCAAGAGTTCATGCTCCCGAAATGGGCGCGCGCGGCCAAAAAGGAAGGGCGCCTGCCGCTTGCGTTTTCGGCCCTGCGGGGGTTGATAGGCCCCGCCCGCGCCGTTGGCTCGGGCGGCGGACAGGCTATGCTCGCCGCGCCCCGATTCGCCCAACCGGATTCGACATGCGCCTGTCCCGCTATTTCCTGCCCATTTTGCGCGAGACCCCGAAAGAGGCCGAAATCGTCTCGCACCGGCTGATGTTGCGGGCGGGCATGATCCGGCAGGAGACCGCCGGCATTTACGCCTGGCTGCCGCTCGGGCTGCGGGTCTTGAACAAGATCAACGCCATCATCCGCGAGGAGCAGATCCGCGCCGGCGCCATCGAATGTCTGATGCCGACCATCCAGCCCGCCGATCTGTGGCGCGAGTCGGGGCGCTATGACGCCTATGGCAAGGAAATGCTGCGCATCGCCGACCGCCACGACCGCGAGATGCTTTACGGCCCCACCAATGAGGAGATGATCACCGAGATTTTCCGCGCCTCGGTGCGCTCCTATAAGGACTTGCCGCTCAATCTCTTTCATATCCAGTGGAAGTTTCGCGACGAGGTGCGGCCGCGTTTCGGCGTGATGCGCTCGCGCGAATTCCTGATGAAGGACGCCTATTCCTTCGATCTGACGGCGGAAGCCGGCCGCCATTCCTATAATAAAATGTTCGTCGCCTATCTGCGCACCTTCGCGCGCATGGGGCTGACCGCCATTCCGATGGCGGCGGAGTCAGGTCCGATCGGCGGCAACAGCCATGAATTCATCATTCTCGCCTCGACCGGCGAGAGCGAAGTCTTTTGCCACAAAGATTTTCTGTCCTTCGCGCCGCCCCCCGCCTCGGTCGATTTCGACGACGCGGCCGCCCTGCAGGGGATCGTCGACAAATGGACCGGCCGCTACGCCGCGACCAGCGAGATGCATGACGAAGCCGCCTTCGCCGCGGTGCCGGAGGAGGCGCGGGTCGCGGCCCGCGGCATCGAAGTCGGCCATATTTTCTACTTCGGAACCAAATATTCCGAGCCGATGAAGGCCGTGGTCAACGGGCCGGACGGCAAGGAGGTCGTCGTGCAAATGGGGTCCTACGGCATTGGGCCGTCGCGTCTCGTCGCGGCGATCATCGAGGCGAGCCATGACGACAATGGCGTCATCTGGCCTGAATCGGTCGCGCCGTTTCACGTCGGCGTCGCCGATCTTAAGGTCGGCGACGGGGCGACGGGCAAGGTCTGCGCCGAACTCATCGAGCGGCTTGAAAACGCCGGGCTGGACGTGCTGCATGAGGATCGTGACGAGCGTCCCGGCGCGAAATTCGCCACGCTCGATCTCATCGGCCTGCCCTGGCAGGTTCTCGTCGGTCCCAAGGGACTCGCCGAAGGAAGGGTGGAAGTGAAGCAACGCCGCACGGGGGAGCGCGAACTGCTTGCGCCCGACGACGCCGTCACCCGCATCGTCGCCGCCATCAGGCCGGGGGAGGCATGACCGAAGCGGCGCAGCCGGCGAAAGGCGCCGGCGCTTTCTCGGGCTTCGAGCGGATGCTGGCGCTGCGCTATCTGCGCGCCCGCCGCGCCGACGGCTTCGTCTCGGTGATCGCCGGATTTTCGTTTCTCGGCATCATGCTGGGGGTCGCGACCCTGATCGTCGTCACCTCGGTGATGAACGGCTTTCATCGCGAGCTGATGGACAAGATTCTGGGGGTGAACGGCCACGCCTTTCTTCAGGCGGTGGAAACGCCCTTCACCGATTGGGACCAGGTGTCGGCGAAGACCGCGAAGCTGCCGGGCGTCCAGCTGGCGATTCCCATGGTCGAAGGCGCCGCCGGCATATCGACCCAGTTCGGCCAGTCCGGCGTGCTGGTGCGCGGCGTTCGCGGGAAGGACCTGACGCGGCTGCCGGGCGTGGCGGGCAATGTGAAGAGCGGCGCGCTTGCCGGCTTCGACAAGGCCGGCGGCGTCGCCATCGGCCAGCGTCTGGCCGAGACGCTCGGGGTCAGCGTCGGCGATTCGGTCAGCCTGCTCATCGCCAAGGGCGTGCAGACGCCGTTCGGCGTCGCGCCGCGGATCAAGGCCTATACGGTCGTCGCGATCTTTTCGATCGGCATGTCCGAATTCGACAGCGTTTTTGTCTATATGCCGCTCACCGAAGCGCAGCTCTTCTTCAACAAGGACCGTGAGGCGACGGTCATCGAGGCCTTCGTCTCCGATCCCGAGAAGATGGACGACTTTCGCATCAACGTCGAAAAGGCGATCGCGCGCCCCTTGATCGTCACCGACTGGCGCCAGCGAAACAAGACGTTCTTCGACACGCTACAGGTCGAAAAAAACATCCTCTTCATCATTCTGGCGCTGATCGTCGTGGTCGCGGCCTTCAACATCATCTCCGGCCTGACGATGCTGGTGAAGGACAAGACTCAGGACATCGCCATCTTGCGCACCATGGGCGCGACGCGCGGCGCCGTGCTGCGCGTCTTCCTGATTATCGGCGCGTCGATCGGGGTCGTCGGCACGTTCGCCGGATTTGCGCTGGGTCTGGCGCTGGCGAAAAACCTCGACTCGATTCGGGTCTTCTTCAACAAGCTGTTCGACGCCAATCTCTTTCCCGCGGAATTCTATTTCCTGTCGCGGCTGCCGGCGATCGTCAACCCGCGCGAAGTCGCGGCGATCGTCGTCATGACTCTCACCCTCGCCGTTCTCGCCTCGATCTATCCGGCCTGGAAGGCGGCGTCGCTCGACCCGATCGAAGCGCTGCGGCACGAGTGATCGCGATGAACGAAGCCATTCTCGAATTGCGCAACGTCGCGCGCCATTATCGCGAGGGCGAGGCGCGGCTCGACATTCTCGTCGACATAAATCTGTCGATCTATCCCGGCGAGACGGTCGCCCTGCTGGCGCCGTCGGGCGCCGGCAAGTCGACCCTGCTCCATATCGCCGGGCTCCTGGAGCGCCAGGACGGCGGCGAAGTCCTGATCGGCAACGCGCCGACGTCGCGCATGTCCGACTCTGAGCGCACGCGGCTGCGCCGCGCCACTGTCGGTTTTGTTTATCAATTTCACCACCTGCTGCCGGAGTTCTCGGCGCTGGAGAATGTGGCGCTTCCGCAGATGATCAATGGCCTCAACAAGGGCGAAGCGCGGCTGCGGGCGCAACAGCTGCTCGATTATCTGCGGCTGGGACCGCGCGCCTCGCATCGGCCCTCGGAGCTTTCCGGCGGCGAGCAGCAGCGGGTCGCCATCGCCCGCGCCGTCGCCAACGCCCCGCATCTTCTGCTCGCTGACGAACCGACCGGCAATCTCGATCCGCGCACGGCCGAGCATGTTTTCGGGACGCTGATGACCCTCGCGCGCAGCACCGGACTCGCGGCGCTCATCGCGACTCATAATCTCGAACTCGCGAAACAAATGGACCGCCGCGTAACGCTACGCGACGGTCGTGTCGAGCTAATGAGCTGAAGCGGACTTAAGCCTTCGGCTTTTTGTCGATGAACTGGTTCTTGTACCAGAGGCCGAAACCGACCAGCGCCAGGGCCGCGAAGAACACGGCGATGGTAATATCCCTCGACTGCGTCAAACCGACGGAGAAGGGAAAGCGGGCGACATATTCCTTGGTCCCGTCGTCGCTTCTCGCCTTCACGAGCCCGATGAACTTTCCCTCTTGCGGAAACATGTGCTCGAAGGTGAGGGTGCCGGTCATATACTTTTTGGGCGGCGAGTAATATTCGGTATTGGCCTCGAGATTTTCATTGTCGTCCTTCTGGCCGACGTCGCGAATGACGCGCATTTCGAGGTTCATGTCGCGCAGCTCGTCCTGCTGCGCGTCGAGCGTGATAATGGTCGGGCCAGCGTCAGGAATGTCGTCGCAGAACTGCTCGCGCGACTTTTGCGGCTGGTAGCCGGTGAAGGTCATCGTATCCGGGCCGAGCTTCATGAGGCACTGACCCTGGTTCACGCCAACGTCGCCATGCGCATGCGCTTGCGTGACCCAACCGGCCGCCGCCAATAGCGCCGCGGCGAAAAATCGCATCATCATCTGGTCTTCTCCCTTCTGGACGGGCCGCTCTCATTCGGCGGTCTTATCGGCGCACGGGTTCGGCCCGGCGCGGCCATGTCTCGCACGCTCGGTGCGCGAAAGCGAACTGACGAGCGCGGGCTCGCAGCCGTCAGCTTCGCTTATATCAATATAGGACAGGAGCGGCGCGCTTGTCCCGCGACCAAGAGACACGGCAGGCAAAAAATATGCGCGGGATCGTTCTAAAAAAGTCATGCGCTGCCCGCATATTGTACATTCCTATCGGCTGACGACAAATTTTCGCCGCGCGCCCATCGAGGCGAAGAAACTTTAGATTCATACACTTAATTAATTGCGTCGTATCCATTGCGCGCATCGCCGTCAGGGTTGGCGAAGTTAAATTTTCATTTAACTTAACCCGACCTCCACACAAAAGGCGGCGGGAAACATGTTGAACTTTCCTTACCTGCGTCCGCAGGCTGAACTTTCTGTCAATGGCGGCGGTCTTTCAACCCTATGGTTGAAAGACCGTCAAGCTCTAGTATTGCGCAAGACTCGACCGGGTTTTGACGCGCCGACGATCAGGACAATTACTGATCTTCTAGCGGCGATCGACCGAGGGGAGCTGAGCGAAATTCGCTACCTCGTTTACGATTTCGCCCATGGGGTCCGCGAAGCGACGCGACCGGCGGAAGGATTTGGCGACATCGCCGCGCAAAATTCGGAGCTGATCGTCGATACGCCGGTGATCACGCTCGCCTGGGCCCGCGGCCTGATGAGCGGCGCCGATTTCGACTTCGCCATGCATTGCTCGGCGATCGTTGCGGAACAGAACGCGCAATTCTCCTTTTCGGGAGACGCCGTGGACCTACTGGGTCTTTACGCGGCGGTCGGCCGCACATTGGGCTTCGTCAAGGCCGAGCGTCTCATCGAGAACAATGCGGCGCTGACCGCGGAAGAAGCGCACGATCTGCTGATCGTTCGAGACGTCGTCGAGCCGCAGCCGGGGAGCGCCGCCATCGAGCGTTACCTCGCGCAATTCGGCCGGCGCTACAATGCGTCGCATGCGATTTTTCGCGCGCAGCGCATGGTGCAGCCTGTCGTCGACAGACGGACTCTGGCGGCGCTTGAACGCAACTGAAACTTGCGTGCCGAAGGCTCACGCCGCGCTGACGAGGCGCGGCGCGTCGCGCCAATGGGCGAGCAGCGGTCGAAGCTCCTCGATTGGCCGGGGCCGCGTATAGAGATAGCCCTGGATAAGAAAAATATTCTTGCTCGCCATGAAGGCCAGTTGAGCGTCGGTCTCGACGCCTTCGGCGACGAGATCAATCGACAGATCCTGCGCGAGCGCGGAGATCGCGGAGACGATCGCCTGCGTTTTCGGCGACTCGATCGCCTGTCGCGCGAAGGAGCGGTCGATCTTGACCTTCTTGACCGGAAAACGATTGAGATAGCCGAGGCTGCTGTAGCCGGTGCCGAAATCGTCGAGCGACAGACGCACGCCCAGCGCGTCGATCTCCCGCAATTTGCTTTCGACGTCATCGGCTTCCATCAGCGTCGTTTCGGTGATTTCGAGTTCCAGGCGATCGGGCTCCAATCCCGATTCCCGAAGCGTCTGCGCGACCATCCCGGCCAATTCCTTCTGCTGGAATTGTCTCGGCGCTATGTTGACCGCGACGCGAATGTTCGAGGGCCAGGACTTCGCTTCATGGCACGCCTGCCGCAGCGCCCAGGCGCCGAGTTCGATAATCATGCCGGTTTCTTCCGCGACGGGAATGAATTCGCCCGGACGGATCATGCCTCGCGTCGGGTGGCGCCAGCGCAGCAGCGCCTCCAGGGATACGATGGTCGCGGTGCGGGAATCGACGACCGGCTGGTAATAGACCACCAGCTCGTTCGCCAGGAACGCATGACGCAGTTCGGTGTCGATCGCGCGCTTTCGGGTCAGGGCATCCTGCATCTCCTGCGAATACCAGATCGCCTTGCCGCGCCCCTGGGCCTTCGAGCGATAGAGCGCGAGATCGCTGCATTTCAGCAGGCCGTCGGACGTCTCCGAATCCTTTGGCGCCAGGGCCATGCCGATGCTCGCGCCGATGTTGATGACATGGTTTTCGACAATGAAGGTGCGATGCATCTCGCCCAGAATTTTGGCGGCGAGTTCCTCGACGTCCGGAAGCGTGTCGCCGGCGCGCAGCAACACGCAGAACTCGTCGCCGCCGAGTCTCGCGACCACATGCGGGTTCGGGACGCAGGCGGCGAGACGCGCTCCGACCACCGACAGCAGCTGGTCGCCAATCGAATGACCCAAGGTGTCATTGACCTCCTTGAACCGATCGAGATCAATGTTGAGCAGCGCGGATTGAAATCCCCGTCGCCCGAGCTGATTCAGTTCATCCTCAAGCGTCTCCTGGAACTGATAGCGATTGGGCAGATTGGTGAGATCGTCGAAATGAGCCATCCGCTCGATTTCGCGCAGCGCGCGCTTTTGAAGCGTCACGTCCTCGATGACGGTGATGAAGGATCCCGCTTCGGCGCGCTCGCAGTGAAATTCGAAGAAGCGCTCGCCGAGCTTATGCGTGAAGATGTTTGCCTGCGGCATGGCGATATGCCGCTTCCATCGCTCGATGAAGATGTCGCCTTCCTGCGGCGACAGGCCGGCGCTCTTGCCGATCGCATGCGCAAGCGCTTCGAGCTTGATCGGCGTCGCTGCCGCCACGATGCCGAAGAAATCGAAGACCCGGCGATTCACGACGGTGACGGAGTGATCGGCGTCGCCCATGCACAGACCATGGGTCATGGAGTTGAGCGCCAGACTGAATTTCTGCCGCTGGCGTGAAGCGTCCAATCCGTTGCGCAGCGCCGATTCCAGGTTTCCGTGCAGAAATTTCGTCGTCGAATGAATGGATATGATCAGCAGCGTAACGATGAGCGCCAGGCCGAGGTAGCGCCGCTCTTCATGCATCAGCGCGGCGATCGCGAGAGGAAGGGCAAGGCCGAGCGACTGCGCGAGAACGATCCAGGGTCGGCCGGCGTTGCGTCCGGCGAGTCCGCTTAACCCGCTCATCATGATCACGACGCTGTAGATGCCGAGAACGTCATTGTAGTGATTGTAGAAGAGGACGGCGACGGAAGCGCCGACCGCGGTCATGAAGCCGACCGCGCCGATCGCGTAGAGGCGCTCCCATTTCTTTGACTCTCGTCGGCGAAGCGAGAGCGGCGCGCGCGCATGCGCCAAGAAGACGTAAAGCCGAAAGGCGCCGAGGACGACGATCAGTGCGACGAAGTAGAGATAGATTGGATCGCCGAGCAGGAACCAGGCGAGCCCAGGCGCGATCAGGCCGCCGAGCAGCCCCGCGAAAAACGAACCGGCCGTGCCAAACAGCGTTTCGACGAGATCGCTATGGATTTGGACGTCGGAGCTTTCGCCGGAGTCGGTCTTCCCGCGGACGAGCATGCGCTAATCCCCCTCGCAAGACGGAGGTTTTTTTGCGGCGTCGCCCTTGTCGACAGGCGGTCCGTCGCCGGAGAGACGCATCTGCGCCGAGACGAGCCGCTCCATATAACGCAAGTCGTGCTTCGAGATGGCGAGCGAGCAATCCGTCCAAAGCTCGACGACTCGCAGCAATTCCTCCTTGCGGATTGGAAAGCAGTGCTTTCGGTGCCTGACCAGCGCTCGGCGGCGCTGGAATTTCGAACCGTCCGGATCGCGCATCCATTCAAATGCGGTCTCGAGCGCCGCGCCCTGCGGCGCGACGACGTCGATGATGTCGAGATCGAACAGCTCGCGGGCCGAATAGACGCGGCCGGCCGAGATGATCTGCTGCGTGCGCGCCGGCCCGACCCGCCGCGTCAGAAAGGTCACCGCGCCCATTCCGGGAAATGTGTTGAAGGCGATTTCGGGCACGCCCAGACGCGACCCCTCCTCGGCGATGACAAAATCGGTGGCGAGCGCGCCTTCGAACCCGCCGCCCATGCACTGACCGCTCACGACGGAAAGAGTCAGAACAGGAAGGTCGAAGGCTGACGTGAGCGCGTACATGACCTCGATGCAGGCATGGGCGTAGGCTAACAGCCGCTCCCGGTCACTATTCCTGATGCACGACACGAATGTCGCAAGATCGCCGCCCAGGCTGAATACATTCGGCTTTTTCGACGCCATCACCACATAACGGATCGGCCAATTCTGGCCTTGCGTCCGCATCAGATATTTGAGCGCGTCGCGAAACTCGATCGCATCCTGCAGCATCCGCAATGTGTAGCAATGCGGCGAATCTGCGCGATAATTCATCCACACCGATTGTGTGGGGACGTCATATTCGATGTCGAGGTTTTCGAAGCGCCAGTTAGGAAAATCTTGAGGGAGATGTCTGAGGGACGAGGCGCTGGTCATCTCAAATGATTTAGGGCCAACGACTCCCTCCCCAGTCTCACGGGAACGCCCGCGAATCGCATCGCTCCGCACGACACGGCCGCGCGATCCACCCGACTCTCCAAGTGAGCTTAAACTGGCATTTAGCAACGATTTCAACTCGCGGTTGTAGTTTTTCCTCCAGAGGGGTCAGACAATAGTTAGAAGAAACGGAAAAGCCGGTCAATTTCAATGAACTACTTGGTGAGACCCGCGTCTGCGTCAAACCACCTCGAACCACGTCGCCAGCCCGCCCGCTTCATGTTCCAGAATATCATCATGGATCGCCCATTTTCCAGGCGATTCCGCGACGAAGGCGGCGTGTTTGGTTTTTCCAGGCGGAACAATCACGCCATTGCGCCAATAGGGCTCCCACCCGTCGTCGAGGTCATGCAGGAGGCGCATGCACTGGCCGTGCACATGCATGGCGAGCGCCACGCTCGATCGGTTGACGAAGCCCAGCGTTACCGCGCCGCCGCGGGCGATCTTGAAGAGCGCCGGGCCGTCATAGGCTTTCGTCGGCGCGCCATTGATCGTCCAGGCGGGACCGACCCCGCCCTTGCGCGGCTCAATCACCAGATCGACCTTCCTGGCGTCGGCAAGCCGTATCTCGGGAGGAAGCGCGGGATTTTGCGGCAGCGAGGCGACCGGCGCGCGCTTTAGGGCCCTTTCGCCTTTGGCTTGCGCGACGAGAAGATCGCGATCCTCGCCGTTCGGCCCGCGCAGCGTCAAACTGGCCTTGGCGCCTTCGGTCTCCGGCATGTCGAACATCAGCTCGAAGCGCGCGCCCGGCGCGACCGGCACGCTGCGCCTGATCGGCTCGAAGGCCTCGCAGGGCTGGCCGTCGATGGCGATGACGAAAGGCTGGGCGCCCGCCACGGATAGAACCATGATCCGCGCATTGCTCAGATTGGCGAGCCGCAGCCGCACCCTGGCGCCCGGCGCGAAACTTTGCGCCGCCGGCGCGGCCTTGCCGTTGACGCAGACGAGCGGACCAATTCTGCCGGCGCCGCGCGCGGCCGCCGGGTCGTCGAAGCCGCCGACCACCTGGCCGGCGTCGTCGAGCAGCCAGTCGTCGAGCACGAGCAGCAGGTCCGCGTCAGACTGAAGCGGCGTCGGCTCATCGACGAGCAGCAGCCCCTTGAGGCCGCGCCCCATCAGCTCCGGCGTCGCGCCATAGACGCTCGGCCGATAGCAGAACAGGCCGGGATCGGCGAGCTTGCGGCGGTAATCGAAGGACGCGCCCGGGGCGACCGGCGCCTGAGTCAGCGGCGCGACGCCCTCCATCGCATTGTCGCCGCGCAGGCCATGCCAGTGAATCGTCGCCGGCCGGTCCAGCTTGTTGATAAAGCGCACGGCGAGTTCGTCGCCCTGCCTGTAGCGCAGAACCGGTCCCGGCATGGTCCCGTCGAAACCCAGAATGCCGGTTTCGCGGGCGCCGGACAGAAGCGTCTTTCCCGGACGCGCTTCGAGCGTGCGCAGGCCCGCGGACCCCTGCGCCAGCGCTGGCAAGGCGGTCAGACTGGCGGCGACGCCGCAAAGCAGTGAACGGCGAGAGACGGGCTTCGACATAACTCGATAGCTATGGCGCAGGCGCGCCGCCAGGGCAATGTCCGCCCTACTCTTCACGCGCCCCCAGGAGAGCGCTAGAAACGCCAAAAGCGCAAGGAGACCCAAGACATGACCGCGCCACGCAGCAAGTTGACCGCCGCCATTTTCGGGTTCTGCGCCGCCGCCTGTTTTCTGCCGCCCGCCGCTTCGGCGCAGGCGTCGCACGCCTATTCCGACTATCGCCAATCGTTGATCGCCGGCGGCTGGAAGCCCAATGTCGGCTATGGCCTGAAAACCGCCGGGGGCAAGTCCCTGTATAAATTTCCTGAGGTCGTCTGCGGTCCGACGCTCTGCAACGCCAAATGGCGCGACCCGCAGGGGCGCGAAAAGCTGATCACGCTGATCCGCGGGCAAAACGGCGCCGATCACCAGGTGGCGCCACAGTAGGCCGCGGCGCTGGCGTCGCGCCGCGTCCATGCTATAGAGCGACGCCCGGCGAGTCGCGCTCGCGCTTGGCGCGCCTCGACGCTGCGCCCAAGCGCGCAGGGATGCGCCCTTTTTAGGGTTCAGGATCGTTTGAGAGGAAGTCGAAGGCTCGGCTTCTTCTCAAGTCATCCCGGCTCACGGGCAGGGAATTACGGCGGCCTTCCCGCCGATCGCGGGCGTGGCGGAACTGGTAGACGCGCCGGATTTAGGTTCCGGTGACGAAAGTCGTGGGGGTTCGACTCCCTCCGCCCGCACCAGAGCCGCCACCCGTGGCAGTCGCACACACGTCGTCGCGCGCCGACGACGTCGCAGTTATTAGAAGGCGATCGAGATGCAGGTAACCCAGACCTCTTCGCAGGGTTTGAAGCAGGAATACAAGGTGGTTCTGCCGGCGGGCGAACTCGCCGCCAAGCTCGCCGCGCAGCTCGCCGAGCTTCAGGCGAAGAGTCAGATCAAGGGATTCCGGCCCGGAAAGGCGCCGATCGGCCATCTCAAGAAACTCTATGGAAAGAGCATCATGGGCGATGTGTTGCAGGAGGCGGTCAATGACGCCAACCGCAAGATCGTCGAGGAGAATGAGCTGCGCATCGCCTTCGAGCCGAAAATCGATTTCCCCGGCGGGCAGGAGGAAGTCGAGCGCGCGCTCGCGGCCGAGGGCGATTTCTCTTACGTCGTCACTTTCGAAACGCTGCCGAAGTTCGATATCGGCGCCTTCGACGACATTTCCCTTGAGCGCCCCGTGGCGGAAGTGGCGGATGAGGACGTCGAGAAGGCGCTGCAGTCTCTCGCCGAGCGCGTCCAGGAGTTCGAGGACAGGCCGGAAGGCGCCAAGGCCGAGACGGGCGACAAGCTGACGATCGATTTTACCGGCAAGCTCGACGGCGTCACGTTCGAGGGCGGCTCGGGCGGCGACGTCGATATCGTGCTCGGCGCCGGGACCTTCATTCCGGGATTCGAGGCGCAATTGGAGGGCGCCGCCGCCGGCGAGCAGCGTCTCGTCAAGACGCGCTTTCCCGACGATTATTCCGCCAAGCATCTCGCCGGACGGGAGACCGAATTCGACGTAACGGTGAAATCGGTCTCGGCCCCGAAGACCCTGGGGCTCGACGAGGAACTCGCCAAGAAATACGGCTTTGAGTCGTTCGATGCGATGAAGGACGCCGTTCGCGGCAACCTCGAAGCCGACTTCGACAAGGCCTCGCGCGAGAAGATGAAGCGCGCGCTCCTCGACGCGCTCGACAGCCGCTATTCCTTCGACTTGCCCGAGAGCCTCGTCGAGCAGGAATTCGCCAATATCTGGGGCCAGCACGAGCAGGAAAGCAAACGGGCGGGCCAATCCGTCGCCGAAGAGGGCAAGACCGAGGAAGAGACCAAGGCCGAGTTCCGCAAGATTGCCGAACGGCGCGTCCGGCTGGGGCTGGTTCTGGCCGAGATCGGCAAAAGCGCCGGCGTGACGGTTGAAGAGAAGGATCTGACCGACGCGCTGGTCGAGCGGGTGCGGATGTTCCCTGGCCAGGAGAAGGCCGTATGGGACTATTACCGCAACAATGAGCAGGCGCTCGCCCAGCTCCGCGCCCCGATCTATGAGGAGCGCGTCGTCGATCACCTCGCCAAGCTGATCAAGATCGCCGACAAGACCGTCTCCCGCGAAGAGCTGTTCAAGGAAGACGAGGAATAGTTCCGGCCGCCGCCTGTCGCAGCCGGCGGGTCGCGGGGGCAATCCGGCATCTCAGGCGCATGCGCGCGGCGCGGCCCGGAGCCGCGGCGCCATGACGCAATGTTGTCTTTGCGTCCGGCGCGGGCGCGGATATATGACGAGTCCATGAGAGGCGGAGGCCGCGTGAGCCTGCGCCGGACGACAGAGGCGATACCCGATGCGCGATCCAATCGAAAACTACAGCCAATATCTCATTCCGCAGGTGATCGAAAACACTTCGCGCGGCGAGCGCGGCTTCGACATCTATTCCCGCCTGCTGCGCGAGCGCATCATCTTCATCACCGGCCCGATCGAAGATCATATGGCGTCGGTGATCATCGCGCAGCTGTTGTTTCTGGAGTCGGAGAATCCGAAGAAGGAAATCGCGCTCTACATCAATTCGCCGGGCGGCGTGGTGACGTCGGGCCTCGCGATCTACGACACGATCCAGTTCATCAAGCCGAAAGTGTCGACGCTTTGCGTCGGCCAGGCGGCGTCGATGGGCTCTCTTCTGCTTGCCGCAGGCGCCAACGGTCTGCGCTATGCGCTGCCCAATGCGCGCGTCATGCTGCATCAGCCGTCCGGCGGCTTCCAGGGACAGGCGTCGGACATTCAGCGCCATGCCGAAGACATTCTGAAAGTGAAGAAGCGGCTCAACGACATCTATGTCCGCCATACGGGCAAGGATTACGACACGATCGAGCGCACCCTCGACCGCGATCATTTCATGTCGGCGGAGGAGGCGCGGGCGTTCGGAATCGTCGACTCCGTCCAGGAGAAGCGGCCTGACGAAGACAGCGACGCGAAACGCTAAAATGCAATAAGCAGGCGCTGCGCGCACATGCGGCTGCGGCGCCGAATGCTTGAGGGGACTGGGGCAACGGGGCGCGAATGTTTCGTAAAATTCTCATCGCCAATCGCGGCGAAATCGCTTGTCGCATCATCAAGACCGCGAAGCGCATGGGGCTTTCGACCGTCGCCGTCTATTCCGACGCCGACGCCGACGCGCTGCATGTCGAAATGGCCGACGAAGCGATCCATCTCGGCCCGCCGCCCGCCGCGCAGTCCTATCTCCTGATCGACAGGATCGTCGCCGCCTGTAAGGAAACCGGCGCCGAAGCGGTGCATCCGGGCTACGGCTTTCTCTCCGAACGCGCCGCTTTCGCCAATGCGCTTGCGCAAGCGAATATCGTTTTCATCGGTCCCAATCCGCGGGCGATCGAGGCGATGGGCGACAAGATCGAGTCGAAGAAATTCGCCTCGGCCGCCAAGATCAATGTCGTGCCGGGCTATCTCGGCGTTATCGAGAACGCCGAAGAGGCGGTCACAATCGCGAAGGACATCGGCTATCCGGTGATGTTGAAGGCGTCGGCCGGCGGCGGCGGCAAGGGCATGCGCATCGCCTTTTCCGACGCCGAAGTGATCGAAGGCTTTACCCGCGCGCGATCGGAGGCGGCGTCCTCCTTCGGCGACGATCGCGTCTTCGTCGAAAAATTCATCGTCAATCCGCGCCACATCGAAATTCAGGTGCTCGGCGACAAGCACGGCAACGTCATCCACCTGAACGAGCGCGAATGCTCCATTCAGCGGCGCAATCAGAAGGTGATCGAAGAAGCGCCGTCGCCGCTGCTCGACGAGAAGACTCGTCGCGAAATGGGCGCGCAGGCCGTCGCCCTCGCCAAGGCCGTGGATTATGATTCGGCCGGCACGGTCGAATTCGTCGCCGGCCAGGACAAGAGCTTCTACTTCCTCGAAATGAACACGCGCCTGCAGGTCGAGCATCCGGTGACCGAGCTCATCACCGGCGTCGACCTCGTCGAGCAGATGATCCGCGTCGCGGCGGGCGAACCGCTGCAACTCAAGCAGGAAAACGTCAAGATCAACGGCTGGGCGGTCGAGAGCCGCATCTACGCCGAGGATCCGACGCGCAACTTCCTGCCTTCGATCGGACGGCTGGTCAAATACCGCCCGCCGGAAGAGAAGCGCGAGGGCGGCGTCACGGTGCGCAACGACACCGGCGTCACCGAGGGGCGCGAAATTTCGATCCACTATGATCCGATGATCGCCAAGCTGGTGACGCATGCGCCGGATCGCCTGCGCGCGATCGTGGCGCAGGCCGACGCCCTCGATCGCTTCGTGATCGACGGCATCCGCCACAATATTCCGTTCCTGTCGTCGCTCATGCAAAGTCCGCGCTGGCGCTCGGGAAATATTTCGACGGGATTTATCAGCGAAGAATATCCGGAAGGATTTTCCTCGCAGGCGGCGCAGGGAGATTTGGCGCATACGCTCGCCGCGATCGCGACGCTGATGGACCACATCGGCAATGAGCGCAAACGCAAAATCTCCGGGCAGTTGCGCGGCGGCCGACCGGTCGAATTCGAACGGGAGCGCGTATGCCTGCTCGGCGATCAGAGATTCGACGTTAGCCTCGAAGTGCAGGGCGAAGCGCTGATCGTGCGCTTTCCCGAGGGCGATCAGCGCGCGCATCGCGTCTCGACTCAATGGCGTCCGGGCGAACTCGTGCTCGAAGGCGATGTCGACGGCCGCACGGTCTATGTGCAGGCGCGGCCGATTCTCAACGGCTACGCGCTGTCGCATCAGGGCGTCGAGGCGACGGCGCGCGTCTACACCCGGCGCGAGGCCGAACTCGTCTCCTTCATGCCCATAAAAAAGGACGCCGGCGCCTCCAAGCATCTGTTGTGTCCGATGCCCGGTCTGGTGAAGACCATCGACGTGGCCGAAGGCCAGGAGGTCAAGGCCGGCGAAGCCTTGTGCATGGTCGAAGCCATGAAGATGGAAAACGTGCTGCGCGCCGAGCGCGACGTGACCGTGAAGAAGATACTGGCCAAGCCCGGCGACAGCCTTGCGGTCGACGCCGTGATCATGGAGTTCGCGTGAGAGCGAGAACTTGTTTTGAGCGCCATATGCTACCAAAATGGATGTGTTTCGTCTCCATTTTGGAGCCAGAATGCCCGTCAATCTCTCCATAAAGAATGCGCCTGACGATGTCGTCGTCAAGCTGAAGGCGCGCGCCGCGCGCAATCACCGCAGCCTCCAGGGCGAGTTGATGGCGATCGTGACGGCGGCCGCTGAGGAGCGCCATGCGACGCTGGCCGATATACGGGATAGCGTCCGGGGGCTGAAACTAAGCGCGCGCAGCGAGTCGGCAGAAATCGTCCGGCAGATGCGCGATGAGCGAATGCGTGCGCTTGGCGATCGTCGTTGACGCCTCCGCTTTCGCCGCTGTCCTGTTCAAAGAACCGGAAGGCGACGTCCTTGCCGATTCATGGGCGAGTTCTGTTGTCGTCGCGCCAAGCTTGCTGTGTTAGGAAATTGGAAACGTCGCGCTGACAAAAGCGCGCCGCTATCCTGAAGAAGCTGATGACTGCTTTGAGGCCTACGACATCTTTCTGCGCCTCAAAATCCAATTTGCCGAGGTTGGATTGCGTGAGGCATTGGCGCTTGCCCGGCGCCGGAACTTGACCATCTACGACGCCTCATATGCATCGCTTGCATTGTCGCGCGGTCTTGATCTTATAAGTTTGGACAGAAGACTTATCGCTGCGTTCGAAGCCGAGAAGTCCGCCACGCATGGCCGATAGCGAAATTACAAATTCAGAAACAAACTCACCGAAAGAATGTGATTGATCCGGTGATCGAACTTCTGTTCGCGCCGCGAGACGACGCGCGACTGGATCAGCTGATTCATATAGCCGATCTCGACGCGCGCCTTCTCGCTGAAGGTATAGCCGAGCCCGGCGAAGCCGCGATTTTGATCGAAGCCGAATCGCGTTGACGGGGTCGTCGAATTCAGCCGCACGAACACCTCGTCCCAAAGCACAAGGCTCAGGGGCGCATTCTCCCAAAGCGGATGCGAAAAGCGCATGAATTGGCGCAGGCGCCATTCGACGGGATTCACGTTCTGAATAAACCGCTGCTCGAGTCTTGTGCGGCTCGTCAGGTCGCCGAACGTCGCTTTGTCGGTGAGCAGAACCTGTTGCCAGATCCGATTTTCGTGCTGTGTCTTGGCGGCTTCCGGAAAGGTTGCGATATGCGCGTAGCCGAGCCAAACGCTGGCGTTATCTGACAGCGCGTAGCCGACGCCGGCGCGTCCCAGCGCCTGATCGGCGATCGCGCCATCGTCCCGAAACCGCCCCTGGCTTTCGAGCCACAGCCGCCACTTTTTAAGACTTGGATCAATCGAGCCGAGTCTCGCTATGGTGGTGACGTTTTCCCAGATCCTGAAATCTTCGTCGACAGCCGCCGCGGGGACGGCGGACGCAAGCGTCCCCGCCAGAGACGCGCCGTAGACGGCAAACCGCTTCGTTCTGAGAGTCGTCGGCGCCGGCACGGCTGTCTCCGCAGGAACCAGATTCTGCGCATATTGAAGCGGCTCGCGCCGGATTCGTCAAACGCCGCAATCCGCGCCTTTTGGAGCGGCCGGTCAGGCCGCCACGGCCGACGATGGCGCCGCCCGCGCGCGTTCCCGGAACAGGCCGTGCAGCGCGTCCCAATCGAGCGCCATTTCGCCGCCATCGCTTCGAAGCTGTTCGTCCCAGCTGGCCAGCAGATCGAGACAGGCGTGATCGATATAGGTCAACTCGTTGAGATGCACATGCACCCGCGCCCCCGGCGGCAGCGTCTCGAAGTGGGCGGCGAGCTGGGGCAGCCGGATAAAGGTCGCGGCGCCTTCAAGATGGATCACCGTCATGCCGTTGATCTGCTCGGTGCGGATGTTGAGATGCGAGAAGGTGTAGAGCAGGCGCGCGACCGCGAGACCGACGCCAACCGCAATGCCTGTCAGCACGTCGGTCGCGACCACCGTCGCCAAGGTCGCCGCGTAGACGCCGGTTTCGATACGGTCCTGACCCCAGAGGAAGCGCGCAAAGCTCAGATTGATGAGATTGAGACCCGCATAGACGAGAACTGCGGCGAGACTCGCCACGGGGATGATGCGCAGCACGTCCGGCGCGAGTGTGATGAACAGTAGTATCCACACGCCATGCAGTATCGTGGCGAGCCTCGTCCTGCCGCCCGCCGTGACATTGGCCGAGCTGCGCACGATGACGCCCGATACCGGCAGAACGCCCAGCATCCCGCAAAGGAAGTTGCCGACGCCCTGCGCGACAAGCTCTTTGTTGTAACGCGTTCGCGGCGTGCGGCGCTGCATCGCGTCGACGGCTGTCGCCGTCAGAAGCGATTCCGCGCCTGAAACGAAGGCGAGCGACAACGCCGCCGCCCACAGCGCGCCCTCTCCGATTCGGCCCAGCGTGTGCGTCGTGGGCAAACTCACCGCGGCGAGAAGATCGTCGGGCGCCGGCACAAATTTGATGTCGAGCGCGAGGAACGACGCGACCGCCGTCGCCAAACCCACGCCGACCAAGGGCGCGGGGAGAAACGCCAGCCATCGCGGCGCCCAGCGACGCCACGAGAGAATGGCGGCCACGGTGAGCAATCCGATAAGGGCCGCAGCTTGATGCGCCTCCATGGTGACGCCCTTCCAGATCGCCAGCGGCAGCGACCAGAGATTGATGACGCCGCCGAATTCCTGTCCCGTCCCGGGCGGCGTGTCGTCGACCATGACATGAAACTGCGAGGCGAAAATCAGCAGGCCAATGCCGGCGAGCATGCCCTGAATCAGCGCCGGCGAGACCGCTCGAAACACCGGCCCAAAACGCAAGGCGCCGGCCGCGATCTGAATGATGCCGGACATCATCACGATCAGTCCGAAGACTTCGAAGCCGAGATCCTTGATGAATACGGCGGCCATGACGGCTGCGCCATTCGCGGCGCCGCTTACCTGAAGCGGACAGCCGGAGAGCAGCCCGACGACAATGCCGCCGATGACGCCGCTGATGAGGCCAACGGCGGCGGCGTTCTCGAAAGGGAAGCCGGCGACGAGCGCAAGACCCATCGACAGCGGCAGCGCGACGAGCAGCACGACGACGGAGGCGAAGATGTCGTCTTTAATTGCTGACAGGCGAGAAGGCGCGACATCAATTTCCAGAGACATTTCCGCATCCTCTTATTGGTTTGGCAGTCCGACGGCGGCGGAGCGACTTCAGACGCCGAGGTCGACGCGCTCTTTCGCATTCGGCGCCGGCAAATCCAGCGGCGTCGGCGCGAGGCCGAACTGGCGGGTCGTCGGTTC
>JAKFXD010000075.1 GCA_021731565.1 Methylocystis sp. | reverse complement strand
TTGAAGCCGCATTCATAGGCGGACATTTTTTCGGGGTCCGGCGCCTTGAAGGCGAGCAGGAAGGGCGCGACGAGCAGCGCGCCGGCGATCACCGCCGAAAGCGCGATGAAAATCACCAGCGGCAGATAATGTTCGAGCAGCAGGGGCATCGAGTCTTGTCCGACTTCGGCGGGGCGAGGGCCGGTCGCGGGAGTGTTTCCTTGGCTGTTTCCTTAGAACGACTCCAGGCCGCGCGTTCCGTAACAAAGGCCATTGTGCAAAGCAAGAGAGGAAGCGCCCGGCCAGCAAATTGGCCGCAGCCTTGAACGAAGGCGCCTGAAAATCGGGCGGTCGATCACTCGGGCGTCGAAAGGCGCGACAAAGCCGCCGCCGCCTCGAACTCATTTAGGCGCGCCGCCCGCCGGGCCAGGGCCTCGGCGTCCGCGCCCCAGGCGCGCATCTGCCAGTCTTCATCGACATTGGCGGCATCCCAGGCGGCAGCCACATCGATTGCACGCAGCGCCGTCGCCAGCGCAATCACCGCAGAACCCGTGAGCGTGGTCAGGACGCTGAGCGCCGCGAGCCTGAGCGGCGCGCCGGCGCCTTCCCCCACATATTCGCGCAACGCGCGCGCGAAAGCGTCGAGCGCCGCCCGCGGCTGTTCGATGAACATGACGCCTTCGGCGAGCGCGAGCTTTGCGCCGAGCCTGTCGCGTGCGAAGGCGACGAGCGGGTCCCAGGCCGAAGATTGCGCCGCCGCCAGACTCTCCGGCGCGCCGGCGCGGTAGCAGATGAGGTCGGAGGCGGCATATTTGGCGACCTCGGCCTCGACCTCCGCCATCTGCCCCGCCACGCCGTCGAGCGCCGTATTCATGAGTTTGGTCAGCGGCATCGTCGCGGGATCGATCGTCTCGCCCTGCTTCGCCCATTCGGCGGCGACCGTTTCCATCAGCGGTCGCGACTCTGCGACCAGCGGGCGCTTCGCGGGGGTGTTGACCTGCCGGCCATCGAGAAAAATCCCGTATCCGCCGTCGGCGGGCGCCGCGACCGCCTCTTTAAAGAAGCGTTTCGGCAAAGCGCGCGCCGGCTCGCGCGCGGCCTTTACGGGATCGCGTTCTGCCGGGGAGACAAAAATATCGGCTTCGAGGCCGATCGGCCCTTTTGACATTAATTGTCCTCGCACAAGGACGGAAGCCCTGACGCGTCATGGCCGGGCTTGTCCCGGCCATCCACGATGAAAAGCCACATGTGGAACCCCGCGACAAGCGCGGGCATGGTGCGCTCTGCAAGACGCCTCAAGCGTCCGGCGCGTCCTCGATCGGATCGTGGCGCTTCACGTCGAAGCCGAAGAGCTCCCAGCTCTTTTTCATATGGTCGGGCAAGGGCGCCGTCACGTCGATCACGCCGCCTTTGGGATGCGGCAGCACCAGCCGGCGGGCGAGCAGGTGGAGCTTGCGCTCGAGCCCCTCCGGCACTGCGCGGAGAGGGTCGCGCCTTCGGACCTCGTCCTCGGGACGATGGCCATATTTGGGGTCGCCGAAAATCGGATGGCCGATCGCCTCGGCATGAGCGCGGAGCTGATGGGTGCGGCCGGTCAGCGGCTTCATCGACAGCCAGGCGCAGCGCGGCGCGACCTTGTCGACGATCGCGTAGTAGGTCAGCGAATGCTGAGCGTCGGCCTCGCCATGTTTGGCGACGCGCATTTTCTCGAGGTCCCTTGCGCCGCCTCTGGATTTCTCCATGCCGGCGCCCTTCGCGAGATAGAGCGAAATCCGGCCCTGCACGGGCTTCGGCACCCCTTCGACAAGCGCCCAATAGATTTTCTTGGCCTGCCGGGAGCGGAAAATCTCGCCGAGGTCGGCGGCCATTCGCCGGTTCTTGGCGACGAGCAGCACGCCGGAGGTGTCGCGGTCGAGGCGATGCACGAGCACCGGCCGCGTATCGCCCTTGGCGAGCGATTCCAGCATCCCGTCAATATGCCGCGTCTGGCCGGAGCCGCCCTGCGTCGCCAGCCCATAGGGCTTGTTGAGGACGAGCACATCCTTGTCCTCGAAGAGCGTCATGTCGGCGAGCGCCAGGGCGTCCTTGGGGTCCGCGCGCTTCACCGCCGGCGCGGCGGGCGTCTCGATCTTCAAAGGCGGCACCCGAATTTTCTGCCCCTCTTCGAGCCGCGTCGAGGTCTCGACGCGCTTGCCGTCGACCCGCACCTCGCCCTTGCGGCAGATTTTGGCGAGATGCGACAAAGCGAGCCCGGGATAACGTCGCTTGAACCAGCGATCGAGGCGCATCCCCGCCTCGTCCTCGGTGACGAGGGCGGTGGAGACGCCGCCCGCGGCGGCGGGCGTTGATGACTCTGGAGGAGCGGCCATGCCGGCTTATCGGCCATCGGCAGCTGCGTGTCGATTCGCATGACGGCAATATTTCCAGAGGAAGCGTGGGTGTTACACAAAGCCGCATCGCCGCCGGGGGCTTTGAAGCGCTATGTTTCTCAGGCGTATGGTCGCAAATCATTAAAGGCGCATCGGCGGCGGAGCGCTTCACACGTGAACAAAATTACGACGAGTTCGGTCACCGGCGCGCGGATAGAAAACCGACCGCCGCTCAGGCCACGTTGGCTGCATCCCCTCTCCGCCCTTTCGGTTGTCGCGATCTTCGTCGCCTTCTTCGCTTCAGGCGTTTACTGGCCGCAGTCGCCGGTCGTCGACTTCAGCGCCATCAAGGCGGAGCTCATCCCCGAAGGCGTTTCCCTGGAAGCTGGCGATCCGGCGCCGGAAGGAGATTCGCTGGAGGACGCGCCGCCGATCGAAACGGCGGCTCTTTCCGTCGAGGGAATCGACGAGATGGTCTCTGACTCGCCGCCGCCGCCGTTGATCATGGAGCCCGACGCCGTCCAGGCGCCGGAAAAGAAAGAAAAGGCCGAGAAAAAGGAAAAGGTCGAGAAGCCGAAGAAAGTCGAGAAGAACGTCCGCGAGCGCCGGGAAACAGTGGATGCCGGACGTCGCGCCGCCCAAACGGGCCGGCGCTATGGCCTCCCCGGAGGGACCGGCCAGGGTTCCGGCGCGGCGCGAGTCGCGGGCCGCTTCGGATTGCCGGGAGGCCGTGGCGACGCTTCCGCCGCCTCGCAAGCGACTTGTATCGCCCAGGTCGCCGCTTCGATTCGCGGGCGTACGCCAGCCGTGACGAGCCTCGGGCCGGGAACGGTCTCGGTGTCCTTCCATATCAACGCCGGCGGCGGCATTTCGGGCATTTCAGTCTCGGGCGGAAGCCCGGCGCATGCGGCGCTGGCGCGGCGCATCGTCGCCTCGTCGCGCGGGCCGGCCAGTTGCGGGCCGGTGTTCGCGCGGCAGGGCATCACGTTTCAATGAAGGCTGACGAGGCCTCGGGAGGGCGTTGCAATGGAATTTGCGCCAATGTCGCCATTCGGCATGTTTCTTTACGCCGGACCTGTGAGCAAAGTCGTGATGGCGCTTCTTCTCGCCGCGGCGGCCTGGACCTGGGTGCTGATCATCGACGGCGTTTTTGTTCTTCTGCGGCTGTCGAAGGCGCTGGATCGCGCGCGCGCCGGCGGCGATATCGGCGTGCTTTGGCCGATCGCCGAGGCGGCGCAGGAAGCCTCGCAGGCGGAACTGCCCGACGAACCCCCTCATCAAAAGCGCGAGCGCGTCCTGCAGCAGATGAACCGCGCCGCCGGCGAATTCATGCTCGACGCCGAAGGCGGACTTCCGGTTCTCGCGATTGTCGCCTCGGCGGGTCCCTTCGTCGGCCTCTTCGGCACGGTCTGGGGGATTATGTCGAGTTTCTCGGGAATCGCGCAAACGCAGGACACGAGCCTTGCGGTCGTCGCCCCCGGCATCGCCGACGCTTTGGCCGCGACCGCCTATGGGCTCGCCGCCGCCATCCCGGCGGCGATCGGCTACAACCGGATGGGCATGGCCTTCGGCAGTCTAAGAGAAAAACTGAGCCGCTTCATCCTGTCCTATGCGAGGTCGATCGCGTAGCGGCGCGCGCCATCTTGGCCAGCGCAACCTCCTCGTTTAGAGTTTGCCCGCTTTTGATTTGCGCGAGGATATGAATGACCGACCGGTCCAGCGAGCAGGCGTTGCTCGAGCGAGCCAATCTCGACGCCAAAATCGCCTTCGCGGCCGCGAGCTTCCTCCTCGCATACGCCTTTGCGGCGCTGCTCGATCGCGTCGGCGCGCCGGAGCGCTTCGTCGGCGCCGCGCCGCCCTATTTCACCATCCTCGGCCTCGCCACGCTCGGCTTCCTTCTGCATTCGATGCGGGTGTCGGTCTATTACACCGCCGGCCGGGCGCTGCCCGCCGCCTATGCCGGCTTCGCCAACGCCGCGATCGTGGTCGCCCTGATGCTGCCCTTCGGCGCCCGTCTCGCCGGACGGAGCTGGTCGACGGGCGTGATCGCCGGAGTCTTTATCGGCCTCGCCGTTGCGGGACTTTATCTGGGACCGCTGTTGCGCAAGACCGGCGTGTTCTCGATTTCCGAGCTTCTCTGCGCCCGTTTCCAGAGCGCCGCGACGCGGGTCGGCTTCATCGGCGCGGTGGCCTTGTCTTCGACGCTGCTCGCCGCCGCCGGCGGCCTGATCGCGGTCAATGCGCTCGTTGAGCTCACCGGCGCCAATCGGGGTTTCGCGGCCTTTCTCGTCGCCGCGACGAGCCTCATCATCGCCGGTCCGGGCGGATTGTCCGGCGTCATGTGGGCGGCGGCCGCCGCTGCCGGCGTGGCGACGCTGGGCTTCGGCTGGCCGATCGCGGCGCTCAGCGTGCGCGACGCGCTCCCGGCCGGGCTGATCTTCGGCGGCGAGGCCTGGACCGAGGCGGCGAATCTGCTCGCCGGCTGGAGGATCGCCCCAGCGCAGCTTGGCGTTCCAGTCGAACTCGCCACCACCCTCGCCGCGGCGCTCGGCCTCGCGACGCTCGCGCCCGTGCTCGCGACCTCGCTGGCGACCGCCGACAGGCGAAGCGCGCGGCGCGCCGGAGTCGCCGCCCTGTTGTGGAGCGTCGTCATCGCGCTGCTGGCGGCGGCGGCGATCGCCGCCTCGGCGCTCTCGCTCGCCCGCGCGACCACGGGACAGCCGCCGGAACGCCTGCCGCAGATGGTCTATCAGGCGAGCGAGCGCGGGTTGATCAGCATTTGCGGCTATTCCGTGCGCGGGCCTTCCGAGGCGCAGCGCGCCTGCGCCGCGAGAGGATACGCCCCGGGCGCGCCGCTCGCCGCATCCGACATCCGCCCGATCGACGGCGACTTTCTGCTCGGCTTCCTGCCCCAGGCGGCTGAGCTCGGCGCGGCGGCGACCGGGCTTCTCGCCTCGGCGCTGGTGGCGCTCGGACTCGCGCTCGCCACCGCGAGCCTTCAGGCCTGCGCGACCGCCTTCGGCCATGACGCGCTGTATCGGCTGCGCGGCGAGATCGACCTGACGAGCCGGCGTCTCGCCGTCAATCGCGTCACGCTGGTGATCGTCTCGACGCTCGCCTATGTCGCCGCCGTCGCCGGCGTCTTCACCCCCGGCGCGCTGGTCGCGGCGGCGCTGGCGGTGTCCGCCGCCTGCCTCGCGCCTTCGCTTGCCCTCGCCTTCTGGTCCCGCGCCGGCGATCGCGAAGCGCTCGTCGCGGTCTGCGGCGGCGCGGTCGGCCTCTTCGGCGCGCTGGCCATCGCCGAGACGCCCAACCGCGTCGAAGTCTATGCGCTCTGCGCGCTGGTCGGCGTAACGCTCGGCGGCGCGCTCGGACTGCTGTCTGGACTAACGTCCAACAGCGAAAAGCCGGCGGCGCGCGCCTTCATCACCCGCATGCTGCGCGGCGACGCCCAGATGCTCGAGCCGGACAGGGGGGCGTAGAGGGCGACTGAGCCCCTACCCTTCGCCTCAAAACCTGCTATAAGGCCCCCGCACGCCCCGGCTCGCCGGGGCGGCTCCGTTTTCGCGCGACCCTGCTGGACGACATCCCGGCCTTGGCCGCGGAGCGCGGATCACCCTCAAAAACAAGGACGTCCGATGTCGATCACGGCGGAGCGCAAGCAGGCGCTCATCAAGGAATATTCCACCAAGGCGAACGATACGGGTTCGCCCGAGGTGCAGGTGGCGATTCTCACCGAACGGATCTCCAATCTGACCGAGCATTTCAAGACGCATGCGAAGGACAATCATTCGCGCCGCGGCCTGCTCAAGCTCGTCTCCCAGCGCCGCCAGCTCCTCGACTATGTGAAGGTGCGCGACGAGCCGCGCTACAAGAGCCTGATCGAGCGGCTCGGCATCCGCCGCTAACACAATAGGACCGCGGGCCCGAAGGCCCGCTTTTGAGGACTGCGAGCCAGGAGGCTCGCGGTCCATATACGCCAGAGCCGTCATGGCAGGATCGCCGGACGCTGCGCCGCCTGTTTCTTTCCTCGCAGCTTCTCGCCGTCTTGCTCATGACCAGCCGCTGGCGGCATGAGAGAAAGACAGCACATGTTCCAGATTCACCGTGAAGAATTCGATTGGGCCGGGCGCAGGCTCGTGCTCGAGACCGGCAAGGTGGCTCGCCAGGCCGATGGCGCCGTGATGGCGAGTTGGGGCGAAACGACCGTGCTCGCGACCGTCGTTTCCGCCAAGGCGCCCAAGCCCGGCCAGGACTTTTTCCCGCTCACCGTCAACTATCAGGAAAAAGCCTTCGCCGCGGGCCGTATTCCCGGCGGCTATTTCAAGCGCGAGGGCCGTCCCTCCGAACGCGAGACGCTGATCTCCCGCCTCATCGACCGCCCGATCCGCCCACTCTTTCCCGACGGCTATCGAAACGACACCCAGGTGATCGTGACGGTTCTGTCGCATGATCTCGAAAACGATCCCGACATCCTCGCCATGGTCGCGGCGTCGGCGGCGCTGACCCTTTCGGGCGTCCCCTTCATGGGACCCGTCGGCGGCGCGCGCGTCGGCTGCATCAACGGCCAATTGAAGGTCAATCCGACGATCGAGGAGATGAAGACCTCGACGCTCGACCTGATCGTCGCCGGCACGCAGGACGCGGTGCTGATGGTCGAGTCGGAAGCCAAGGAGCTCTCCGAAGGGACGATGCTCGAAGCGGTGATGGCCGGCCATGGCGGTTTCCAGCCGGTGATCGACGCCATCATCCGGCTCGCCGAACGCGCCGCCAAAGACCCGCGCGATCTCGTCATCGCCGACACGGCGGCAGTCGCCAAGGCCGTCGCGGAAATCGCCGAGGCGGACCTTCGCGAAGCCTATAAGCACACGGTGAAGCAGGAGCGTTACGCCGCCGTCGACGCGGTGAAGGCGAAGGTGATCGCCGCGCTCTTTCCCGAAGGGGGCGAGGCGAAATTCACCAAGGAGCAGGTCGGCGAAATCTTCAAGGAGCTTCAGGCCAAGGTCGTCCGCAACAATATTCTCGACACTGGCCTGCGCATCGACGGCCGCGATGTGAAGACCGTGCGTCCGATCGTCGCCGAGGTCGGCATTCTCCCGCGCGCGCATGGCTCGGCGCTTTTCACCCGCGGCGAGACTCAGGCGCTGGTGGTGGCGACGCTGGGCACCGGCGAAGACGAGCAATATGTCGATTCGCTCGAAGGCACCTACAAGGAGCGCTTCCTGCTCCATTACAACTTCCCGCCCTATAGCGTCGGCGAGACCGGCCGCATGGGTTCGCCCGGCCGTCGCGAGATCGGCCATGGCAAGCTCGCCTGGCGCGCCATACGCCCGATGCTGCCGGCGGCGGCGGAGTTCCCCTATACGCTGCGCGTCGTTTCCGAAATCACCGAGTCGAACGGCTCCTCCTCGATGGCGACAGTCTGCGGAACGTCGCTCGCATTGATGGACGCGGGCGTGCCGCTCAAGGCGCCGACGGCCGGCATCGCCATGGGTCTCATTCTCGAAGGCGAGCGCTTCGCCGTGCTCTCGGACATTCTCGGCGACGAGGATCACCTCGGCGACATGGACTTCAAGGTGGCGGGCACGTCGAACGGCGTGACCTCGCTGCAGATGGACATCAAGATCGCCGGCATCACCGAGGAGATCATGCGGGTCGCGCTCGCCCAGGCGAAGGACGGCCGCTTGCATATTCTCGGCGAAATGGCGAAGGCGATCGCCAGTTCGCGCGCCGAACTCGGGGAATTCGCGCCGCGCATCGAGACGATGAAAATCCCCACCGACAAGATCCGCGACGTGATCGGCTCGGGCGGCAAGGTCATTCGCGAGATCGTCGAGAAGACCGGCGCCAAGATCAACATCGAGGACGACGGCACGGTGAAGGTCGCCTCCGCCGACGGCAATTCGATCAAGGCGGCGATCGCCTGGATCAAGTCCATCGCCTCTGATCCCGAGGTCGGCATGATCTACGAGGGCACGGTGGTGAAAACCGCCGACTTTGGCGCCTTCGTCAATTTCTTCGGCGCCAAGGACGGGCTCGTTCACATCTCGCAGCTTTCCAAGCAGCGCGTGAACAAGACCACCGACGTCGTGAAGGAAGGCGACCGCGTGAAGGTCAAACTTCTCGGCTTCGATGACCGCGGCAAGGTCCGCCTCTCGATGCGCGTCGTCGATCAGGAGACCGGCGAGGACCTCGAGGCCAAGGAAAAGGCCGAACGCGAAGGCGCCGCGGCAGGCGACGGAGATTAGGATTACTGACCGGGCGGCTGTCGAAGCCGCCCGATTTTTTGGCTGCGCTGAAATTCATTTCGTGACCGCACTGCGTCATGCGCGCGTCTTCCATCTTAGGCAATGCGCCCCCGCTTGCCTCGCCAGCGGCGCGCCCTGTCTATAGGCTGAACGCAGCGGCAGAGGCGGACATGCACGAGGAGCTCGAAGCGGCGGCGCCGGTCGATCGGGAGCAGAAATTCTCGATCGACGTTTTTGTGCTGGCCAGACTCGCCGTCACGCTTGCCTTTATCGGCGCCTCCCTGCTGGTCGCCGCGCCTTTTCTGCCGGCGCTCACCTGGGCGCTTGTGCTTGCGGTTCTGTTCGTTCGGCCGCACCGCTTCCTGGAGCGATTCCTGTCGCCTTCGATCGCGGCCGGCGCCTCCATGCTGATCGTCGGGCTCTTGGTCGTTGGACCGCTTCTGCTCGTCCTCGAGCGTCTGGTCAGCGAGGCCGCCGGAGGCGTCAACTATATCCAGAAGGCGGCGCAGCAAGGCAATTGGCAAACGATGATCGAGACGCATCCCTGGCTCGCGAGCCTGCAGCACTGGGTCGAACGCCGATTCGATCTGCAAGCGATCTTCTCCCAGCTCGGCGCCTTCGTCACCAATATCGCCGCCAATTTCTTGCGCGCGTCGACGGGCCAGATCATCACCACCCTGCTGGCGTTCTACCTCCTCTTCTTCTTCTTGCGCGATCGCGCTGTCGCGCTTCAAACGCTCGCGCGACTGTCGCCCTTTTCTAATCTCGAGACCGGCAAAATCATCGTGCGCGTGCGCGATACGATACATGCAATCATCTTCGGAACATTGGCTGTCGCGGCGCTGCAGGGCGTGCTCGGCGGCTTCATGTTCTGGATGCTGGGGTTCAATTCGCCCGTGCTCTGGGGCTTTATCATGGGCCTTCTGTCGATCGTGCCGGTGCTCGGCTCCTTCGTCGTCTGGATTCCGGCGGCGGTCTATCTCTTGATCGAGGGGCGCTGGATCGAAGCTTTGATTCTCGGCCTGTGGGGCGGCGTGGTGGTCGCCAGCGTCGACAATCTGGTTCGGCCGCTGCTGATCGGCGACAGCATGCGGCTCCACACCGTGCCGGCGTTCATCGCGATGCTCGGCGGCCTGCAATTGTTCGGCGCGTCGGGCATCGTCCTCGGCCCGATCGTGATGGCGCTCTGTCCCTTGTTGCTGGATTTCTGGCGCCGCCGCATCGGACCCGACGAGCCCGCTTAAACTCAGGCCGTTGTGAGCGCCCTTTCGAGCGCGGCGGCCAGCGCCGTGTCCTCGGCCTCAAACACGCTGGCGTTCTGCGTGTAAATCAGATAGCAGCGCAGCCGCTTGCCCGGAAACAGCGGCGCGAGCGCGGCGCGGTAGAGCGCGAGCTGACGCAGATGCGCGTCTTCAATCTTTCCACGCGGCCGGCCCGTCTTGAATTCGGCGATCAGCGCTTCGCTCGCCGTTTCCGCCAGCCGGTCGATGCGGCCCGAGACGGCCCCGCCATTCTCCAGCGTCGCGACGATGTCGACTTCGGGACTCGATTCCGGTCCGAACAGCGGCGCAAGCCGCGGGTCGCCGATGACCGCGAGCGCCGCCTGCGCCAACGCCGCCTGCTTGTCTTCATCGAGGAAGCCGCCGCGCGCAGATAGAAAGCGCCGCGCCGCCTCTCGCCGATGATCGGGCGCGCAGGCGGGCAGATGCTGCAACAGCGCATGAACCAGGCGTCCGTGCAGCAATCGCTCCGCTTGCCCGCCTTTCGCCGGGCCATCGCCGGCGACGTCGATCACATCGGCGCCGGCGAGCGCGCTCGACGGACGCAGCGGCGGCGCCGGCGTTTCTTCGCGTTTCGCCTTGGTCGTGGCGAAAGCGGGAAGCTCGACGGCAAGCGACGTCTGTTCGACTCTCGCATGATCGAATCGCGGCAAGACGGCGCCCCGTCGCAGAATCGTCGACGAAGGCTCGAGTGGGTCGGGCAAGGCCTCACAGCTTGGTTCGAGCGCCTGACGAATGGCGTCGTGCCAGCAACCCTCGGCGCGCCCTTTCGCGCCATGGGCGCCGCAAATATAGAGCCGCTCCTCCGCGCGCGTCAGCGCGACATAAAGCAGGCGCTGGCTTTCCTGATGTTCGCTGCGCCGATGCGCGTCGCGCGCCGCATTGAGCGCGACGGGATCGCTGTCCTTGCCGAGAGACCAGAGGAGAACCACTTCGTCCGCCTCGCCGAAAACGTGGAGCTTGGGATCATGCTTGCCGGAGGGCGCGCCGCAGGTGTCGGGCAGAAAGACGATTTTTGCCTCCAAGCCCTTGGCCGCATGCGCGGTCATCACCCGCACCGCGCCGCCGGCCGATTCCATATCGCGCTTGATCGACAGATCGAGCGACTCGGCCATCGCCAGGAAGGCCGTCAGCGACGGCGGCTGTTCACGTTCGAAGCTCGCGGCGAGCTTTAAAAATTCGTCGATCGCATCTTCGGCTTCGCCGCCAAGCCTTGCGACGAGCTGCGCGCGTCCGCCATCGGGGCCGAGAACGCGACTGTAGAAATCGAAGGGCGCGCATTCGGCGGCGTCGCGCCGCAAGCACCGCAGACGCTCGGCGGCGGCGCGGCGGCGCGGCGCGTCAGATTCCGCGAGCGCTTCGATAAGCGAAGCGGGCCGGCCCGGCGCGAAGGCGATGAGATCATCGTCGTCGAAGCCGAAGAAGGGCGACTTCAGCACGCTCGCCAATGTCAGATCGTCCTGCGGCAGCAGCGCCGCGCGTCCGAGCGCGATGAGATCATGCACGGCGATGTGATCAGCGAGGTTCAGCCGATCGGCGCCGGCCACGGCGACATGTTCGCTCTTCAAGGCGCGAATGATCGACTCGAAGAGCGGGCCGCGCTTGCGCACGAGAACAAGAATGTCGCCGGCCTCGACCGGGCGCGTAGCGCCGCGGTCCTCGACGCATTCGCCGTTTTCGGGCGCAAGCAGCGCCTTGACCTTGCGCGCGAGCCTGTGCGCCAGTCTCTCATTGGGGTCGCTCGCATCGACGTGATCGATCGGCAGACGCCAATCGCTCGGGTCCGGCGCCTTTTCCGGGCCGATCGGCTCCCAGATTTCGACGAGCGCGGCGACGTCGGATTTCCAAGCTTCGTGCCTTGGCGCCGGCTCCTCCAGATCGAAGCAGAGGCCGAGGCGGTTGTCTTCGATCGCGAAAACGTCGTCCACGGCTTGCAATATGCCCGGCGCCGAGCGGAAGGACTGGGTGAGCGTCACTGGTTCGAAACGCCGCTCGACGCGTTCGAATCTCGCCCGAAATTCACGCCGCATCGCCTCGAATCTTTCGGGCGCGGCGCCCTGGAACGAAAAGATCGACTGTTTCTCGTCGCCGACCGCAAAAAAGCTGCGCGGCGGTCCGCGCCTTGCTTCGCGGGCGCCGGCGCCGGCGCAAAATTCGTCGGCGATCGCGGCCAGAATGTCCCATTGCGCCGAACTCGTATCCTGCGCCTCGTCGAGCAGGATGTGATCGATCTGCGCATCGAGCTTGTAGAGCACCCATGACGGACTCGACCGATGGAGCAGGCGTCGCGCGCCTTCGATCAGATCATCATAGTCGAGCAATCCCCGCCGCCTTTTGGCGTGCTCATATTCTGCGAGAATGGCGTCGCCGAGCGCATGAAGCGCCAGCGAGCGTTCGGCGACGGCGCCGGCCTTGCGCTTTTCGACAAGCGCAATGAGCCTGTCGCGCTCGGCCTCCATGCGCGCGAGAAGCTGCGGTTCGCGCTTGGCGAGCGGGCCGGTGATGATTTTGTTTTTTCCGGTCCCGCGCGGTTCGTCCTCCTTGGTGAAAAAGGCCGAGAGATAGGCGTCGATACAGTCGGGGTGCGGCGCGAGCGCGAAGGCGGCCTCAAGCGAATCGGCGAGCTTGCCGTCGTTTGTCGAACCGCCGCGCAGCGATTTGACGAGCGCCGGCCACTCCGCCGGCGGTTCGCCATCCTCGATGATCGCCGTTTCGATCCGCGCCAGAGTTTCGTCGGGGAGCAGTCCGAGCGCGGCGAAGACTCTCGCCTCATAGTCGTCCTGCTCGCGCATGCGCGCGATGTTCTGGCGATGCTGCAGCAATTCCTTGCAGAGCGCGTCGAAGCCCGCCGCGGAAGTCTCGCGCGCGACGCGCTCCAGCGCGTTGCGCAGCGGCCCGTGATCTCGCGTCGCGGCGTCGAGCGCGCGTCGGCGCGCGGCGTCGATCAGCTCGGCGCGCTCGAGATCGTCGACGACGCGGAACGACGCCGGAACATTGGCTTCGAGCGGGAAGATGTGCAGCAGCTTCTCGCAGAAGGCATGAATCGTCTGGATTTTAAGCCCGCCGGGCGTCTCGACGGCGCGGGTGAAAAGCCGTCGCGCGAAATCGAGGTCGGCGCCCGACTCGATTGTCGCGCCCATCTCGGCGATGTCCTTGGCGAGCGTAGCGTCGTCGAGCGTCGCCCAGCGCGCCAGCCGGTCGAAGACCCGCGACCCCATATTGGCGGCGGCGGCCTTCGTATAAGTGAGGCAGAGAATCTGCGATGGCCGCGCGCCGGCCAGCAGCAGCCGCAAGACGCGCTGCGCCAGCACATGCGTCTTGCCCGAGCCGGCATGCGCCGAAACCCAGGCCGACGCGAAGGGATCGGACGCCGTTTGCTGACGCCTGACCGTCAAGCCGCCGACAGGACGCTCGCTCATGTCTCCTCTCCGCCGCCGCGCATCCATTCCTTCACGCGCGCCAGATGATCGTAGTCGCCAACCTCGCTGAGAAACGCCGGATGCGGCCGCGACGCATAGGGCATCGACTCATCGCGAAACTGCGACAGGAGCTCTCGCAGCTGCGCGCGATGCGTCGCGACAATGTCGGCGAAATTCGCATCCGTCCATTTGAGCCATTGCGTCGCGCCGCCCTTGCCCAGTCCGATATAGGCGGCGCCGTCGACATGGCGGGCGCCGATTTCCGGGAATGCGCCCGCTTCGATCATCGCCGCCTCGAGCGTCAGCTGCGGCGACCAGCCGACCTTCACCTGCTTGTTGGTCGGCGGCGCACCGGTCTTATAGTCGAACACATAGGCCTGGCCCTCTCGATCGATCTCTATGCGATCGGCGATCGCGGTCACGCGAAACAGGCTTGCGTCGGTGAGCGTCAACGTCATGTCGCCGGCTGTTTCGACATGGGTCTCGCAGCCGCGCGCGCGTCGCTCCTGTTCGAAGCTCAGCGCATGATCGAGCCCGGCTTCGATGCGCGGCCATTGGAAGCTCACGAAGGACGGATCGGCCATGAAGCCCTTAAGCTTCTCGCGCGCGAGATCGAGCAGCGCGTCGCGCGCGTCATGCGCGAGCGCGCCACGAGGATTTCGCCTGACGAAATCGGCGAGCGCATCATGGATCGCGATGCCGATTTCCCGTGCGCCCGCCTCCCTGCCGATCGGCGACAGCGGCGTAAGTTTGAGAATATATTCGGCGAAAATCGCATAAGGATCGCGGCGCAGACGCTCAATACGCGTGACGCTCAGCCTTTGCGGCCTCAGCGCGAGAGCGGGGCGCGGCTGTGGCCGTTCGATTGATTTCACCTCCTTGGGCCGATCCAGCGCCGCGGCGATGGCGAGCATGGCGTCGCCGCGCCTCTTGCAGTCGGCGAAGGCGTCGCCCGCGAGCGCCATGAGACGCGCGATGAAGCGCGAGGGAAGGGTCGGCGCACCGTCGCGCTTGATGGCGCGGCTCAAGACGACGCGCTTCGCGCCGAGCGCCATGACGAAATCATGCGCGCTCTGGCCGATGCGCCGCTCCGGCGCCATGAGGCCGAGTTGCGCGCGCATCGAACGATTGAGAAAAGCCCCCGTGTCGGTCTGCGGCGGCCATACGCCTTCATCCAGTCCGGCGAGCAGGATAAGATCGGCATCGATGAGCCGCGCTTCCAGAGGGCCGAGAATCTTCAGCCGCGGATGCGCGCGCCTTGGACCGCGCAGCATCGTCTCGGCAAGGAGTCGATCGAACAGCGCCGCATAATTTTGCGAATCGAACCCCGGCGGCGCGGCGGCGCGCGCGAGCCGGTCGAGGAGTTCGAACAGCGCCGACGCGCCTTCTTCATCGAGCTCTTCAATGCCGGCGATCACGGCGTCGAGCGCGGCGCGATGCGCGCGCGCGCGATCCGCCAGCGACGCCGTCGGCGCCAAGGCCGCAAATGGCGCGAAAGCGGCGTCGATGCGCGCGAAGACGTCCTCGATCTCGCGCCACTCATCGTCGGTAATACGCCGCGCCGCCGGATACGCATGCTTTGCACGCGCTAGTTCACGCGCCGGGGCGACGCGCGACGCCCAGCTCCCGTCTGGCTCAGCGAAAACGCGCAACACGCCAATCTCGACGAGCGGCGCAAGCGCGGCGACGCGCGCGCGCGATAAGCCAAACGCCGCCAGCGGATGCGCGAGCAGCGCGGCGACGTTGACGGCGCCCGCGCCATCCGATCCGATCGCCGCGACGAGCCGCGCCAGCGCGCCGATCGACGCCCGCGCCAATGGCATGCCGCCGGAATCGTCGATCTCGATATCGAAGCGCCGCAACTCGGCGCCGACGCGCCGCGCGATGAGCCGATCGGGCGTGACGAGCGCCGCCGTGCGGCCGGGCGTCTCCAGCGCCTCGCGCATGAACAGCGCGAGTGTCAAAGCTTCGAGCCGCTCGTCGGGCGCCTCGAGCGCAATGACGTCTTCGAGCGCCGACGCGAAGCCGTCGCTCTCGCTTGCGATAAAGTCTCGCCACCCCGATGTCGCTTGCGCCGGGGCCATGGCCTGCGACACGAACGCCCGTCGCGCCGCAAGCGCGGGCGCCAGGCGCGCGAGTTCGCGCGGCTCGTCGCGCGCGGCGCCGATCACGGCGAGCAGACGCTTCAACATCGTCTGCGGATGGGTGAAGGCCGGTTCTCCGGCGCCGTCCGCCTGGCCGACGCTCGCCCAGGCGTCCGCGCTCATGGACTGATCGAGGCCGGGCAGAACCACCGCGCCATTGTCGAGCGCGGCAATGGCGGCGAGCAGCCGCGCCGTCGACGGCTGCGCGCCGGTCGAGCCGAGCGCGATCACCGGCGCGGGCGGCGGCGCGTGGGTGAGCGCGGCGATCTGCGCTTCGACGAGGCGCTTCTGATAGGCGCTGGCGTCGATCCGTCCGCGCTCCAATAGAATCTTCGGCCATTCGCGCAGGGCGATCTGCAGAAATCGCGTGGTGATCGCCCAGAACTCGCTGTAGGCGTCGTCGCTCAGCGTCTCGAAGGCGTCCACTGAGACGTCTTCAATGTGCAATTCGTCGATCAGCGCGCCAAGGTCGGCGGCGAGCGCATAGGCGGCCGAGGGCGTCGAAGCGACGAGCAGCGGTTCGCTCTCATGCAGATTGGGCGCGCCGGCCGGATCGATCGAGATGATCGCGCGCCCCAATGCTTTCGCCCATTGCAAGATGAGCTGCGACAGGAGAAGGCGTCTCTCCAGCTCTTCGATCGGCGCGGCGGGCGGCGCATCGGCGTCGATGTCGAAATCCGCGCCGAACAGGGCGGCGTTCTCGCGCTCCTCCAAAGCGCCGAGCGGCAGAATGCGCGGCAGCAGCGTCGCGCGCGCGTCGAGCGCCTGTGCGAATTCGGCCGCCAGCGCGCGCGCCGCGCGCTGCGTCGGCACATAGATCGTGGCGCGCGCCATGGTCAGCGGCGCCGTTTCGCGCGACAGCGCCGGAACGATCTCGCCCGCGAGCAGGGCGCGAACGAAAGTCTCGAGATAGGGCGCGCCAGGCGCGATGGTGAAGAGATTGCGATGGCGCGCGAGCATTGGAGTCAGCGCCGACGCGCGGCGATCGCCCGCTCGGCGTCTGCGATCGCGGCGACCGTGCCGACATGCAGCCAGAGGCCGCTGGAGACGACGCCATAGAGCCGTCCCTTGCCGGCGGCGTCGAAAAAGAACGGCGCGAGCTTGAAGACATCCTCCGCGACGCCGGCGAAGAGCTGCGGCTTCATCAGTCCGACGCCGGAATAAACATAGGGCTTGCGGCCATCGCGTCGAACGATGCGCCCTTTGGCGTCAAGATCGAAATCGCCGTCCCAGTCGACGCCGACGCTTCCGATCGTCGGCGCGAGCAGCAGCGCCGCGTCCATCCTGTCGGCGTCGAAGAACTCGGCGAGCGCAAGAATGTTGGAGCCCTCGGCGCCAACCCAGAAGGCGTCGGTGTTGCAGACGTAGAACGGATCGTCGCCGATCAGCGGCAGCGCCTTCTTGATTCCGCCGCCCTGATCCAGCAGCCGTCCGCGCTCGTCGGAAATGACGATGCGCGGACTTGCGCGGCCTAAGAGATGCGTCTCGATCTGATCGGCAAGGTGATGAACATTGACGATCGCCGTTTCGACGCCGGCCGATTCGAATTCATCGAGTGCGCGGTCGATGAGCGTGCGGCCGGCGACGGACACCAGCGGTTTCGGCGTCCTGTCGGTCAGCGGCCGCATGCGCGTCCCAAGCCCGGCGGCGAACACCATGGCGACGCTCGGCGCAGGCGCAGGCGCTCGCCGGTCAGGCGTTTCGAAACAAGCCGGGGATGTTGACCTCATACCAAGCCTTAACGTCGGCCAGCGCCGGATGGCGAAGGCTTTTTCGAAGATAGGATTCGACGCGCGGAAGATGCGCGAGATATTGCGGCTTGCCGTCGCGCTGATCCAGCCGCGCGAAAATTCCCAATATTTTCGTTGCGCGCTGCGCCGCCAGAATCGCATAAGCCTTGGCGAAAGCGGCCATATCGAACGCGGGATCGGCGTCGCGCCGCAGTTTGGCGTAAGCGGCGAGAAGCTTCAACTCCAAATCGTCAGGGACGTCGACGCGGGCGTCCTGCCCCAGCGACGCAACGTCATAGGCGGAATGGCCGAGCACGCAGTCCTGAAAATCGAGCATGCCGATCCGCGCCACGCCAATGCGCTGCGCAAGCCACAACAGATTGGGAGAATGATAATCCCTCAGCGTCCAGGTCGGCGCCGCGCTCGCAACTTCGATGAGCGCCTGGCGCCAGAGATTGAGAAAAGTGGCGCGCGCGCCCGACGAGATCGGCGCCTTCACGCACGGCAGATACCAATCGACCAGCAGCTCCGCTTCGATCAGCAGCGCATCGAGATCATAGGGCGGGATATGATAATCGCCAAAGCCTTCGATCGCGATCACGTCCGGCAAATGTTGCGCGTGGAGATGGGCGAGCGCGGCCGCCGCTTCGAGATAGCGCTCGACGATGGGGCCGTTGTCGTCGACGACGCCCTCGCCGCCGAGATCTTCGATGATCAGCAGGCCGGCGTCGATATCCCTGGCGTAGACTTCAGGCGCGGAAAGGCCCAGTCCGCGCAGCGCTTGCGACAGGGCGACGAAAGGAACGACATTTTCAGCAAGTCGCGCGATGGCGCTGTAGGATTTGCCATAGCGGATCGGCGGTCCGTCAGGACGCGCCGGCGAGATCATCAGAATGGCGCGTCGCCCGCCCGGCTGTTCGAGACGCTCATAAGCGCGCGTCGACGCGTCGCCTTGCAGAAAGCTGCGCGCGGCGCCGGCCCAGCCCGACTTGCGCAGAAGTTCGCGAATCGCCTTGAAGGACGCAAGCCGCGAGACGAAGCGGCCATAGCCGGAAACGGTCAGACGCCGCGCCTCGCGATTGTCGCCATCGACGAAACTCAAGCGCACTTCGAGCCGATCGGGCGAGAGCGCTTCGCGCGCGCGCTCAGCCCATTCGACCAGCACGATCGACTCGTCGGTCGCCTCTTCCCAGCCGAGGCCCGCAAGCTCCGCGGCGTTTTCGAGCCGATAGAAATCGGCGTGGACGACGCGCGTTCCAGCGCCCTCGTAAATCTGCATCAGCGTGAAGGTCGGGCTTGGCGCCTCAAGCGCCGGGTCCTCGACCAGGGCGCGGATCATCGCCCGCGCGAAAGTCGTCTTGCCGGCGCCAAGATCGCCGGCGAGCATGATGGCGTCGCCGCTGCGAACGAGCGTCGAAAACTCGCGCGCCAGTTCGATCGTTTCGGCTTCGCTGCCGACGTCGAGCCTCCAGACCGATTTTCGCGCTGACTCCTCGCTCATTCGGCGCCTCCCGCCCGCGCCGCCGCGAGCAGCGCCTCTTCATGCGCGGCTTGCGCAGGAAAAATGCAGGTCACGGTCGTGCCTTCGCCGGGCGCGGAATCGATCAACACCTTGCCGCCGTGAAGCTCCATGAAGGCGCGCACGATCGAGAGGCCAAGTCCCACCCCCCGGTGACGCGAGCCGGCGGTATGCGACTCGAAACGATCGAAGACGCGTTCGAGAATCTCGGGCGACATGCCGCGCCCGCGATCGGTGACTTTGAACACGATGTCGTTCTCGCGCCGCATGACGGCGAGGGTCACTGTCTGGCCCGGACGCGAAAAGCCGATGGCGTTGGAGAGAAGATTGAACAGAATCTGGCGCACGCGCTTGGCGTCGCCACGGAACGTTCCGACATCGTCCATCGGAACGATCTGCACGTCGATTGAGTTTTCGACGAGGCGGTCCTGCACGCCTTCGATCGCGGCGCGCATCGTCGCCTCGACGTCGACCTCGGAAAATTCAAGCTCCATCGCGTCTTCGTCGATGGTCGCGAGATCCAGAATATCATCGACGATGGCGAGCAGCGCCGCCGAGGATTTGCTCACATAGCCGAGATATTCGCGCTGGCGCGGATTGAGCGACCCGGTCGACGCCTCGCCGAGAAGATGGACGAAGCCGTTGATGTTGTTGAGCGGCGAGCGCAATTCATAACTGACGTGATGAATGAAGTCGTTGCGCAGCTTTTCGGCGGCGAGCAGCGCCTTGTTGCGATCGGTCAGGGCGCGCTCGACATTCACATCGGCGGAAACGTTGACGAAGGTGAGCAGCGCCGCGCCGTCGAGCAGAGGTTGCGCCGCGCAGTCGAGGACCAGGCCGTCATTGCGCTCGATGCGCAGGGTGAAGCCTTCGCGCATTTCGTTGAGGCTGGTGACGAAGCCCTGCAGCGCCGCCCATGTCTCCTCTTCCGGATGAAGCGCGCAACATCTGGCGGCGATCGCCTCGAAGCGCGGCCGCTTCTCCAGATTCTCCGCATCGAGCCGCCACAGGCTGGCGAAGGCGGGATTGCTGAACTTCAGGCGCCCGTCGGAGCCAAAGACCGCGACGCCCTCATGGAGCGTGTCGAGCGTTTCGCTCTGCATGCGGGCGAGCGCATTGACGCGCGTTTCGAGATCATAGGCCTTGGTCGCGTCGTCATAGAGATAGGTGACGCCGCCTTTGGGATTTGGATGCGCGACGACGTCGACGATCCGGCCGTTCGGCAGATGCCAGGTGTGGCGTACGGGCTCCGGTGAATGATAGGCTTCGAACAGCCGTTCCTTCCAGGCCCGGTAATCGGATTCGACGGGGACGCGCTGCTCGGCGCGCAGCCGGTCGAGAATCTGCCCGTCGGTCGGCTGTTGGTCGAGGAAACTCGGGTCGAGCTGCCACAGCTTGGCGTAAGCGTCATTGCTGTAGATCAGCCGGCGCGCGCGATCGAAGCTCGCCACCGCCGTTGGTAGCTGATCGAGCGTGCGCACATGCGATTGCATCTGCCGTTCGAGGTCGGCGCGCACGGTCTCGACCTCGCGCCGATCGATGGCGATGGCGGCGGCGGCGCCCGAGGCGGCGGCCTGCGTCACGTCGAGCAGATGGCGTTCGCCGGCGACGACGGCGTTGACGCGCTCGCGCCAGACGCTGTTCGTCAAGCGCGCCTGCTCCGCCGCGCCGCGCGCCGACTGGTCGAGCAGCTCCAATTTGCGCGAGACGGCGTCTTCGGGGCTCTTGGCTTCGACCGCCTGCGCATAGGCGTCATTGACGAAGACGAGTTCGCCCGCCTCGTCGCGAATCCAGAATGGCGCCGGCAGCGCCTTCAGCATCGCGCGCAGGCCGGCGAGTTCGGAATGCGCCGAGGCGAAGCGCTCGCGCAGGCCGATCAGCTCCAACCGATCGCCCGAGACTTCGCGAATGCGCAGCACGACGCCGCCGCCGACCGCGCGCCCTTCGGCGTCGAAATGGCGCCCGGCGGCGCCAAGGAGCGGCAGGCGAAAGCCTTCGCCGCTTTTCCGCAGACGCTCGACCGCGCTTTCCAGCTCCAGCGCGTCCTTTGGCGTAAGCCAGGCGTCGAAGTTCAGAATGCGGCGCGGCGCGGCGGCGGCCCCGGTCATGACGAGCGAGGAGGAATGAATGTCCGGTTCGGCGTCGGGCGACGTCCAGGCGATGAAAATCTGCGGCTCGGAGGCAAGGAAGTTTTTCGCCCGGTCGAGCTGGGCGCGGGAATCGTCGAGTTCAGCGCTCAGCACGGCGTCACGCCGGCGCCAGACGGCGCGCTCACGCAGAAAGCTGATGACGATGGCCGCGGCGAACATCGCCAGGCCGCCGCTCAGGGCGAAGCTGACGATATGCGGTTCGATCGGCGGATCGTCGAGAAAGCCGGCCGCGCGCGCCGGCGCCGCACCGAGCCACGGCAGCAGAGACGCGACGGAAACGCCCGCAAAAAGAGAAACGCCAGAACCGGCCCTGCGCCGCACCATCATTGCGACGACGACTCCGCTTGCCTGCGATCAGCTTGGCGCGTCACGAGAACCGGTCTCCACGGTCAGTTGCGGGCGCTCACGACACCGCCCGAAGCGGTTCACGCAGGGACGCGGACGAAGCCTGCGGCGCGCAGGACCATGCCGATTGAGCCCGACGGCAAGACGGAAGGCTCCCTCACGCCCCGCCGCGCCGGATGCGAATCAGCTTCAATCTAAAGCCCAAAGCTCCAAAACGGAATCTCTTGGAGCCAAAAAGAACGGCGAACGGCTGCGCCGACCGGATACTGGCCCTGCTTGGTCCACGATTCGATCTGAGTCAGCCCCTCGTCGAAGAAGGGCGACGCCAATGAAGGCGGAGCGGCTCGGGCGCGCGGATGCGCGCATATCCGCTTTATGGTATCGTTTCTCTATGGCAGAGCCAACGGCCAGGACCGCTTCCCCCATCGACGAAGCCGCGCGCGAGCGCCGACTCGAAATGCAGCATCTGCACGCGATCGAAGGCAATCCGCTGACAGCGGAAGAAATCGCCATGTTCGAAATGTTCGAGCGAGAGGGGTGGAGCGAGGAACGGGAACACGCCTATATTGTCGAGCTGATCCGGCGGCGGGCGGCGATCAAGAAAACCGGATGAGCGGCGACGACATGGACCGCGAGCCTCCTGGCTCGCATTCCACCAACGTCTCAATGGTCGAGCGCCTGGGGGCGCGCGGTCCTGGAATAACGTCATGACCCGCGGGCCGCACAAGGGTTGGCACAGTCGCGGCTATCTCCCGCATTGCGACACGCCCGAGAGGGCGCTACATGTCGTCTTTCGTGTCGCGGGCCCTCTGCCAACAGCCGTCGTCGCCAGCGCGAGCAATCAGGAACGCATTCGAAGACTGGACGATTGGCTCGATTGCGGCAAGGGCGATTCGCCTCTCGCCCAGCCCGACCACGCGCAAATCGTGGCGGACTCTTTGCGCGCCTTGGCGGGCGAACGCTACGACCTTCACGCTTGGTGCGCCATGCCAAATCTGTTCATGTGCTGATGACGCTGCGAGAGGGCTATCGTCTCGGCGATGTGGTCAAGAGCTGGAAGACTTTTACTGCTCGTATGATCAATCGCGCGCGCGGCGGCGCCGGTTCGCTTTGGGCGCCGGATTACTTCGACCGCTACATGCGCGACGAGAACGATCTCGCAAACACGATCGCCTATATAGAAAACAATCCTGTCGTCGCCGGACTTGTCATGCGGCCTGAGAATTGGCCGTGGTCGTCAGCCGCGAGGACGTGAACCGTCCCATCGGCCGCGCCCAGCTTGGACCGCGAGCCTCCTGGCTCGCATTTTCCACATCGTCTCAGCGGTCGCGCGCCTGGAGGCGCGCGGTCCGGCGGCGGGCTGGACCGCGAGCCTCCAGGCTCGCATTTGCCACGTCGTCTCGCTTTTCGCGCGCCTGGAGGCGCGCGGTCCAGCGGCGCGCCTCGTCGGTCACCCCATCAATACCGATAATGTTCCGGCTTGAACGGGCCGTTTTTCGGCAGGTTCAGATAATTCGCCTGCTCATCGGTCATTTGCGTCAGCTTGACGCCGATCTTGTCGAGATGCAGCGAGGCGACCTTCTCGTCGAGATGCTTCGGCAGCGTATAGACCCCCACAGGATACTGGCCCTGCTTGGTCCACAATTCGATCTGCGCCAGCGTCTGATTGGTGAAGGACGCCGACATCACGAAGGACGGGTGCCCCGTCGCGCAGCCGAGATTCACCAGGCGCCCTTCCGCCAGCAGGAGGATGCGCTTGCCGTCCGCGAACTCGATCTCGTCGACCTGCGGCTTCACATTGTGCCACTT
>JAKFXD010000081.1 GCA_021731565.1 Methylocystis sp. | reverse complement strand
TCGGAATTCCAATAGAGAAGATCGAAGGCCGCCGGCTCGACGCCCTTCATGTAATTGTTGACGACATAATTCCAGATCAGTTCGTTCGGCCGCAGCATGTTGAAGGCGTTGGCCATCTTGACGCCTTCGAGATAGCCGGTGCGCGCCATGCTTTCATCGAGCGCCGCGAGCCGCGCTTCGTCGACGAAAATCTGCAGATCGCCGGCGTCGGAGAAATCGACCTGCGTCGCAAAGAAGGTCACGCTGTCGATGCGATCGTCGCCGGTCGCCGCCATATAGGCGAGGGTGAGCGCGAGCAGCGTGCCGCCGACGCAATAGCCGGCCGCCGTGACCTTGCGTTCGCCGGTCGCCTTCTCGATCACGTCGAGCGCGGTCAGCACGCCTTCGTGCATGTAGGCCTCAAAGCCTTTTTCGGCCTTGGTCTCGTCGGGATTGATCCATGAAATGATGAAGACGGTGAAGCCCTGCTCCACGGCCCAGCGCACGAAGCTCTTCTCGGGATTGAGGTCGAGCACGTAGAATTTGTTGATCCAGGGCGGCGTGATGAGCAGCGGTCGCGCATAGACCTCCGCCGTCGTCGGCTCATATTGGATGAGCTCCATCACGTCATTGCGCCAGACCACCTTTCCGGGCGTATTCGCCAGATCCACGCCGAGTTCGAATCGCCGCGCCGCGCTTTGACGAATCTTCAGCACGCCGCCGCCCGCGGAAATGTCTTCCGCAAGCATCTTCAGGCCGCGAACCAGATTCTCGCCCTTGGCGTCGATCGTCGCGCGCAACAGCTCGGGGTTGGTCGCCACGAAATTCGACGGCGAAACCGCGCTCGAGATCAGCCGCGCGTAAAAGGCCGCCCGCGCCTTGGTCTGCGGGTCGAGGCCTTCGGCGTTTTCCACCATGTCGCCAGCCCAGCGCGATGCGAGCAGATAGGATTGGCGCAGCCAGTCGAAGAACGGATTCGCATTCCACTCCGGCGCGGCAAATCGCTTGTCGGTGAGATCGGACGGGACGATCGGCGCGACATCCTCCCCGCCGTAGCGACGCATCGTCTGCCGCCAGATTTCGCTCAACCCGCCGTAAAGATCGGCCTGGGCCGCCGCGGCGCGGTCGGGCTTCGACAGCCACCATTCGGCGACGGCGCCGAGAGTCTTAGTGGCGTCGGCGACGCTCGCGGCGAGTTCGCTGCGCGCTTCCTCGGGATTGGCGCCGCCGATCGCGGCGGCAAGCGCCTTGCGCCCCTGGTCAACGAGCTGCGCCATGTTTTCGGCGATGGTTTCGAAGTCGAGACGGCCGAACGCCTCCATATTGGCGAGCAATGGCGCGCCCGCGCCGTCGGGCTTCGCCGGACGGGCCGTGAGCGCGGGCACGCTTACGACGGCCGGCGGCTCCGCGGCGGGCTTCTTCTTTGTCTTGCGAGAAGACTTCTTCTTTGGCGACCTCGCCTTCGCGCGCGCAGCATCCTTTTCCCCTGGACCGCGTCCCGCTGGGCTGGCCACGGGGTCCTGGTCCTCAGTCGCGCTCATACCCTTAACCGCCTGTGTCCAAATGAGGGGCCGCCGCGCCGCTTCGCCGCGTCCTACTCGTCTAACAATTGCCCGTCGATCCGAAAAGCTCTGCCGGCGAGATCGGCGGAAGCTGCGTCTGGGACATAAGCTCTAAATATAACAATGCAATATTGATGCATTCGGGCCGCAATCGCCTTGCGAAGCGCCTAGGCGAAATGGTCGCAGGCGGCCGAAAGGCGAAGGAAAGTCTATGCCGCCCCGGCGCTGTCCAGCACGTCGAGGTTCGACGACAGCGGCAAACCATGCGCGGCGGCCACAGGCGCGGAGAACATCCGCCCGGCGGAAATCTCCAGTCCCGCCCGCAGATGCGGATCGTCCTCCAGCGCGCGGCGCCAGCCCTTGTCGGCGAGCGCCAGCACGAAGGGCAGCGTGGCGTTGTTGAGCGCGAAGGTGGAGGTGCGCGGCGTGATGCCGGGCATGTTGGTGACGCAATAATGGACGACGCCGTCGATCACATAGACCGGGTCGGAATGGCTGGTCGGGCGCGAGGTCTCGCAGCAGCCGCCCTGGTCGATCGCGACATCGACGATCACCGCGCCGCGCTTCATCGTCGCCAGCATGTCCCGCGTGATCAGGATCGGCGCCTTGGCGCCCGGCGCGAGCGCCGCGCAGACGACGAGATCGGCGCGCTTCACCGATTCGGCGATCGCCGCGCGAGTCGAATAGATGGTGCGGGCCGCGAAACCGAAACGCGTTTCAAGCCGGCGAAGCGCGTCGGGATTGCGGTCGGCGACAAGCACGCTCGCGCCCATGCCGAGCGCGATCGCCGTCGCCTGCACGCCGACGCTGCCGGCGCCAAGCACCAGCACGTCGGCAGGCGGCGCGCCCGGCGCGCCGGCGAGCAGCACGCCGCGCCCGCCCGCCTGCTTTTCGAGAAAATGCGCGCCGACCTGCGTCGCGAGACGCCCGGCGATTTCCGACATCGGCGCGAGCAACGGCAGTCCGCCGCCCGGCGCGGTGACCGTCTCATAGGCGATGCAATGCGCGCCGCTCGCCATCAGTTCGCGCGTCAATTCAGCATCCGCCGCGAGATGAAGATAGGCAAAGAGCACATGGTCGGGACGCAGATAGGCGATTTCGCGCCGCTGCGGCTCCTTCACCTTCACGATCAGTTGCGCCGCGGCGAACAGCGCCTCGGGACCGTCGACGAGCCTCGCGCCGGCGGCGGCGTAATCTAAGTCGGGCAGTCCCGCGCCTTCGCCGGCGCCGCCTTCGATGAAAACGTCATGTCCCGCATGGACGAGTTCGGCGACGGAAGAGGGCGTCAGACCTACGCGATATTCGTTGTCTTTGGTTTCCTTCGGCGCGCCGACACGCATTTCCGGCTCCACAATAGCGGCGTCGACCTGGGTATAAATCTCGCCGTGGAGGAATATATGCAAATGGACGTCTGTCGCGGCAAGGGCGAAGCTCAAGCGACATTTTAAGAACGGGAGCGCAAGACATGCCGACCATCAATACCGACAAAGTCTGTTACGTCGTCGTCAAGGCGCGCGAGCTTGAAAGCGAGGACGAGGGCGTCGAAGCTGACGCTTCCAACGCCACGGACGACGGGTTCGTCAGCGTTTTGACCGAGGAGGCTTTCGCCACGACTCGAAATGAGATTTCGTCCTTTATCGACGCCATGGACATCGACGAGCAAATCGAACTGGTCGCATTGATGTGGGTGGGACGCGGCGACTTCGCCGAGAGCGAATGGAAAGAGGCCATGGCGCAGGCGCGGGCGCGGCACCAGGGCTCGACATCGGCCTATCTGCTCGGCGTGCCGCTTCTTGCCTCGTTTCTCGAGGGCGGCCTCGCCGAATTTGGCGAAAGCTGCGAGCTCTACGCCGCCGACCGACAGTGACGCGCGTCGCGTCGCGAAGCATAGGGTTGAGCGGTCGCTTCCAGCAACACGGGTCACCCGCAAGACCTCGATACGGCGGCGAAAACGACCATATGACGCTCATGCGGCGAATGTTGAGGAGACGCCCCATGAATCGCAGAATCTTTGCAACGGCGCTGGCCCTATCGATCGCGGCCTTTTTCGCTCCACGACTGGCCTATGCGGAAGATCATCTGGCCGAAGCCATCACCCACACCAAGCAGGCGATCGGCGAAGGCAAGGCGGGTAAGGCCGACGCGGTGACGATGCATGCGGAAGAAGCGCTGAAGCACGCCAAGGCGGCTGAGGCCGAAAAGGCGAACGAACATACCAAACAGGGCATAGCGCATCTCGAAATGGCGATTGATCACGGCAAGCAGAAGCATGCCGACATCGCGACCAAACATGCCGAAGAAGCGCTGACTCATCTCGAGGCCGCGAAGAAATAGGCGCCTCGTTTTTTGACAAAAGAAGAGAGCGGTCTTTAACGGCCGCTCTTTTTGTATGGGTCGCGCAAGGTCGCGCCGACATGACAGCGCCGCCCGGATCGCCTATGGACGTTGTGGCGAACGAGCCGCCCATGATTCCTTGATGAAGCAATCCTCCCCTCTGCTGCGCGTCAAATCGATCGAATCGCTGCAGGCCGAAGCCGACCGGCCGGGCGGTTTCCGCCGCGTGCTCGGCGTCTGGCAGCTGACCGGAATCGGCCTTGGCGGCCTCATCGGCGTCGGCATTTTCGTATTGACCGGCGTCGTCGCGGCGACTCAGGCGGGGCCAGGCGTCGCCCTCTCCTTCCTGATCGCCGGCGTCGCCAGCGCTGCGGCGGCGCTCTCCTATGCCGAATTCGCCGGCATGATTCCGGTCGCCGGCAGCGCCTACACATATGCCTATGCGGTGCTGGGCGAACTCGCCGCCTGGATCATCGGCTGGGACCTTCTGCTCGAATATGCGCTTGTCGTCGCCGTGGTGGCGATCGGCTGGTCGGCCTATCTGCAGGCGCTCATCGCGCAATTCGGCCTTTCTCTCCCCGAATGGGCAAGCGGCGCATCTGGCACAGGCGCGGGCCGCGTCGTCGATCTCTTCGCCGCGCTCGGCGCGCTCGGCGTCGCAGGATTGCTGACGCTGCGCGTCGAACTCGGCGCGCGCTTCAACATGGCGATGGTCGTCGTCAAAATCGCCGCGGCGCTGCTGGTGATCGTCGCGGGCATTCCTTATGTCCGCGTCGAAAACTGGACGCCCTTCATGCCCTATGGATTTTCCGGCGTGGCGCAGGGCGCCGCGGTCGTGTTTTTCGCCGTGTTCGGCTACGACACGCTGACGACGGCGGCCGAAGAAGCCCGCGCGCCGCAGCGCGACGTGCCGCGCGCCGTTCTCCTGTCGCTTGTCGTGGCGCTCACCCTCTATATCGCCATGTCGCTCGTGCTCACCGGCATCGTGCGTTACGACACGCTCGACAATCCGGCGCCGGTCGCGACGGCCTTCGCCGCGCTCGGCCTGCCCTGGGTCGCCTTCATCGTGTCGCTCGCGGCGGTCGCCGGCATCATCAGCGTGATGCTCGCCTTTCTCCTCGCCTGCGCCCGCATCTGGTTCGCCATGAGCCGCGACGGGCTGCTCCCCGCCTGGTTCGCCAAGCTCCATCCGCGCTTTTCGACGCCCTATCGGCCGACGCTGATCGCCGGCGCACTGACCGCGCTCGTCGCCGCGCTCTATCCGATCAAGGAAGTGGCGGAGCTTGTGAACATCGGCACGCTTTCGGCTTTCGTCGTCATCTGTTCGGCGATCATCGTGCTGCGCCGCACCCGGCCAGACGCGCGGCGCAGCTTTCGCGCGCCCTTCGTTCCCTTCACGCCGCTTGTCGGCGTCGGCTTTTCGATTTGGCTTCTGTCGCGCCTGCCGACCGTCGCCTGGGAGCGCTTCGCGATCTGGATGGCGATCGGCCTCGCCGTCTATTTTCTTTATGGGCGACGACACAGCCGGCTGGCGCGAGAGACGAAAGGATGATTGTGCGGGCGATAACGGGCGGCGAAACGCCAGAGGTTGCCCTGCGAATTTTTCTGCGCCGCGATGGCGGTCGCCTATCTCGCGATCGTCCAATTCGCCAAAGCGGGCCTTTGTCGATGGTTCAAACGATCCCGCACGCCAGCGGGTGAATTCATAAATCATCCGATCGACGGATCGGTCATAGGGGGCGCTTCATTCGTCGGACGGGGCCGCGAGTTCACGCCACAGAAGCATCAATGCGGCCATGATCGCCGGCCCCAGGAAGAGGCCAAGAAGCTGGAACCGTTCGACGCCGCCAAGGATGCCGAGCAAGACCCATAGAAACGGCAGCTTCGTCACGCCGCCGATCAGCCTGGGCCTCACAAAGTGATCCGCCAGGAAGATGACGATCACTCCGGCCAAGACGACGATCATCGCTGGCGCGATCCCTCCGGCGCCAAGCAATGTCGCAGCCGCGACGGCAATGACGATTCCCGCGGCGAAGGGAATCATCGCGGCGACCGCGGTCGCCATCGCGAACAGCACCGGGTGCGGCAGATGGGTCAGGAAATAGACGACGCCCATCAGCATGCCCTCCCCGATCCCCACGAAGACAAGTCCGGCGACCGTCCCGTGCACCGAGGCGGCCATTTGCAGGGCGACGCGTTCGCCTCTGTCGCCGAAGAGCTTGCGCGAAGCGGAACGGCATTGCGCCGATATGCTTTCGCCGTGACGAAACAGAAAGAACAACGTCAGCAGGGATACGCCAAAGATCATCGCGCGATGCAGCACATTGGCGCCCAGATTCGCGCCGAGCTCGCGAAGCCATGCGGTGTTCACCTTCGCGACGATCTCCTTGGCCCAGCCGGCATGGGACAGGCGATCGGCCCACCAGCTGGAGATCCATTGGCCGACATATGGAAGTCCTGTGAGGAAATCCGGCGCAGGAATTCCGGATTTTTCCGCTTCTCGACCATAGTCGATCAGGTCGCGCAGCTCGCGCACCGCGTCGACCGCGAGCGTGGCGACCGGCAGAAAAATCAGGAGTCCGACGAGAGAACTGAAGACAATCGGCAGAAGATCCTTGACCGCCCAGGGCGACGCCTTCCGCCGCGCGCGATCGTAGAGCGGCCACAGCGCCACCGCCAGCACGAGCGCCCAGGCCAAGGCGCGAAGGTAATTTCCCAGCACGTAAAGGCCCAAAGCGACGAGCGTCGCGGAAAGAAACAGCCGCGCAACGGTTTCTCGCCAGGACAGCGCTTCGATGACGCCCAGGCGGCGAGCGTCTTCATCCGTCTGCGCCCCGGCGAGTTCTCGACTCCTGTCCATCCGCCGCTCCCCAATCGATTCCCAGCTATTGTTTCGCGATTCCTGACACTGCTCACGACAGTCCGCGACGGCCTTGCCGGAATGACCCCAAGCATCGGCGATGCGAGAAGCGGAGCTAGGCGGTTCGTCTGACGCTCGCGAGGCCTGCCGCCGCGAAAAGATAGAATGCGCCCGTTAGACGATTGCGCAACCGCCCCCGTGTTGCGAGCAGCGCGCGAAGCCGAGCGGCGAGGAGCGCCCAACAACAGTCGAGCGCCGATAGGACGATGAGAAACGTCAGCGACAGCACGGCAAGCTGAAACATGATGTCGCCGTCGAGGTTCACGAATTGAGGAAAGAAGGCGCCATAGAACAGCAAGGTCTTGGGGTTGGACGACGACACCAGGAAACCTCGCAGAAAGATCGACCGCGCCGACCGTGGCTGCGGCTCGATCTTCGAAAGATCGACGACAGGCGCGCGCCACGCCTGAACGCCGAGACAGACCAGATAAGCGACGCCCGCCCAACGAATCCATTCGATCATTTCGCCAGCAAGGCTGAGAACGCCGGCCATGCCGAGGACGGTCAAGACCAGCTGCGGCGCCATCGCCGCGCTGGTCCCCAGAACGGTGATTAATCCATACCGTCGCCCGTAAGCGACGGCGTTTGCGCTTATGAGCGCGACATTCGGTCCCGGCAGAAGCGCAAGTGCGACGGTCGCGGCGACAAAGGCCGCAAATGATTCGAGCGACATTGCATGTCTCCAAACAGGCCGGGCGGGCATGACGGATCGATCCTCGGCCAGCCGGCCGCAGTCGCGCCGGAGGTCGTGGCCCGGTCTGGACTGGATGGGACGAGCGTCCGCGGCGATCCGGGATGGCGCCGCGCCGGCCGGCTGGCGGAAGCGCGATCAGGCGATCCGGCGATCGCGCGGCCGCGAAAACATCGTCCGGTCAACTCACGTCTTCGCAAGCCGCGCGGCGGCGCCGATCATCGCCCCCGCGAATGCGCCTAGCGCAGTTCCGATCACGCCGAACAATGAGCCGACCAATGCGCCCGCCGTCGCGCCGACTGCTGCGCCGGAAATCGCAAGCGTTTCTCGTTCGCTCAGGGTCGTCATCGCTCGTTCTCCTTGTCGGCTGGAAGCTCAGCGGGAGAGCAGCATACGCCGGCGAAGGCGGAAGGCAACGACCGGCTGCTGCTCGGCTATCGCAGGCTCACCGCCGTCCTTTGGCGTCTGGCCACAAGAATCCGGAGAGACCGGGGATCGGGTCGGTCAGCCGCTGCACTTTTTCGCGTCCGGCGATCAGGGCCGCGCCGCCGAAAATCTCATGGGTCAGACGTTTGAGCTGATCGTTCGTGAAGCCCAGCGCCAAGAGGTTCGACGTGAGTTCAAAGGTTTCCCCTTTTCGCCCGCCAACCAAGCCGCCCACGCTTCCGAATGCGCGACTGGCGAAATTCCGCTTCGGCGGAACCGACGTGGCGGCGTCGGCGATAACTTCGCGCGCGCCGGGAATCATGTCGATCACTTCGTCAGCCTCGCCGTCCGGATAGCGTTTCAGCAAAAACCCGAAAACATGGCCGATCGCCAACCGCACGGCGCCGGGATCCGCGCGGACGGAATTGGAGATATGGGAAATCCAAGGGTCCATTGGAGCTCCTGATAGCGAACTAATATTTCACCGCGCTCGAATTCGGCAACCAGGCGCTGGGGCGCGGGAAGGCGACGCTGAAATCGACGAGCAAGTGAAGACCGAGCTCAATCTGCGTTGACTCCCTCGATCGACCAAGCAGTGGGCACATTTCCCAAATTCGCACTCTGCAGCACGGTTGCGCCGTTCATCAGCCAGATCGCGACGCTGCCACCGGAATTACGCCAGAGAAGGTCGCTCTTGCCGTCGCCGTTAAAGTCGCCGATTCCGAAGATCCCCCAGGCAGGCGGCACATTTGCGACGTTGGCAGTCTGCAACACGGTTGCGCCGTTCATCAGCCACATTGCGACGTTGCCGGTGGCGCCGTGGCGCCAGAGAATGTCGCTCTTGCCGTCGCCGTTATAGTCGCCGGTTCCGTTGATCGACCAGGCAACTGGCACATTTCCGATGTTGGCATACTGCAACACGGTAACGCCGTTCATCAGCCAGATTGCCACGTTGCCGCTGCCATCGCGCCAGAGAATGTCGTTCTTGCCATCGCCATTAAAGTCGCCGGTTGCAGTGAACGGCCATGCAACGAACGGCACATTTCCAAGATTGGCGGTCTCCAACACGGTTGCGCCATTCATCAGCCACATTGCGACGCTGCCGCTATTGCTGCGCCAAAGCAGGTCGGTCTTGCCGTCGCCGTTAAAGTCGCCCGTTAGAGCGAAAGGCCAGGCAACGAACGGCACATTTCCAAAATTGGCGGTCTGCAACACGGTTGCGCCATTCATCAGCCACATCGCGACATTGCCGCTACTGTCGCGCCAGAGAATGTCGCGCTGTCCATCGCCGTTAAAATTGCCGGTTCCGACGATCCGCCAACCAGTGGGCACGATTCCCAAATTGGCGGTCTGCAGCACAGTTGCGCCGTTCATCAGCCACATCGCGAGGCTGCCATTGGTGTTGCGCCAGAGAAGGTCGCTGTTGCCGTCTCCGTTGTAGTCCATCCGGGACGTTAATCTCCACCCTATGTCCCGAAATAGCTGGCGCTCCAGGACGGGCGTGTGGAGAGGCTCGGTATAGGAAGGCTCCATAATCTGGTTGGGGGTGGCCACCGTGTCCCAATGCGAGACGGAGGAGCCGGGTTGCGCAGGATTAGGGGCGAACATCCGGACATGGTCGCCCACTTTGCCAGCTGTCAACAAACCATTGGCCGCCCTGACATTGGCGCCGATCCAGTGCAGATTGCCGGTGTCGATGCTGGCCGCGACGCGTTGAGCGTTGGTCATGCTCGGATAGTCGGGCGGCGCGGCGCCGTGGCGCTCCAGATTGCGCATGTACGCGTCGTTGAAACCCAGAGCCTTCGCGCCCGACGCCAGATCAACGAAGGTCACGAAGCCCAGCCCGTGGGCCAGTTCGTGTACAAGGACGCTTACGAAGTCGATCTTGCCGGCCGGAGGTTTCGAGTCCAGCCCGTAATACCAGCCGCTCGTCGGCAGGCAGCCCGCGGCGCCGAGATTGCTGTTGAAATTGGCGTTTATGTCGTCCTGCGTTCCGTCGAGATCGGTTTTCGCCAGGGAATTGGCCAAGGCGGAGGCGTACCAGGTGCCCGCCACCGGAGCCCCGGCGAAGTCGCGAAACCCGTTGACGGGGCCGGCGGAGCCTAGAACCGCTGACGTCGCGTTGCAGGACAACGGGACGAATTGGGCGCCGACCCGGATGGGCACGGAACTGGAGACGAGCGCGCCCCAGATGTCGGCGGCGGCCTGAAACGCGATCAGCCGCTGAGCGCCGAGCGTGGCGCCCGTATTTCCGCCAACCGGCGCGGCGGGGGTCTGATCGTTGAACCCGACGCCGGCGGCATTCTTGTTGACGACGACGACGGAAGCCGCGCGCGCGAAGGGCGGGAGAACGGCTCCCACAAGAAGCCCGCATGTCAACGAAGCGATGCGCAACCAATCGTCTCGAAACTGCATCGAAGAATCCTGCTCGGTTGAAATGAATTGGACAGCTTCCCGCGCCTACTTCTCGTGGCCGGTTGCGCCCCCTGTCGTGACGCCTTGCGGGCTCTGAAAGCGGCCTTTGAGATCAAGCTTGTAGCCGCCGCCCGGCGTCGTCGTCACCGGCACTTCCGCAAGTCCCTGATGCGAGGTGCTGAATGCGTTTTGTTCTTCAGGGGTTAGCGACAGCGGCGGGGTTCCAGGAGCCGGCGTGGCGACGAATTCGCCCGTTTTGGGGTCCACATGGACCGTCAAGCCTGCGGGGGGCCGGGGAGCGCTCGCTCCGCCGGATTGCGCCGGCGTGGCGGGAGCTGGCGGAGGACCATCGGCGGAGAGCGCCGGCTGCGCCGCCATGAGAATGCAAGCGCTCCCGCCGATACTGCCCGCCCGCAGATTTCTGGCGAAGCGACTTCCGTTTCTTCCGATCTTCATGGGATATCCTCCCCGAGGTCAAGCGCCCACGACATCGCGTACGCACGACTATGAACCTTCAACGGGCATCGAGGCAATAATGTTCTTGGATTGCAAGACTCGCAGCTTTAATTTGCAACCAATCTGCTTCGCATGCGTCGCTCGGCTCGACCGGTTCAATACGAACTGCACCGAACAAGGCCGCGCTGGCGCGGCCCAAGAACGGCGCCAAAATTCTGATCTGCTACAAGCGCGGCCTGCGTCGATGGCGGCGCTGCTCCAACGCCCCGAATGCGCCGGCGCCCCTTCGGGTCGTTATGAAAAATTATGGATCGCGGGACAATCCGCAAAAAATTGACAAGCGAGCCAAATCGATTCGTTCTCTCCTCCAAATGCCGGGACCAAGCGCTCTCGCAGTCGGAGATCAGCGACAGGAGCAAAGCACAATGCTCGGAAGTCTTCGCAGCTCGATGAAATTAATCGGCGTAGCTGTGCTATCTCTGGCTGCTTCTGCGCCGACAAGCGCTGAGGAGGGAACGAAAGTTTCGATCCCCAGCGGCCCGGTTGCGACGAGGAGCGGCTTCGGAGCCGTACCGGTCCCGGGGATCGTTGGGCCATCGGGGGCGGGAGTTCCTCTCCCGGCCCGCTCAGTCGCCGGAAAAAATACGCCCCTGGCGCAACCGCAACCCGCGGGACCTGTTCCGACCCCTTCGCCCTCGCCCTTGCCCTCGCCCTTGCCCTCGCCCTCGCCCTCGCTCTCGCCCAAGGCGATTCGATGAGCTGCGCGAGCATGAAAGCTGCAAGAGTCGGCTGAGCCAGCCCCGTTCCGGATCGGTCACATGACTTGCGATCATACCGATGCTTTTTCTGGAGATTTCGGTCCAGGGCATCGCGCTCTCTTGGATGCTGCAGACTCCGAGCGAATCTCAACTCAGTGTGTTCTAACCGTCTCCGGCGCCAATGCCGAATGCCTTCAGCGTGCCGCGCAACGTGTTGGCGATATCCTTGCTGCGTCTGACCATCGCCTGGCGATAACGCAGAAGCAGTCCGATGCGCGCGCTATCGTCTCTCGGCCAAATTTGCGAGCCCGGCTCTCTGAGCGATAGAATCCGGGAGCGAAAATTTGTGCGCGCTCCTGCGAACAAAAATGCACCCGCTCTTGCGAACAAAAATAAGATAAATTACGCTTGATTCCATTCTTGGGGGCAGGGTCAGTTCACTATTTGCTCGTCGAGAATTAAACTTCTGTCGCATTATGAGATGCATAGCTGGGGGACGTCGATGCAGCCGAATAAGCTTTTTACCATGCTGGGTGTAATGTTGTCGCTTGGCGCGACGAATGTCTCCGCAGCGCCCGCGACGGGCAATTATGTTCTCAACGTTGTCGGCTACCTGAGGCAGCCGATCAACAAATTCGGAAGCGTCCAGTGTTCGGCGACGGCCTTCCTTGTTCCGGACACGTCCGGCGCGCCGACTGTCGCCAATTTGAGCGCCGCCGTTCTGGCGAATAGCGCGCTCACCTCGGCGGCATCAACGGCTACGGTGTCGGGTCAAAATTTCTCGTGCCAGCTGATCGTGCCGTTCAGTTTCAATAATGTGCTTGCAGGCCAGAAGGTTATCGTCGCTTACACCGTAAGCGTGCGCGACAATGTTTTTGTCGACCCTACTGTCAATCCTCCTGCGCTGTTGCCGGTAAGCGGTTCACGCTCAACCCGTCAAACCATCCCTAATCTCACGCCTGCGACTCAGGCCTTGCCGACGGTCAACGTTTATCTTTGATCGTCGAATTCTCGTCCCCGGAGAGGGCGGTTGCGCCGCGGTGCGGCGTTACGCTCGGCGTTAGGCGCGAGAAGATGCATGCAAGATGGCGAGCGCCGCTTTTCGGCGCTCGCTTTTGCGCCGGGACGGACCTGTCAGTTCGATTGGTAACACGCGATCGTTGCGATGAACGGCGCGGCGATGCCCGTGAAGGTCACGCATGTCCGTCATTGTCACAGAGGCATGATCTTCGTTCGCGCTCATTCGCGCGAGACGCAGGAGATGGCGTTCGACGCGAATGAACGCGCCGTCGCGTTCTTCAAGGGCGCAGGCGCGCGCGACGCATAAGACAACAGGAAGCCGGCGGCGGAAGCGATCATCGTCTGAAGGGACGGCCGCCATTCCCGACGAGCGCTTGGCGGGCGGCTTTTCGGCTCCGGCCTGATCGCCGCAGCGTTCTGCATGGTCTATTGGCTCGCCAGTCCCACCGACGGCCTGGATTGAGCGCGGGTTCATCATCGCCAGCGAACACGCCGTCATCGCGAGCCGAAGGCGAAGCGATCCAGATGCGCTCTTGTCCCTCTGAATTTCTACGCTCCGCTCGCAATGACGCGCGTCAAAAGGAGCTGACCTGCAACTCCCCGTTCGGACGTCCTGATCGATTTACAGCAGATTTCCCTCCGAAATCGCGCGGAGGGCGAAGCCGAGCGCGATGATCCCCCATCCTTTGAACAGAAGATCGACGCCCAGAAAGGTTCCGATCGCCCAGAGGCCGGTGAACGGCCAGCCGGTCACCAACAGGCCCCCGAGAAGCAGCGCGACGCCGCCCTGAATGAGATACATCCAGAGACCGTCGATGTGCGAGGTCAGCGCGAAGCCGATGATGAGCACGCCTTCGGCGATGAAATAGAACCCGATGAGCAGCGTGATGGCTTCGGCGCTGATCGCCGGCCGAGTGAGGAGCATGACTCCGACGATCGCCAGAAGGACCGCCCAAAGCACATGGACGAAAAAGTCGGTCCACAGGCCCGCGGTCGTAAAGGCGAAAACCAGCACGGACACCGCGCTGACGACGAGCAGGACGCCGAAGAACCCGACCGTGATGATGGTCGCCATCCTGGCGCGCAGGATCGCGATGATTCCGAGCGCCCCAATCAGGATGCCAAGGGCGATCACCCAGCCCCAATGAACGGCGAGGACGTCGGGGGCGCTTGAAACGAAAGAGTCAAACTGGCGCTGCATCTAGGTCTTCCATGGCAAGGTGGCGAAAACCCGATCTTTGCCGATCGGCGGCAAATAGCAAGCCGATAATTGCGATGCGACGATTTAGCCCGCGGCTTCGTTCTCTTCGGCAAAAATCTCGAATAGATTACGCCCTGCGTCGCGTCCTTGAAAAAACATGGAAACCGAACGCAGTTACGAGCCGTTGACCAATGACGATCTCGCGCGGCTCAGCGGGATTGCTCAAGACGTATTGCGCAAAAGGGCCTTCCGAACGCCCGTGGGGCGGCAATACGAGGACCGGCTCATTTTGCTGGCGCTCTGCCAGGGCGGGGCGCAGCATTATGTGGATGGCGTGACCGGCGTCAAAGACCTCGACGTCTGGGCGTTTTTTCGCGGCGGGCTTGAGAAGCCCTTTCCCTGGCGCGCCCGATGGCGCGCCGATTTCGGGCTTTCCCGGCTCGGCCGCCATCCGGCCGATAAGGGGTGTCTTGGGCGGCGCGTCGACGTGATCGGCCGCTCGATTCCGGCGATCGATACGAATGGCGAAGACGCGGTTCTCGACTGGCTGCAGGGCCGCAGCCAAAGCGCGAGGCTTCTCGTCAAACGTCCGGTGATCGGGCTTTTTCCGCAAGCGCTATTCGCAAAGCCGCTCTGGTCGCCCCTATCGCGGTCGTAAGCGGCCCGGCTTAGCCGCGTTCGCTGTCGGGATGCGCTTGCGCGGGACGCTCAGGACGCGTTTCTATCCGCTGAACGGTTTGGAAGCGGGAAGCGCATATGAAATTTTTTCGATCAGCAGCTTTTGTCGCAGCCCTGCTCCTCTCTGTCGCGGCCGCCGGCGCCGAGAGGAGCCGCTCGGTCATTCCGCTGACCGTGACCGAGGATGAATATTTCGGCGGACGCATATATCTGCAGGTCCGCATCGGCAACGCCTTGGGGCCCATGCGGCTTGACACCGGCGCCTCGAGCACGCGCCTCAGGCTCGCCCCCTGGAACAAGGATTTGCCGGCTCTCGGCGAAAGCGTCTCGACAGGCGCGTCAGGCGCGACAGTGCGGTGCGACGATGTCGAAGCGCCGAAGGTCGAACTCGTCGCCGCCGAGGGAAACAATATCGCGCGGACGAATTATGCGGTCACGCGCTGTCCGACGGACGACGGCGACGATCTCCTGGGAATCGATTTCTTCAGAGGCGCCCGCTTCAGCCTGGATATCGATCGCCGCGAGCTTGTCTTCTTCGGCGAGGCGACGGCGGACGGGCGACCCAAGCCGCTTCGGCGGTTGGGACCGGATCAACGTCTCATCGGCATCGAACTGCATTTCGGCAAGACGGCTTCCGTCGGGCTGTTCGACTCAGGCGCGGAAGTCGCGGCAATCGATCAACAGTTCGTCCGCAAGCATAAAAGGCTTTTCACGGCCGTGAACGCCAAGGCGCGCGCAAGCGGCGTCGCCGGCGCCCGAATCGACTCGAAATTATATAAGATCAAGTCGCTCGATTTGGGCGAAGGCCGCGTGCTGCATGATGTTTTTGCGATCTCCTATGACTTTGGCGGCTTGCGCGCCGCGCTCGGCCGCGACGTGTCCGTCCTCATCGGCTGCAACGTCATGAGAAAATTCAACTGGGACTTCGATTTCAGCGCGCCTCAGTCGCCGACATGGGACGCGAAGCTGAAATAGATGATCGAGCGGGCCGCGCATGCAGCGCGGCCGATGTCGCGATCGAAGGTGCGGCATTCGGCGCGGCGCGCTAAAAATTCACCTTCGTCGCGAGATAGAAGCTGCGGCCGGGAGAGGGATAGCCGTCCGTCACCGTATAGAGCTCGTCGAAGAGATTGCGCACGCCGGCCTGGAATTTGACGTTGTCGGTAGGCTGATAGTCCACGTTCAAATTCGTCAGGAGATAGGGGTTGGTTCGGTAATACACGAGGCCGGTCGAGACGTTGGTCCATCGACTGGTCGACATCTCGATGTTCGGCGTAATGGTCAGTTCCCGGATCGGACGATAGCCGGCGTAGAAAATGAGCTTTGCGTCGGGCACGCCGATTGGCTGGAGCGTGACGATCCCTGTGAGCGTCTTCCCCGAGAAAAACAGGGCTGGCGGCGCGTCCAGGCGGCGGCGGATCAGCGTCAGATTGCCGCCGAGCGAGAAATCCTCCCGCAAGAAATAATCGGCCGATATTTCCGAGCCCCAGAAGCGGGCCTTGCCGACATTCTGCTGCTGCGTGGTCGGGACGCCAGTAGGGTCGAGTACGGGAACGCCTTGGATGAATCTGTCCACGAGGCTGTAGAAGACGTCGATCGAGACACGGCTGCCGGGCGCGAATTCGGAAGACCAGCCGAGATCGAAATTGGTGGCGCGTTCGGGCTTCAGTCCCGGATTGGACGTTTGGCCGCCAAAGCGGGAGCTGAATCGCTCGAACAGCGTCGGATAACGGGTTCGACTCGACACGTTGAAATAGAGGCGGTCCTGATCGGTGTAATGCCAGATCGCGGCGCCCTGATAATTGGGCGCCTGTACGTCCTTGGGCGTATAGCGGAAGAAGCCGCGATCCGTCGTAAACTCGTCGGCCTGTCGCAAGTGCCGCCAATCGTAGCTGAAGCCGGCGACGAGATCGATGTCCTTGCGCGGATGGAACGTGTTTTCGACCGCGACCGAATAAGTGTCCTCCTGGCTTGTCTGGAGCGGCTCGAACAAGCAAGGCGCGCCCGTGAAGCATCCGGCTCTTCCCCTCGGATCGTTGTTTGGGAAGAGCCCGCTGAGAGTATTCCGGCCGAAGCCTTGCTGTTGTTCGCCATGATTGTCGAAGCGGTAGAAGAGCAGGCCTTTCAACGTGTCGATGTCGCCGAACTGGCGCCCCGCCTCGACCTCGGCGCCGAGAGAATAATCCATATAGGGGCTGATGAAGGAGCGCTGCAGGGATTGAGTGATGAATGACGGGTCGTCATAGGCGGTGAGGCCATTGTCGAATTTGGTCCAGTAGCCGCGCGTCTTGACATAGGAGGCGTCGCCAAGCTGGGTCTTGGAAAGGAAATAGAGATTCTGCACCCGCCAGTAAGGCCATCTCCAGAAGCGTTGGCTCGAAAGCGGATCGGTCGTATGTAGCGGCGCGCCCTTCTGGCCTTCCTGGCGGTTGAAGCTCAGCGAATATTCGTCCGTCGCATTGGGCGTAATGCCGACCTTGGCGCTAATGTTGAAGTCGCGCGAATAGGATTGGCCGCGCATGCCCCAGCCTTGCGTCAGCGTCGACCTGTAGCTCGCGGGCAGCATCCACCCGTCCATGGTTTGAAAGGCGCCGCTGAGCTGCGCGTAATAGAGATCCCTCTTCGTGCCGGCGTAGGCATAGGCGCGCGGTCCCAGGAATGTGCCGTCGCGGCCGAATTCGAGTTTCGCCCTTCCTTCGAACTCCAATTCGCGAGAGGGCTTGCGCGTGACGAGATTGATCTGGCCGCCCATGCCGCCCGGCCCGTCGAGCACCGAGACATAGCCCTTGGCGATCTGCACTTCGGCGATGTCGGCGGTGAGAAAACGCGCGAAGTCGAGCCGGTTGTCGGCCGGCAGATAGACGCGCACGCCGTCGATGGTGAGCGGCACCTGCCAGCGGTCGAAGCCGCGCACATAGATGTTTTGCTCGTTGCGCGTGCCGCCGACAAGTTGGCTGTTCACGCCCGGCGCGAGATTGACCGCGGAGTCCAGCGTATCGCGAGAGAAAGTCTCCATCTGCCGGTTGGTGATGGTATAGCCGCCGAAGTCGTCGGTGTGCTGCTTTGGCGTTGGGCCGTTGTCGGCGGTCGCTAAATTATCGCCGGCGCCAGCGCCCGCCTGCGCGCCCGCGCCCGCGCCAGTGCCCGTTCCGGTTCCCGATCCCTGACCCGGCGCGCCGGGTCTCGTCGGGATGGCGAGCCTTCCCTGGCCCACCTTGATCTTGCCGAGTTCGAAGACTTTCGGCGCATGTACTTCGATCGGCGGCAATGTCGTTTGCGCGGGCGCGGGCGCCGCAAGAGTTAGAAGCACGCCGCTTGAGATCGCCGTCGTCGTCAGCAGTCTGGTCATCATTGCCCCCATGGACTTTAGAGAGAGTTGAGGAAAGCGAGCAGCGCCTGGCGCTGAGGTTCGGGAAGACTGCGGAACGCGTCGGCGGAGGATTGCGCTTCGCCGCCGTGCCAGAGGATTGCCTCGGCGGGCGTGCGCGCTCTGCCGTCGTGCAGAAAATTGGCGCCGTCGCCGCCCTTCCCTGCGAGGCCCAGCCCCCACAGCGGCGGCGTCCGCCAATCGCGCGGGCCGGAGTCGAAGTCCTCGCGGCCGTCGGCGAGCCCCTCGCCCATGTCGTGCAGCAGCAGATCGGTGTAGGGATGGATCGCAACGCCATTGAGCGCCGGCTGCAGCGAAAATTCCGCGACATGCAGCGTATCGCGATGACACTCCGAACAACCGATGGCGCGAAACAGAAGTTCTCCGTCCTTGACGGGCCGATCTTCAAGATTGCGCCGAGCCGGCGGGGCGAGCGCGGAGATATAGGTCACGACCGCGTCGAGTTGCGCGTCGGCCAGTTCCGGCTTCGAGGCGCCGCTACGGCACTGGCCTAGTGTCGCAGCGCAGTTCTCGGCAGGAAACAGCGACGACGTGACGCCGATGTCTTCCATGAAGGCATTGGCGATCTGCTGTTTGAGATTGGGCTGATTGGCTTTCAGTCCGAAGCGGCCAAGCGACTTCCGACGGGTCTCGAAGTTGAAAACGAAATTGGGCCGGCCCCGGCCGGCGAAAATTTCGGCGTCGCTAACGGATTCGAGCAGGCCCAGACCGAACACGGGCGGCGCATTGCGCAGCGAGGTTTTCGTCTCCAGACCGAGCGGGCCATAGGCGAGATTGCGGTAGGAGAGCGTCGGTCGGCGAAGCGTGATTCTTTCGCCGTCGGAAAACGCCACATCGAATTCGGCGTAATCGACGACGGCCTGACCCTCGCCAGCGACGCCCAAGACACCCTCCGGATTGAGCTGAGCGCCGTAATTGGGATGGGGGCGTGGTCCGCCATGCGCATCCCGTCCTTCGACGCTCAGCCGCGCCGCCATTGTGCGCGCCACGCCATTCTCGCTGTCTGGCGCGGCGCCGCGTCCGTTCTTGACATGGCAGGCGATGCAGGAAAGCCGATTGTAGAGCGGACCCAAACCGACAAAGTCGGGATGATCCTGCGAAGGCCCGATGATCCAGGCCTGCCGGAATATGCCGCTCCCCTTGCTAAAGCTCGCGGCATGATTGGCGTCCAGTCCCTCGATCGGCTGGGTGAAGGCCTCGCTCTCTGGGCCTTGCGCCTCGTAGCGCGCAGCGCCGGCGAGCATCGCCGCGCAGAGAAGGACGCCGAGGCGCTTCACGGCGCGGGCTCCAGGCTTTTCATCAAGTCGCGCGCCTGTCGCCGCGCAGAGGCGATCTGATCGCGCCATTGCGCGATCTGCTTCGGGTCGACGGCGTCGCGACGCGCGAAGCGCTCGAGGAAGGCCATCGTGCGCGAATCGGTTTCCGAAACGGGAACGAAACCGGCGAATGTCTTCGCCCCGCCAATGAGCGCCATGGCCTTGGCGTCGGCGGCGAATTTCTTCTCGGCGTCGTGAATCTTGCGCCACAGTTCGGCGCTCTCGGCGTGGCCTTCGACAACCGCGAGATCGAAAAGAAGCGCGATAAGCGAAGGCCGTCGGCGGCCGATCTCTGAATCATAGTCGAGGAACGTCGACGACGGCAGCGCGAAGGGATTAACCAGTCCCTCGGGGGCGTCCAGATAGGCGTCGGGACGCGCCGGATGCCGGCGGCTGTCGCGCTCCATCATCAATTGCTGGCCGTCTTTGGACAGCAGGAAGTCGATGAAGGCTTGCGCGCCGGGGACATGCCTGGCGCCGGCGGTCATCGCGACATGGGCGGGCAGGAAGGCGGTGCGCTCGGGATAGATCATCTCGACCGGCGCGCCATTGGCCTTGGCGATTTCGGCGATGAAATCGATCGTCAGCGCGAGCGCCGCTTTGCCTTCGCGCACGGCGGCCGTCGGCGCTAAACCGGAATCGAGCAGCGTCGCCTCGCCGCCCATCTCGCCGATGAGGCGCCATCCTTCCGTCCACCCCTCGCTCTGCAGAAGGATGTCGTACAGCGCAGGCGAGAAACCGACCTTGCCGGCGACCGGCATGGCCATTCGGCGCGCATATTCGGGACGCGCGAGATCGGGCCAGCGTCGCGGCGCCGAAAGTCCCGCAGCCGCCAACGCGTCCCGATTTTCGACGATCCCATAGCCGGCGACGTCATAGGCCTCGTAAAGACCCGCCGGATCGGACAATTGCTGCGCGCCAAGCCTTCCCGGAAGCGCAGCGCGATCGACCGAAATCTTGCGAAAGGCGCCGCGGTCGCGAAGCTGCGCGAAATTCGCAGGCGACGGCGCCCAATAGAGATCGGCGCCGCCCTGCTCCGGCGTGGTCAGTTCGGCCAGCGCGTCGCGCGACTGCTTCCACACGAATTGGACGTGGACGTCAGGGCGGATCCGCTCGAACTCGCGCTCACAGCGCGTCGTCAATTCTTCTGGAAAGCTCGTGACGACGACGACCGTTTCCCGCTCCGCCGCCGACGGGCGAACGGCACCGCAAACGGAGATAAAACAAGATATTACCGCGGCGGCGAACGCGCAAATCAGCGATTTCGATTTCGTTGTATATTTGTAGTACATAACCAATGACTACGACGTGCTGTATAGGAGTCAATACGCGAATTTTATGCAGATGCTGATCAGTATATAGGCTGCGATCCACAGGCGCCGCGTATCACGCTGTGTTACAATGCAATATTGCGTTTGTGACAAAAATACAACATTGAATCAATATGATGCGCGCGTCTTCGCAACGCTGTCGGAGTCGTTCTGCCAGCTTTACTACATTTGTCGAGGTCTATACATAGCAATATTCGGATTCATACAAAACGACCAATCGAGCAAGTTCTCTTCGATTCATCCTTGACGGAATCCCCCCGCCAAAACCGGCCGCGAACAGCTTGAGGCGCCGGACCTGCGCGGTTGCCTCAAACCGTTCGACCCTGTATCCGGACGACAGGGCGAGGCGCTGGCATGGCGGACAGCAAAATCGATGCTTCACTAGCGCTGCGCAGCGAGGGCCGCCTGCTTGTCGGCCGCGACCGCGTCAAACTGCTGGAGGCGGTCGCGCTCCATGGCAGCATCACAAAGGCCGCCAAGGCCGCCGGCTTCAGCTACAAGGCGGCGTGGGATGCGGTGAACGCCATCAACAATCTGCTGCCGACGCCAGCCTTCCTCACCAAGGCGGGCGGGCGCAGCGGCGGCGGCGCCGAAGTGACCGAGGAAGGGCGCCGGCTGATCGCCACCTTCCACCGCCTCGAAGAAAAGCTCGCGCGCATCTCCGAGACGATCGCCGAAGAGGGGCTCGCCGGCGCGGAGGATTTCCTGCTCTGGACCGCCGGCATGACGATTTCGGCGCGCAATGTTTTTCGAGCCGAAGTGATCGAGGTGAAGAAATGGCCGGTCGACGTCGAAGTGACGCTGCGTGTCTCCGAAAAGGATACGATCCTCGCGATCGTCACCAATGAATCAGCTGAGCAACTGCATCTGTCGCGTGGACGCAAGGCGCTGGCGCTTATCAAGGCGTCCTTTGTCAGTCTGGCGCCCGTCGGAGACGCGACGGCGCAGCGCAACTGCTTCCGCGGCGTCGTCAAGCAACGGGTCGACGCCGAACGCAACAGCGAAATCCTGATCGACATTGGGTTCGGAAAGACAATGACCGTGGTGACGCCGCGCCGCCTTGTTGAAGACATGGGATTGAAGGAAGGGGACGCCGCTTTGGCGACCTTTGATCCGTCCGACGTCATTTTAGCGGTGGAGTAGCCGGCCTGCGACCGGATGGGAGCCGCCGGCGACTGGATATGCGCGCGATTCCGCAATAATCTCTTGGCGGCGCTTCCATAGAAGCGCGGACCCATAGGAGCATCCTATGAAACGAATTTATTTCATCGCCGCGGCAGGCCTATTATTTTATGCGACGAGTCTCGCGGCAGAAACGAAGAAGCCGACGGCCAAATGGACATGCGAGGAATTCCTGGCGGTCGACGAGCAATTTCAGCCAAAGGTGATCTATTGGTCCTCGGCTCAGACCAAGGCGGGCAAGGCGCTTGGTTCGGCCGTCGACATCGAAGGCGCCGAGAAGGTCGTTCCGATGGTCATCGACGACTGCAAGAAGGCGCCGCAGGAGTCGTTCTGGAGCAAGCTCAAAGACGCTTGGAAAAAGGTCGAAATAGACGCAAAATCACTTGGCAAGAAACTGTGAGGCTGCTGGTGGCGTGGGAGGCTGAACAATGCTTGAATTGATCGCGATCGTCCTCATCATCATGTGGCTGCTCGGGCTCGTCTCGTCCTATACGATGGGCGGCTTCATCCACATCCTGCTCGTCATCGCGATCGTCGTCATTCTTCTGCGCGTCATTCGCGGCCGCGGCATCCTCTAATCATTCGAACGACGCGGCACGCCCGGCGGCGGCGCAGTAAGGCGCAGAAAACGCGACGGAAATCGCGCGCGGCGCGGTCGCTGCGGAAACGGCGTCTTGATACCTGCGCGAGTATCCCGTATTCGCACCCTCAAACGACGCGGCGCGCAAATTTTGCGAATTCGCGAAAGTTTGATGTTCGGCCGCGTTGGAGATAGTTTTCCGTCGAGGCGACCTGGGGGACCTCGTCAATATGTCGCATGAGGATTTTTCGAGAGACCGTTCGGCCGCCATGGGATCCGATCGATCGTTCGGATTCGTGATCGCCGCGGCGATTGCGATCATCAGCCTGCTGCCGCTCTGGCGCGGCGAGGCGCCGCATTTCTGGGGGCTCGCCGCAGCGCTCGGCTTCGCCGCGGCGGCGTTCCTCGTCCCGGCAAGATTGCGGCCGCTTAACCGGCTCTGGCACAAGCTTGGCCTGGCGCTGCACAAAATCACCAACCCGATCATCATGGGCGTCCTGTTCTTTGGCGTGATCCTGCCGATCGCGGTGATTTTCCGATTGCGCCGCGCCGATCCGCTCAAACTGTCATTCGACAAGAACGCGGCTTCCTACTGGACCATGCGCAACACGCCCGAGACGGCGAGCGACATGAGCAAGCAGTTCTGAGGAGAGAGGTAAGATGAGTTTTCTGCTCGAGCTTTGGGACTATCTGAAGACCCGAAAGAAATACTGGATGGCGCCGGTGCTGGTCATCATGCTGCTGATCGGCGCGCTGATCGTCCTGCAAGGAACCGCGGTCGCTCCATTCATCTACACGCTCTTTTAAATCGCGATGCGGATACTCGGCATCTCCGCCTTCTACCACGACAGCGCAGCCGCCGTGGTGGAGGATGGCGACATCATCGCCGCCGCTCAGGAAGAACGGTTCTCGCGCAGGAAGCACGACTCCCGTTTTCCGCGTCACGCGATCGACTATTGTCTTGAAGCCGCGCGCGCTGCGCCTGGCGACATTGATTTCGTCGCCTTCTACGACAAGCCGTTCGTCAA
>JAKFXD010000079.1 GCA_021731565.1 Methylocystis sp. | reverse complement strand
CGCAAAGCACGCGCCTTCGAGGGATATGATCCTTGCCAGCGAAATTACAGCATTCGGCTCCACAATCGCCACCGCCTTCGGCGTGGCGAATTGACGCCATCGGCGAAAACAAGCGCTGTCGCGTGCCACAGCTTCTTGGCCTCGAACGAATTACAGCCCATTTTTAGTCGAAGCGCCACAATAATGGGAGAAGCGGCATGTCCGTCGACGTTAAGACGATCGAAGCGCTACGCGAAGCGCTCGACGACGAATACAAGGCTCGCGCGACCTATCAAAGCGTGATCGACCGATTTGGACCGGTCAGACCGTTCGTGAACATCATCGAAGCTGAAGAGCGGCATGCGAGCGCTCTTCTCCGCCTTTTTGAGCGATTCGGCGTCGAGCCGCCGACCGACCGATGGGCCGGACGGGTTCCGGCGCCGTCAAGTCTCGCCGAAGCCTGCAGGGCAGGGGTAACGGCGGAGATCGAGAATGCTGAGATGTATGAGCGGCTTTTGGCGCAAGTCAGCGACGGGAAAGCGCGCGACGTCTTAAGGCGCCTGCAAGAGGCTTCGCAGCAGCGTCACCTTCCGGCGTTTCGACGCTGCGCGGAGCAACGATTTGGCGGCGCGCATTAAACGAGGCATGTTGCTGCGAGAGACTCGGCGCGGCGGGTACGTTGCGATTACTGCGCCAGCATCCAACCGCCGAGGCCAATAAGGATGACTCCCCCGATTGTGCGGCTGATGGCGGCGTAACGGGTATTGACGAGTTTCTGCACGGCGAAGGCCGCGAGCCCAAAGATTATCAGATCGTCCAGCATGAAAAACACGACATAGAGCCCGATGTAGGCGTAGTGAAGAGCGATGGGGAGATCGGTTAGCGCAAGCAAATGCGTATAGATCGCCGGCAGCGCCGCGGAGCAGATGAACTCTATCGCGTTCACCGCAAAGGCGAGCGCGATCACCATGAGAAGGCTCGCGATCCCGATCGGCGCGGCGACTATGTCGCGCCCCCATCGCATCGTGCGTTGGCGTTGCTCAATGTCGCCGACTTCGCAGACGACCTCGCCGCGCGCCGCGACGAGGCCGATGAGATGGTCGAGGCCAAATCCAATAGCCGTGAGCGCGATGAGCTGCGTGAGCGGACGAATATATCCAATGAATAGAAATGTGTTCAGCCATGCGGTCATGAACAGGAAGTATAAGACTCCCGACGCGAGCACGAACGTGCCGACCAGCCACCAGATTTTTCGCCGATCCTGAATGTTCACGATAAGAGATATCAGATAGATCAGCACCCACATCGCGCATGGATTGAACCCGTCGGACAAGCCCATCAGCGCTGTAAGCGCGAGCAGAGAGTGGTGCGTCGGATCGATTTCGCCGATGAGAGGAATGACGATTTTCGACTTGGCCGCGCGTCGCGCGACCGTTTCTCGATTTGAAAGCAGCGCGAGAATTTCGCGCCCGGTCGTTTCAGCTGAGTCGAAGCCGATCACGTAACGCGAACCGTGCGCGAAGAGTGGAACGGCCGGGTCTTCTATGCCGTAATGTTTCACGACGCGCTGAAAGAGCGCCTCGCTCGAAGGCTTCGAAACGTCGTGCAGCACGTAATCGATTTTGCGCCGCTCTTTCAGGAATTCGATGGCTTCATGGCAATGCGGGCAGTCGGGCGAGAAAAACACATGAAGACGGCCATCTTCTCGCCATTCGATTTGCGCAGTCTGCGGACCGAGCCGCGCCGCGAGTTGCAGCCACGCGAAGGCGAGCGTTAGAAGAACGCCGAGCATGATGCGAAATAGAAGGAGTCTCAAACCTTTGGCGCCTTTGCGAATGCAGGATAACGAATATAGCGCTCTCTAGGGGAATGGATCAGCCGCTGTGTTGAGGGCCACTCGCTCCGGCGCCCTCTAGTCGCGCTTACGGCGTTAGGGCGCATTTCGATCTCGGCAAGCGTCATCTTCAAAAATATTTAACCACAAAGTTAAGGCCCCGCTTGCACTGCAAATGGCCCTTGTTTAGAAATGAAACGCTGAAGCTGGAAGAGACGCGAGTCGCAGTCCTTCCCCTTCCCGAAGGGCCCGAGACATGCGCTCGGTCGACTGAGCCCTGACAGCCATTTAGCGGCATGGCCCGCCCTCTTCGAGCGCCCCAAAAAGGAACTCCTATGCTGCGATCTCTTGGTCTTGCAGGAATGATGACGGCTGTACTTTTGACGACGCCAGTTCAAGCCTTCGATGTCATGGCGCCTGACTACGGCGGACGCGTGGAGAGATACCAGGCCAGGCTTGCGCGAGCGGAGGCTCGGGGCGAACATATTCGGATCGGACCGACCGAATGCGATTCCTCCTGCACGCTTTATTTGGCGTCGCATAATTCCTGCGTTTCCGAAGGCGCGGTGTTCGGCTTCCATGCGCCCTGGTTTGGCGGGCCCGAGGGGGGCGTCATCGATCCTCGCATGACCGCGGTCTTCGCCGCCCATTATAAGCCCGCCTTGCGGCGGGTGTTCATGGAGCACGTCTACCGCAACGGCAATCGGGCTCCCGGTCCGATGCTGCGCATCACCGGCCGTCAGCTTGCGGCCTATGGCTACCGCCTCTGCTAGGCTCAGGGTAGATCGAGGGGCGCGGAGATTCGATCGGAAGATCGAAGCGCTCCGCGTTCATACCAACCCTTGCTCCGATTGACGATCCACACGACGCTCAGCATCACCGGAACTTCAATCAGGACGCCGACGACTGTGGCGAGCGCGGCGCCGGAATCAAAGCCGAACAGGCTGATCGCCGCCGCGACCGCGAGTTCGAAGAAATTGCTCGCCCCGATCAGGGCCGATGGGCCGGCGACGCAATGCGCCTCGCCGGTCGCGCGATTGAGCAGATAGGCGAGCCCGGCGTTGAAATAGACCTGGATCAGTATAGGCGCCGCGAGCATGGCGATGATCGCGGGCTGGCGGATGATCTGTTCTCCCTGAAAACCAAAGAGCAGGACGAGAGTCGCGAGCAGCGCCACGAGCGACGCCGGGCCGATTTGCGCGAGCGTTTTCGCGAGACGCTTTTCGCCGCCCGCCGCGAGCAGTCGCTTGCGCATGAGCTGAGCGGCGATCACCGGCACGACGATATAGAGGACGACCGACAGGAACAGCGTGTCCCATGGCACGACGATCGATGACAGTCCAAGCAGCAACCCGACGATCGGCGCGAAGGCGACGATCATGATCGCATCATTGAGCGCGACCTGGCTCAAGGTGAAATGCGGCTCGCCCTTCGTCAGATTCGACCATACGAACACCATCGCGGTGCAAGGCGCCGCCGCCAGCAGGATGAGGCCGGCGATATAGGAATCGATCTGGTCCGCCGGCAGATAGGGTCGAAACAGATAGCCGATGAAGAGCCATCCGAGCAGCGCCATCGAAAAAGGCTTCACCGCCCAATTGACGACCAGCGTCACGCCGATGCCGCGCCAGTGACGGCCGACTTCGGCAAGCGCGGCGAAGTCGATCTTCATCAGCATCGGCGTGATCATCAGCCAGATCAGCGCGGCGACCGGCAGATTGACCTTGGCCATCTCGATCGCGCCGATCGCGCGAAACACGCCGGGAACGAAATGGCCGAGGGCGACTCCGGCGACAATGCAGAGCGCGACCCAGAGCGAAAGATAGCGTTCGAAGGTGGTCATGGCTTACTCCGCGACGGCGTTCGGCGATGTTGCGCCTTCCATATCGCCGATCTCGCGAAGGCGTTGGCTCAGGGCAAGCCGGTCGAGACGATGCAGCGGTATGGCGCAGAACTGATCGATCCGGTTGCGCAGATAGCGGAAGGCGGTCGCGAAGGCGCGCTGCTTTTCTATGTCGCTTCCTTCGACGGCCGCCGGATCTTCGATCCCCCAATGCGCCGTCATCGGCTGACCGGGCCAGACCGGGCAGATTTCGCCTGCCGCGCTGTCGCAGACGGTGAAGACGAAATCCATGCGCGGCGCGTCCGAACGTGCGAACTCATCCCAGTTCTTGGACCGATAGCCCTCGGCAGGAAGGCCCATCGTCTCCAGCGTATAGATCGCGTAGGGGTTGACCTCGCCCTTGGGATGGCTGCCGGCGGAAAAAACGTTGAACCGGCCGCCGCCGCGTGCGCGCAGCAGCGCCTCGGCCATGATTGAACGCGCGCTGTTGCCGGTGCAGAGGAACAGCACGTTGTAGGTTTTGTCGGTCATTGTCGTCACTCGCATTTGATGCGTGAAAGGGAGTCGGCGGGCGCGCAAGCCGCGCCGCCGCAACAGTCTTCGGCGAGAAAGCGGGCCAGCGCGTTGAGCCGCGAAAGATCGGCGCGGTAGACGATGCTGCGCCCGCTGCGCGCGCTGACGACGAGCCTCGCCTGCGACAGAACGTTGAGATGCGCCGACAGCGTGTTCTGCGGAACGCAGAGCGCGCGGGCGACATCCCCGGCCGGCAGACCTTCGGGCTCATGCCGCACCAGCAGCCGGAAGGCTTCGAGCCGCGTCGGCTGCGACAGCGCGGCGAGACAGGCGAGAGCCGTTTCTATTTCCATAAATCCAGATATATCGAAATAAATGACAGCGCAATGACAGCGCGTCGCTGACGGCTGCGCTTTCCCCTGCGGATTGTTGCGCGCCCGCCGCTCTGTTACCCATTCTGAACGTCAGGAGCGCATTGCATGACCCGCCGCCCGCTCGTCGCCGGAAACTGGAAAATGAACGGGCTGCGCGCCTCGCTTAACGAAATCGAGGCGATGGGCGCCGCTTATGACGAAGCGCTCCGCGCCCGCGCCGAACTGATCGTCTGCCCGCCGGCCACACTGATCGCGCTCGCGCGCGATATCGCGGCGCGCGGCGGCTTGGGCCTCGGCGGGCAGGACTGCCACGCCGCGCCGGGCGGCGCCCATACGGGCGACATTTCCGCCGAAATGCTCAGGGACGCCGGCGCGTCTTACGTCATCGTCGGCCACAGCGAACGCCGTTCGGATCACGGCGAGACGGACGCCGACGTCGAGGCCAAGGCGGCGGCCGCCCTGCGCGCCGGGCTGACGCCGATCATTTGCGTTGGCGAGACGCGCGCCGAGCGCGAGGCGGGCGAGGCCTTAAGCGTGGTCGGCGCGCAGATCGAGGGCTCGCTGCCCGCCGATGCGCCGAGCCATGTCGTCGTCGCCTATGAGCCGGTATGGGCGATCGGCACGGGCCTGACGCCGACGGCCGACGACGTCGCCGAAATGCACGCCTTCGCCCGCGCACGGATCGAAGCGCGGCTTGGACGCGGCGGGAGCGAACAGGTCCGCATTCTCTACGGCGGTTCCGTCAAGCCGTCGAACGCTCGCGAGTTGCTGAGCGTCGCGAATGTCGACGGCGCGCTGGTGGGCGGCGCGAGCCTAGCCGCCAAGGAATTTATTGGCGTCGCGAGGGCTTATTGCTGAGCAAAGCTGGACATTCGGATTGAGGCCGATAAAGTCATCCAATTGGAGGAGGCCTGCTTTCTCGAAATTGATTGCATGAAGGGACAAAGTATGGACCCGAACGATTTCGGCGCCATTGGAATGCGCGATGAAGACCGCGTTTATCGTGGCTCACGATTCAGCGTGGTTCGCGACGCGGTATTCGCCAATCCCTATCAAAAGGTCTGGGGCAGGGAGGGAGAGCCGCCGCTCCCCTTCGTGATGCCGAGCTTTCTCGACGTGTTGCGCGAATTGTGGAAGGGCAAGCATTTCCTCACGCAGGCCGCGAAGCGTTCGGTCGACTCGCGCGGCGATCTGAGGTGGGGACCTGACGGAAAAGGCTTCAGGCGAATCGTGCATCCCTGGGGCGTGGTTCTGACCGGACTTTGGGAAATCACGGAAGACAGCAGCTACACCGGCTATTTCCAGAAGGGCAGCCGCGCGCTCATCGTCGCGCGCTATTCGAACGGCGGCGCGGTGCACCGCGGAAAGCCGCGCGGGCAAGGCATCGCCGGCAAGCTCTACCCGACGACCGACCCAGAGCATCACGAGCCGCTGCCGACGGCGAATTTCTTCACGATCGACGACATCGTCGGCGCGTCGACGCGCCATATCAACGATGTCGAATTCGTCAATGCGCCGGAGGTCACTCTGTCGAACGATTGGCCGACCTCGCCGATCATCATGGCCGCGGGCGTGGTATTCACCATGATCGACAAGAACGCCACCGAGCGCCAGCTTCACGAAATCGCCGAACTCGGCAAGCCGCGCGACCTTCCGACGCGCGCGCCGCGCTTCATGCGCCTGAAGCTCGCGGCAGGCCATCCGCGAATTGAAGGAGAGAGACTGGATTCACGCGACGAATTACTCGCGATGATGTTCGACAAGGGCGATCCGGCCCCTAAGCGCAAAATCGTGTTGACCATCGACGTCACCGACGATGGCGAAGTGACCGGCCGACCCGGATTCAAGAAGGGCGCGTTTCGCAATTGGCGACGGATCGGCGCGATCACCTTCGATAACGCCGTCGCCTCCTATAACGGCGATCGCGTCCTGCATTTCCACCATCCCTACTGGCGCACGGACCGCAACGATCCCGCGACGCAGTTCCGGGACGGGCCGCGAACCCGCGAAGTGGAAAAGGCTGAAGCTCTGTAGGCTTGCCGCCCCGCGGGACGCCCGATATAAGCGCGACGCTCGACCATTCTCCAACGACGAGGCGATGCGCTCTATGGCGATCGAACGCACTTTTTCCATCATCAAGCCCGACGCGACGAAGCGCAATCTCACTGGCAAGATCAACGCGCTGATCGAAGGCGCGGGCCTGCGAGTCGTCGCCCAGAAGCGCATCCGCATGACGCGCGAGCAGGCGGAGACTTTTTACGCCGTGCATCAGGAGCGCCCGTTTTTCGGCGAACTCGTCGACTTCATGATTTCCGAACCGGTCGTCGTCCAAGTGCTCGAAGGCGAAAACGCCATCGCCCGCTACCGCGAAGTCATGGGCGCGACCAATCCGGCCAACGCCGCGCCGGGGACAATCCGCAAGGAACATGCGCTGAGCGTCGGCGAGAATTCGGTGCATGGCTCCGATGCGCCAGAGACCGCCGCGATCGAAATCGCGCAGTTCTTTTCCGGAAACGAAGTCGTCGGCTGATCGGGAACCGCCGATCAGGACCGCGCGGTCTGCGGAAAATAGCTCTGCATGATCCTGTCGCGATAGGCGACGAGATTGGGCTTCGAGAGCGCGGCGTCGCGAACGGCGCTTTCGGCCATCGGCGATAAGACCGATGCCACGAAGGCGAAGACGGTCGCGTCGGCGCCGCAGGGCGCATCGCCGAACAGATAGGGCTTGTCGCCGATCAGCGTCGCCAGCGCTTCGACGTCGCGCACGCCGAGCGCATCGACGTCCGCCGCGCCGTGACGGCCCATGCCCTGCGCCCATAGGGAATTGGCGATCCTGCGGCGAATGAACCATTTCGCCAGCGGCCGCACGATCGCGGGCGCGCTGTCGAAAAACCGCGCCGGACCGCGTTCGAAATTGGCGTCGTCCATCCAGCGCATGTGGACGATGATCCAATAGAGGTGCTCCTCGCACATTTTTTCGACGCACCAGCCGACGGCGCGTTGTTCATCAGAGAGATGCGCGTCGAAATCCGCGCCGTATTTCTTCTCGATATGAAAGCGGATGAAGGTCGAGTCGGCGATGATCTCGCCATCGTCGTCGATATAGGGCTGCTTGCCCTTCGGCGCCTTGGAGAAGCCGCTGCGGTCTTCGACATAGTCGAGCCCCGCCATTTTCAAGAGAACCATCGCCTTCGTCACGAATGGCGAAGCGTCGGGCAGCCCGGCGACAGGGCGAAAGCAATAGAGCGTGATCGTCATGAAATCCTCTTTTGCGCCGCTATCATGTCAGGAACGATCAGCGCCGATTCATGCGGCGACGGCGCGCCCAGCACCCGATTGCCTTCGATCCGCACCGCGCCGGAAGCGATCAGCCGCAGCGCCATCGGATAGATGACGTGCTCCTGCGCGAGCACGCGCGCGGCGAGCGTTTCCGGCGTGTCGCCGTCGAGCACCGGCACGGCGGCCTGCGCCACGATCGGTCCTTCGTCCATTTCGGGCGCGACGAAATGCACCGTGGCGCCGTGAATCTTCACGCCGTCGGCGAGCGCCCGCGCATGGGTGTCGAGTCCGCGATAAGCGGGCAGCAGCGCAGGGTGAATGTTGAGCATGCGCCCGCGCCATTGGCCGACGAACCAGGGCGTGAACATCCGCATGAAGCCGGCGAGGCAGATGAATTCGATGCGATAGGTTTCGAGAACGAGTTGCAGCGAACGCTCGAATTCCTCGCGCCCCGCATAAATCTTGTGATCGACCGCGGCGGTCGCGACGCCCGCGGCCTTCGCCTTGGCGAGGCCGGGCGCATCGGGACGGTTCGAGAGCACGAGCGCGATGTCGGCCGGGAATCTCGCGTCCTTCGCGGCCGCGATCAGCGCGTCCATGTTGGAGCCGCGTCCGGAAATCAGAATGGCGGTGCGCAGCCGCGTCACAACGCCAAGGTTCCGCGCGTAACGACCCGCTCCGCGCCGTCGGTCTCGATGATTTCGCCGATGCGCAGGGGCTTTTCGCCGGCGGCGCGCAACGCCGTCTCCACCTCGCCGGCGCCGGGCGCCGAGGCCACGACGACCATGCCGATTCCGCAGTTGAACGCACGCAGCATCTCGCCTGGCGCGATCTCTCCGGTCGCCGCCAGCCAGCGGAATACCGGCGGAACGTCGAAAGCTGACAGATCGAGCGCGACGCCTAGCCCGCTCGGCAGAACGCGCGGCAGATTGTCGGGAAAGCCGCCGCCGGTGATATGGGCGAGGGCGGCGATATGCGGCGTCGCCTTCAAGGCGGCGAGAAGCGGCTTCACATAGATGCGCGTCGGCGTCAGCAGCGCCTTGGCGAGATTGAGATCGCGCGCGAAGGGCGCCGTGGCGCTCCATGCGAGTCCGGCGCGCTTCACAATGGCGCGCACCAGCGTAAAGCCGTTGGAGTGGACGCCGGAGGAGGGCAGGCCGAAAACGACGTCGCCCGCGCAGACGTTGCGGGGCAGGAGGCGATCGCGTTCGGCGGCGCCAACCGCGAATCCGGCGAGATCATAGTCGCCGCGCGCATAGAGGCCGGGCATTTCCGCGGTCTCGCCGCCAAGCAGCGCGCAGCCGGCCTCGACGCAACCGGCGGCGATGCCCTTCACGACCGCTGCAGCGGCGTTCGGGTCGAGTTTTCCGGTCGCGTAATAGTCGAGAAAGAAGAGCGGCTCGGCGCCCTGAACGACGAGGTCGTTGACGCACATCGCGACGAGATCGATTCCGATCGTGTCATGGAGACCGGATTCGATCGCGATCTTCACCTTGGTGCCGACGCCGTCATTGGCCGCGACGAGCACGGGGTCGGAAAAACCAGCCGCCTTGAGGTCGAACACGCCGCCAAAGCCGCCGATTTCGCCGTCGGCGCCGGAGCGCCGCGTCGAACGGACCGCGGGTCGGATCAAATCGACCAGCCGATTGCCCGCGTCGATGTCGACGCCGGCTTCGGCGTAGGTCAGGCCCGACATTCGCTGTTGCATCTCATCCTTCGCGCAGGAGGCGTTGGCGGTTAGATGGGCGCAAGCGGCGGGTGCTGTCAAATCCGCCGGGAAGGGCTACGCTGTTGTGCGTTTGCACAAAGTTTCTTGTGCCGCGTCATGTTGAATGGCGCCGCAAAGGAGCAGCGCTATGAAGGTCCGTTTCACCATCGATGATATCGCCGCCGCCCGCGACGCGGGCGCGATCGACGCCGCGACATTCGAGCGGCTGTCGCAATTCCTGGCGTCGGGACGCGCGGCGGCGGCGGAGGCGACGTCCCAGGCGCCGCGCTATGACGTCGTCAATGTGCTCTGGTACGCTGGCGCGCTGATCGTGCTCGGCGCCATGGGCATGTTCTCGACGACGGCCTTCGGCCTCTGGGGCGACAAGGCGCTGCTCGTCACGGCGCTCGTCTATGGCGTCCTGTTCGCCTCGGCCGGCGCCTATCTATGGAAGAAGCGCGATCTGCGCACGCCGGGCGGTCTTCTCATCGCCTGCGCGGTCGGCATGGCGCCGCTGGCGATCTTCGCGCTGCAATCGATGTTCGGCGTCAATCCGGCCGGAGAGGCGCGTCCCTATGGCGATTTTTACGTCTGGGTCAAATCGAGCTGGCTTCTGATGGAGTTGGGGACGATCGGCGCCGCCTGCCTGGCGCTGCTCGCCTTTCCTTTCCCGTTCCTCGTGATGATCATCGCCTTCTCGCTCTGGTTCATGTCGATGGACCTGACGCCCTGGCTGATGGGCGTGCAGGAGTTTTCGATGGATCAGCGGGCGAGCGTGAGCATGTATTTCGGCCTCGCCGTGCTTGCCGTCGCCTGGCTCGTCGATCTCAAGCGCTGGCGCGGCGGCGATTTCGCCTTCTGGCTGCATCTTTTCGGTCTGATGGCCTTCTGGGGCGGGCTGACGGCGCAGCACAGCGGCGACGAACTCGGCAAGGCGCTCTACTGCGTCATCAACGTCGCGCTGATTTTCCTGTCGGTGTTCCTGATGCGCCGGGCCTATGCGGTTTTCGGCGCGGTCGGGGTCACGATCTATCTCGGCTATCTCGCCAGCAGCGTCTTTCAGGACTCGATCCTCTTCCCCTTCGCGCTTTCGGGGATCGGCGTTCTGCTGATCGTCTTCGGGCTCATGTTCCATCGCTATGGCGCGGCCTTCGGCGCAACGATCGGCGAACTTCTACCGGCGCATTTGCGCGGATTGCGCCCGGCTCATGCCCGCGAACGAGAGTAAAGCTGGACGCCCAGGGATTGATTGCGCTTTAGGCGGATGCGGATTATATAGGCGGCATCCCAACATGGACGGTCGTTCTGTGGGTCGCTGGCGCCGGGAGGCGCGGCGCCGGACGCCGCCTTTATGTCTCGATCGAGGAGTTTCCGAGATGAGCAACGCCCCGCTGATGCCGAAGGCCACGGCCGTCTGGCTCGTCGAAAATACGTCGCTGTCGTTCGATCAGATCGCCGATTTCTGCAAATTGCATCCGCTCGAGGTGAAGGGCATCGCCGACGGCGAAGTCGCCGCCGGCATCCGCGGGCATGATCCGATCACGTCGGGGCAGCTGACCCGCGAGGAAATCGAGAAGGGCGAGAAAAACGTCGACCATCGTCTTCATCTCTCCGTTTCGAAGGTGGTCGTGCCCGAGGTCAAGAAGGCGCGCGGTCCGCGCTATACGCCGCTGTCGCGCCGTCAGGATCGCCCGAACGCCATTCTGTGGCTCGTGCGCAATCATCCCGAGCTGAAGGACGCCCAGATCATGCGTCTGGTCGGCACCACGAAGACGACGCTGAAGGCGATCCGCGAGCGCACGCACTGGAATTCCGCGGCGTTGACGCCGATGGACCCGGTCACGCTCGGACTGTGCTCGCAGATCGAACTCGACTTTGAGGTCAACCGCGCGGCGAAGGAAAAGCCGCCGATCGAGGATCACGGCCAGACGCTGGTGCCGGCGAGCGTCACCACCAGTCCGCGGGCCGTGCCGACGACGACTGAAGACGTCTTCGGCAAGGCCAAACCAGCGGCGCCGCCCGACGAGGAAGACAATTTCGACGCCGACCGGGTGTTCAGCCGGCTGAAAGACGTCGATTTCGGCGAATAGCGCCGGACGGAAGGTCGGGCCGATTGATCAACCTCATTCTCGCGCGTATCTTTCGCCTATGACGTCTTCCGCGCTCACTTTCGACCGGCTTGCCTATGTCGATCGCCTCAGAAATGGGGGGATCGAAGAAGGGCAGGCGCGCGTCCACGCCGAGGCGCTGGACGCAGCTTTGAGGGATTCCGTCGCCACCAGAAACGATCTGGATGACCTGGGCCGCGACTTGCGCCGTGAAATCCGCGAGGTCGAAACCAGACTCGAAGCCAAGATCGAGACCTCGGCGGCGAATCTTTGCGTCGAAATTCTTCGCTGGCTCATCGTAACGCAGATCGCGCTCGCGGGTTTTGTCTTCGCGGCGATTAAATTCGTTCGTTAACCGGCGCGCGGCGCCCTTTCGGATCATGGACTCGCCGGATGACCGACTCGCCTTATGATCGCGATCTTGAACGTAACCCCGCGAATTTCCAGCCGCTGACTCCCCTCGCTTTCCTGGAACGGGCGGCGGCCGTTTTTCCCGAGCGCATCGCCATCGTTCACGGCTCGCTGCGGCGCAATTATCGCGAATTTTACGCGCGCAGCCGTCGTCTCGCCAGCGCGCTGGAAAAGGCCGGCCTTGGGCGCGGCGACACGATTTCCGTCATGCTCGCCAACACGCCGGCGATGCTCGAATGCCATTACGGCGTTCCGATGATGGGCGGCGTGCTGAATACGCTGAATACAAGGCTCGACGCCGCGATCCTCGCCTTCACCCTCGATCATGCCGAGACCAAGGCGCTGATCGTCGATCGGGAATTTTCCGGCGTCATTCGCGAGGCGCTGGCGCTCGCCAAGACGAAGCCGCTAATGATCGACTATGTGGATCCGGAATATGACGGTCCCGGCGAGCGGCTGGCCTCCCTCGACTATGAGGAATTCCTGCTTTCGGGCGACGCCGAATATCAGTGGTCGCCGCCGTCCGACGAATGGGACGCGATCTCGCTCAATTACACATCCGGCACGACGGGCGATCCGAAAGGCGTCGTCTATCATCATCGCGGGGCCTATCTGACCGCGCTCGGCAATGTGCTCACCGGCGACATGGGCCGCCACCCGGTCTATCTGTGGACGCTGCCGATGTTCCATTGCAACGGCTGGTGCTTCCCCTGGTCGATTTCGGTGAACGCCGGCACGCATGTCTGCCTGCGGCAGGTGCGCGCGAGCCACATCTACGAACTGATGGCCGACCACGGCGTCACGCATCTTTGCGGCGCGCCCATCGTCATGTCGACGCTGCTCAACGCCAGCGAATCGGAAAAACGGCCGCTGCAGCGAATCGCGCGCTTCTTCACCGCCGCCGCCCCTCCGCCGCAGGCGGTGCTCGCCGGCATGAAGGCCGCCGGCTTCGAAGTCACCCATCTTTATGGATTGACCGAGACTTATGGTCCCGCCGCCGTCAACGAATGGCAGGACGACTGGGATTCGCTCGATGGCGGCGCGCAGGCGCAGCTGAAGGCGCGTCAGGGCGTGCGCTATCTCGTCCTCGAAAATCTCGACGTGATCGACCCCGATACGATGCAGCCCGTGCCGCGCGACGGCGCGACGATGGGCGAGGTCATGTTTCGCGGCAACGTCGTCATGAAGGGCTATCTGAAGAACAAGAGCGCCTCGGAAAAGGCCTTCCACGGCGGCTGGTTTCATTCAGGCGATCTGGGCGTACGCCATCCCGACGGCTATATCCAGCTGAAGGATCGCTCGAAGGACATCATCATCTCGGGCGGCGAGAATATCTCCTCGATCGAGGTCGAGGATGCGCTGTTTCGCCATCCCAAGGTGGGCGCCGCGGCGGTTGTCGCCGCCCCCGACGACAAATGGGGCGAAACGCCTTGCGCCTTCGTCGAATTGAAGGACGGGGAAGAGGCGACGGCGGAGGAGCTGATCGACTGGACGCGTCAGCATTTGGCGCATTTCAAATGCCCGCGGCACGTGGTCTTTTGCGAACTGCCGAAGACCTCGACGGGCAAGATACGCAAATATGTTTTGCGCGAACGCGCGCGCGAAATCTGGCCGGCGAGCCCGACCACGGCGTCCCTGTGACGGCCCCGGAAAACTGTCACAGAGCGGCGTTAAAAACAGAGAAAGCCAGCAGTCCTTGAGACTGCCGGCTTCGCGTCGAGGGCGGAAGGCCGAAACTTTCCGCGCCTCGCGATTCGCCTATATTAGAAGAACAGGCCGAGGCAGCCGCCCGCGAGACCGCCGACGACGGCAGCCGCGATCGTGTTGGCCAGGCCGCCAAGCGCAACAGAGGCGAGACCGCCGAGAATGACCGCGCCGATGCCGGCAAAAACGTAGGTGTTCGTGGTGATTTCGAGTTCTTTAGCCATTGTTCTTATCTCCTCTTATTTTCGTTCCCTGAGTCGCGCCTTGTTCGCCCGGCGAGTTCTCACCCCAATGGGGCGCGTCATTTCGACGCAGGGCGAGGTTAGCATAAGCTGGCGCTGAGTCAATCATCGATCGGTCAGGCTGTTGCGTCTGCAATTGTATGATATATAAGCATAATTCATGAATGGCAAATACCAGACCTCGTTTTCCGCGCGCTTTTGTGATCGTCCTTGGGGCACGGACCGCCCAACCAAATTCGTTTTCGTCGAAGACGGACGCTATACCCGCTGCCGATGACCAAAAAGAACGCCGACGTTATCTCCGCCAACCCTTCGGTTCGCAAAGCTGAGCGCGGTCTAGGGGCCACCTTCGCGCCGCTTCGGCCCCTGCTGCCCTATGCGCTGCGATACAAGCGAACGATCGTTCTCGCCTTTATCGCGCTGCTCGTGGCCGCGGGCGCGACTCTCACTTTACCGTTTGCCGTGCGCGGGATGATCGATCACGGCTTTTCCGCCGACAGCGCCGGCGCGGTGAACGCTTATTTCGGCGCGATGATCGCGGTCGCCGCGACTCTCGCGATGGCTTCCGCGACCCGCTATTATTTCGTCATGACGCTCGGCGAGCGCGTGGTCGCAGACCTGCGCGCCGATCTCTTCAAACATCTCACGACTCTCGACGCCGCCTTCTACGACACGGCGAAGACCGGCGAGCTTCTCTCGCGGCTCACGGCGGATACGACGCAGCTGAAATCCGCCTTCGGCTCCTCGGCGTCGGTCGCCTTGCGCAATCTCTTCATGTTCTTCGGCGCAATCGTGATGATGGTCGCGACGAGCCCAAAGCTCGCCGGGCTGGCGCTCGCGGCGATCCCGATCATCGTTCTACCGCTCATCGGCTCCGGCCGCGCGGTGCGCCGGCGCTCGCGTCACGCGCAGGACACGCTGGCGCAGGCCTCGGCCTATGCCGGCGAAAATCTCTCGGCCGTGCGGGCGATGCAGGCCAATGGCGCGCAGGCCTATACGACTGGCCGGTTCACCCGCGCGGTCGAGGCCGCCTATGACGCCGCCCAATCGGCGACGCTGCTGCGCGCCTTCGTAACCGCCGGCGCCATCCTTGTCGTGTTCACCAGCGTCGTCGGCGTGCTGTGGCTCGGCGCGCAGGACGTGCTCGAAGGACGCATGACGTCCGGCGTTCTGTCGCAATTCGTGCTTTATGCGGTGCTCGGCGCCAGTTCATTGGGCGAGCTTTCGCAGACCTGGAGCGAACTCTCCGCCGCCGCCGGAGCCGCCGGACGCATCGCCGACATTCTCGCCATCGAGCCGCGCATCGTCGCGCCGCCGCGGCCGGTTCATCCGCCGGCGCGCTGGAGAGGCGCGATCGCCTTCAACCATGTGCGCTTCGCCTATCCGACCGCGCCGGACCGGCCCGCCCTGCAGAATTTCTCGCTCGTCGTCGAGCCCGGCGAGCGCGTCGCGCTTGTCGGTCCGTCGGGCGCGGGCAAGTCGACGACCTTTGCGTTGCTCTTACGCTTCTATGATGTCGATTCCGGCGCGATCACTCTCGACGGCGTCGACCTGCGCGACCTCGATCCGGCGGCGCTGCGCAGAGCGATCGCGCTAGCGCCCCAGGATCCGGTGATTTTCGGTCTTTCAGCGGCCGAAAATATCGCCTATGGCCGCGAAGACGCGTCGAGCGAAAAAATCGTCGCCGCGGCAAAGCGCGCCCAGGCGCATGACTTCATCATGGCGCTGCCGATGGGCTACGACACGCCGCTCGGCGAGCGCGGCATCACGCTCTCGGGCGGCCAGCGCCAGCGTCTCGCCATTGCGCGCGCGATACTGGCCGACGCGCCGGTGCTGCTCCTCGACGAGGCGACCTCGGCGCTCGACGCCGAAAATGAGGCGCTGGTGCAGGCGGCGCTGCATGACGTGATGCAGGGGCGCACCAGCCTCGTCATCGCCCATCGTCTCGCGACCGTGCTCGAGGCCGATCGCATCCTCGTCGTCGATGACGGGCGGATGGTGGAGCAGGGGACGCATGCCAGCCTGATCGCCGCCGGCGGGCTTTACGCGCGACTGGCGAAACTGCAGTTCGACACCGACCGCGCCGGCGCCGCCGCCTGAGGAGGCTGATGACTGATCAGGCTGGAAGAGCGCAGTCTCACGGCTTGTTTCGATCTTCGTCATGTCCAGGGCGTAGCGCCGACGGGCCGGCCCGAAGCTCAGCCGGGATCATGCGTCGTCGAAGCGACGCTACGGCGAAGCTGCGGCGGCGGCTCCGAGTCGTCGAAGTCCCTCATGACTTTGGTGCGCAACAGCGAGCCGAGATATTTCACATATTCCTTGCCGATGAAGCGCGCGACGCGGAGATTGCTGACCCAATCCGAGACGTCGATATGCTCGCTGACGACCGGAAACGGATAGAGTTCGACATCCGGCATGGCGGCCGAGATTTCGACCAGTGCGCGCGGCATATGGTAGTTCGAGGTGACGACGATGAGCGAGCGGGTGATGTTGTGCTGGCGCGCCCACTCGCGGGTTTCCCTGGCGTTGCCGGCGGTATCGAGCGCCTGGTAGCCGAGATCGACGCAGCAATCGAAAAGCTGGCGCGAGACCGGCAAGATTTTCGCAATGACGGCGCTGCGGGTGGCCCGATTGACGCCGGTGATGAGCATGCGTCGCGCCTGTCCGCTCGCAAGCAGGGTCGCGGCGTCGAGCACCCGGTCCGATCCGCCGGTCAGCGCGACGACCCCTTCCGCCGGCGCCGGAACGGCGAATTCCTCGCGCGGCAGCGACAGCGCAAAGCCGGCATAACCAAGAAGAAACGCCGCGCCGACACAGGCGCTGCCGAGGAAGATCGCGCCGGCGATCTTGCGCATGGCGCTCAGCCCATTTTTCTCGCCCTGGCGCAGGGGAGTCGTCAATTTTGCAGTCCTTCGCCCATGCCCTTAAACGCGCGAGACGCGATTCTGATGCGACTATAGTCTGAATTTGGCGCCAATGTTATCGTCGGCGGCTCAGCCGAGACGCCACAGGTGGCGCAGCACGATATAGCGCGACAGATAGCCGGTCAGCGTCGCGACCCCGCCGATAAGCAGCAGGATCACCAGGAACCCGCTGGGGCCAACCGAGAAATCGCCGAACATCGCCTCCATCTGTTCGCCGCCGCCGGTCGCGCGCCATCGCTGCGCCAGAAATTGCGCCAGGACGAAGAAGGCGATCGCGCCGCCGCCGCCGATCAGCGCGCCGCGAAAGCCCAGCGCCATGAAACGGCGCTGAAATTCCCGGGCGATGAAATCGTCGGCGGCGCCGACGATATGCAGCACTTCGACGATTTCGCGATTGGTCGCGACCGCCGCCCGGGTCGCCGACGCCACGGCGACGGCCATGGCGGCGAGAATCAGAATGAAGACGAGGGCGGCGGTCGCCACGGCGGCGCGCGCCATGTCGCCAAGCCGCTCGATAAATATGTGGTGATCGTCGAGCACGGCGTTGGGGACGACACGCTCGAGCTCCATGCGCAACCGGTCGAAATCCGGCCGATTTTCGGTCTCGAGCTTCAACACGATCATGCGTGGCGTCGGGAGCTCCGAAAGGTCCAGCCCCTCGCCGAGCCAGGGCGTCAGCAGCGCCTCCGATTCGGACTGCGCGTAGACTCGCGCCTCCCGGACGCCGGGCGTCTGCCGCATCGCCTCCGCCGCCGTCACGACGTCGGCCTCGATGTCGCGGCCGGGCGCCGGGCGCACCTGCACGGTCGCCTCGCGCGCGATGTCGCCGCGCCAGTCCACGCTGGCGTCGGCGACGAGAATGGCGACATTGGCGGCGAGCGCGGCGAGAAACGTCATGATCGCGATGACGATGACCAGCGAACGGCCGGGCACCGAGTCCGCCGGCACCAGCGCGCTCTGCGCCGGAAATTCCTCGGCGTCGGCGTCGATGTCGGAGTCGGCTTGGCGGGTCGGGGACCAAAATCGCATCACGGCCATCGTCCGCCTATTCGAAAATGTGAAGCCGGCCGTCGGCGAGCACGAGACGCCGCGCTTCCTCATACTGGTCCATCAAGGTCATGTCATGGGTTGCGATGATGACGGCGGTGCCAGCCTTATGAAGCTCGACGAACAGGCGCAGGATCCGCCGCGCAAGCGTCGGGTCGACATTGCCTGTCGGCTCGTCGGCAAGCAACAGTTTGGGCTGCGAAATCAGCGCGCGGGCGATCGCGGCGCGCTGTTTTTCGCCGCCCGAGAGGATCGTCGGCAACGCATGCGTGCGTTCCCCGAGGCCGACCCAGCGCAGGAGTTCGGTCACTTCGGCGCGATAGGTCGATTCCTCGCGACCGAGCACGCGCAAGGGAAGCGCGACGTTATCATAGACCGATAGATGGTCCAGCAGGCGGAAGTCCTGAAAGACGACGCCTATCCCGCGGCGCGTCTCGGCGACCTCCTCATTGCTAAGCGCCGCCGTGTCCTTGCCGAAAATGTTGATCAGTCCGCGCGTCGGCGGCAGGGCCATGATGATCAGGCGCATCAAGGTGGTCTTGCCTGCGCCGGACGGGCCGGTGAGGAACTGGAACGAACGCGGCGCGATCTGAAAATTGATGTCGCGGAGGGTTTCGCCGCCGACGCCATAACGCAAGCCGACGTTCTCGAAGCTCAGCACGAAGCCCTCTCTCCCAAAGATTCGATTGCCGCTTGCGGCGCTGGCGCGCCGTGAAACAATAGCAGTTCCTTCCTGCTTAGCCACATTCGCCTTGCCGAAGGCTTACGCCGCACGCTCTATGCGCGGTTAACGACGGACGCCCAACGTCCGGTCGCGCGCGGCGTCGGCATTATTTCAAGGACATGCGGAACGGGCCGCGTCGTCAAGCATCCGCCAGCGGCAATACGAAGCTGAAGACCGTGCCGCCGCCCGGGTTGGGCTCCGCCCAGATTTTCCCGCTATGCGCTTCGATGATCGAACGCGATATCGAGAGCCCAACGCCAAGGCCATGCGGTTTCGTCGTCGTGAATTGCGCGAAGAGTCTGGCTTTGACTTCTTCGGGCAGGCCTGGACCGGTGTCGGCGACATCGGTCCGAACGAGATTGCCCTCGACAACGCGAGTCGACACTCTCATTTCCCGTCGTTTGACGTTCTGCATCGCTTCGACGGCGTTCCGCTTCAGATTGACGACGACCTGCTGAATCTGGACCTTGTTGATCACCACCATGTCCGGCGAGGCGGCGAGGTCGATCGTTGTTTTGACATCATGTTGCCGCGCGAGCGCGTCGGTGAATTCACAGGCGGTCCGGACGACGGCGTTCAAATTTTGCGGGGATTTCGCCGTCTCTCCACGGGCGATGAACTGGCGAAGATTGTCCATGATTTCGGAAACGCGGAAGACTTGCGCGTCGGCCTGGTCGAGCATTTCGATAACCTTCTCGACCGAAAGGTTTTTCTCTTTAAGATGGCGGCGGGCGAAATTGAGATAGGCGCCGATCGCCGTCAACGGCTGCTTGAGCTCATGCGCCAGTCCAGCCGCCATATTTTCAATCAGATCAAGCCGGTTCGCCTGAAGCTCGTGAACCCCCTGTTCGAAGCGGCCGCGCCGGCTGAGATCGCGGATCAGTCCGATAAACAGGCGTTCTCCGTCGCAGGCGATTTCGTTGAAGCTGAGCTCCATCGGGAAGATCGAGCCATCCTTGCGCAGGCCGTCGACGCGCCGGCGAATGCCGGGCGCGCCGGGACGCAGATGATCGCGATAGCTGCAATCCGACTCGGGCGTCAGCATGCCAAAGTCTCGGCCGATCACCTCTTGGAGGGCATAGCCGAACAACGCCGCCGCTTCGGCGTTCAACGAGCGCATCGTTCCGCGCTCGTCGAGCGCGACGATTCCGTCGAAAGCGGCGGCCATCATCGCCGAGAGATCGGGGCGTCGTTCGCCCTCCGCCGCATTCGGCGCGAAAGAGGACTCAGGACTGCTGAGGGAACGCATACTTTGCCCCCGGGCGCGGTCCGCGCTTCACGCTCCCATCCTGCAGTAGCTAGGCGCTTGCGAAAGAAGGTCAAGCCCTGCCGGCGGGCGCATTTGCATCCTCCGACAAATAGCCTAAGCAATCGCCATGTCGCCGCCCCAAGCTCCACCGCCGCTGCTCTTTTACAACGCCCGGCTGATCGATCCCGCTTCGGGACGGGATGGGCGGGGCGGCCTCCTGGCGCAAAATGGCGCCATCTCAGAACTCGGCGACTCCGTGCGGCCGGCCGATGCGCCGGACGGCGCGCGCGTCATCGACTGCGCGGGCGAAATCGTCGCGCCCGGCCTCATCGACATGCAGACCTTCGTCGGCGAGCCCGGCGCCGAACATCGCGAAACCATCGCGAGCGCGACACTCGCCGCCGCGGCGGGCGGGGTGACGACGCTCGTCTCGACCGCGGCGACGCTGCCGCCGGTCGACGATCCCGCCGTCGTCGATTTCGTTCTGCGCCGCGCCCGCGACACCGGCCTTGTGCGCGTCGCGCCGATGGCGGCGCTCACCAGAGGTCGGGAGGGCAGGGAGATCGCCGAACTTGGCCTCCTCCAGCAAGCCGGCGCCGTGGCCTTCTGCGATGGTTCGCGCTCGGTGCGAAGCGCGCTGGTGATGCGCCGGGCGCTCACCTATGCGCGCGACTTCAACGCGCTGGTCGTCCATTTCGCCGAAGACCCGGACCTCTGCGTCGGCGTGATGAATGAGGGCGACTTCGCGCATCGGCTTGGCCTGTCCGGCGCGCCGCGCGAAGCCGAGGCGATCATGCTCGATCGCGACCTGCGTCTCGTCGCCTTGACCGGGGCGCGCTACCATTCGGCGATCGTGACGACGACCTTGTCGCTCGACGCCTTGCGTCGGGCCAAGGACGAGGGCTTGCCCGTGACCTGCGGGACCTCGATCAACCATCTGACGCTCAACGAGAACGACATCGGCGACTATCGAACCTTTCTCAAGCTCAAGCCGCCGCTGCGTCATGAGGAAGAGCGCAAGGCGCTGGTTCGCGCGCTCGCCGAAGGACTCATCGATGTGATCGTGTCCGACCATGATCCGCAGGACGTGGAGACCAAGCGCCTGCCGTTCGCGGAGGCCGAATATGGCGCGATCGGCGTCGAGACGATGCTCGCCGCCGGCCTGCGCCTCGTTCACTCGGGCGACGTGACGCTTCCCCGCCTGCTCGACGCGATGACCTCCCGTCCGGCGCAGATTTTGGGCTTGCCGCAGGGCAGGCTGCAAAAGGGCGCGCCCGCCGACATCATTCGCTTCGATCCGGACGCGCCTTTCGTCGTCGATCCGGCGAAGCTCCATTCGCGCTGCAAGAACACGCCTTTCGACGGCGCGCTGCTGCAGGGCGTGGTCAGGACGACCGTCGTCGGCGGCGAAATCGTTTACGAAGAATAATCGTCGCGCGCCGCTTCGGCCGATCGAGGCGGCGCGGCGACATATTGTGATCTCGTCCTCACGCCGCCGCGATCGCGAATCTGTGACGCGCCTTCAGCGCCTCCATGCTGAGCCAAACTGTGGCTACAACTCCAATGAAATGAGCAAGAAGCAAGTTAAAGTTCGCCATTAAGATGAAGACGTCGAGCGCGCGTACGATCCGGTCCGGATCGGTGATTGCGATCCCCGGCGGCTGGGAGACCGTCTTGGCGACAAGGAGGGCGACGCTCAAGCCGACGCCGGTGAAGGACACGACGGCGCCGACAACGTTAACGAGCGAACCGACCCCGAGAAACCATAAGGCCGCTGGCTGGTCGGCGGCGAGCATGCGCGCAGGATCGCTGACCAGCCGGCCCGATGCGACGGTCGAAAAAAAGTCGAGGAACAGCGACGCGAACAACAGGCCGAGCCCGAAATATCCCCAATGGATCGGATCGCTGACCCAGATGGTCGAGCTGATCGACTGGCCGACCGCGCCAAAAGCGAGGAGCGGCGCGGTCAGGAACGCAAGAACGAAATCGATCCAGAACCCGATCCAGCCCGTGAGTCGGATGCGGCGCGCAAGATCCCGTCCGATCAGCGCCGATTGCGGCGAAAACGGCGCCCTGTCCGCGGGCGGCGCCGTGGCGACGAGCGCCGTGGACGTCGCGCGCCGCGCCGGTCCGGCCAGAGCGACGAAGCCGAGATAGGCGATCAAACCGGCCGGGAGCGCGAAGGCGGCGATCTGGTTTGTCGCGCGCGCGACATCGGCGAAGGTTTGATCCGCCAGAGCGGGCGATCCGGCCGAAATCCCCATCACGTCAAACGCGGCGCCGCTGAAAATCGCTTCGAATCCGCCGCTGACGATAAGCATGCCCGCAGCCGCATAGACGAACTGACGCAGCGGATAGGCGGAAAGGCGCCGCCAGACGGGTCCGGCGCTGAACGGGTAATTCGGAAAACCCGTCCGCCACAGATATTGGATGGCGAGCAGGATGACGACGAGCGCGGCGAAGTTCAGCGAGAGATGGGTCAGCGGCCCGCCGATCGACGGCTCCCAAAGCCGCACGGCCCAGGCGCCGAACGCGAGCATGGCGAAGAGCGCGGCGAACGCCCAGTCGACCGGATCATTGAAGAAGTCATACGTCACTGGTGAAGCCGCATTTGACGCCCCGCCACACAACCAGTTGGCGCGGTGGGCGGGGTTTTCAACGTTCGGCGCTTTAGAATGACCGCGCCGTCGCGTCCGGTCGCGCTGATTGAAATCTCGGAGAAGCGCTTGTCCGCGCCAGTTGCCCATTGCACGACGGACGCTTATCAATTTGCGATTATTTCCATATTGGGAGTGATTTTGATGAAAGCGCTTTTCGCCGCGATCGCCGTTATTGTCACGATGTCCTTGTGTTCCAGCGCCTTCGCTCAGGTCCCGAGCTTTCCCAAGGACGAGCCCTACGCCAGGGCGCGCAAGCTTCTGGTGAAAAAGGGCTGGAAGCCTGTCCACGAGCCGGAGGCGGGCTTCGTTTGCCAAAAGAACGATCCGCGCTGCAAGGGACGGCCGGAAACGGTCAATTGCGCGGGAACGGGACTGGCCAATTGCATCTTCCGATGGAAACGCAAGGGCGTCGTGATCGACGTTCTCACGGTGGGCGAAACGAAGCCGGTGATCACGGAAGTGACTTGCCGTTCCGGGTGCAGCTAAATCAAACGATTGTTATTGCGCAGCGCAGGTTCCTGTCGCGACCTTGCCCCGCCGCCCTTGAAGATTTCCGCCAATAGCCTTAAAGCCTCGCCCCGCCGGGCGAGGGCTCGCGATCATGCGGAAATGGGATCATGGCCAAGGAAAAGTTTTCACGCACGAAGCCGCACTGCAACATTGGGACGATCGGACACGTCGACCATGGCAAGACGTCTTTGACGGCGGCGATCACCAAGGTTCTGGCGGAGACGGGCGGGGCGA
>JAKFXD010000029.1 GCA_021731565.1 Methylocystis sp. | reverse complement strand
GGCGGATCGCCTTGGCGTAACAGCCGCCTTCGAAATTGAAGAGGCCGCCGCCGTCCCAGCCATGCTCGTCATCGCCGATCAGGCTGCGCGCCGGATCGGCCGAGAGAGTCGTCTTGCCGGTCCCGGAAAGGCCAAAGAACACCGCCGACCCGTCCGCGCCGTCATTGACCGCGCAGTGCATCGGCAAAACGCCTTTCGCGGGCAGAACGTAATTGAGATAGGTGAAGACCGATTTCTTGATCTCGCCGGCATATTGCGTTCCACCGATCAAAACGACGCCTCTTGAGAAGTCGATCGCGATCACCGTGCCGGAACGACAGCCGTGTCGCGAGGGGTCCGCCTCAAATGACGGGAGATCCAGAACCGTCAGTCGCGGTTCGAAACTTTGGGAGGCGCCCTCGGCCGGAACGAAGAGATTCCGCGCGAAGAGCGCGTGCCAGGCATATTCGGCAAAAATGCGAATGTTGAGCCGATGCGCCGGGGACGCGCAGGCATGAACGTCCTGAGCAAAGAGCCTCATCCGACACGCATGCGCCGCCATGTCGTCGTAAAGCCGGTCGAATTGCGCGGGCGTCATCGGCTGATTGCTGTCCCACCAGATCGTCTGGTCGGTCAGCGCATCGCAAACGATGAATTTGTCCTTCGGCGAACGGCCAGTGTGTAGGCCGGTTTCAACGACAAGACCGCCGGTCGAAGCGGCGCGCCCTTCGCCGCGCCGTACGGCTTCCTGGTAAAGCTCGCTCGCTACGCAATTGCGCCGCGCCCGTTCGGAGAGGTCCAGGCCGTCAACAGCTGAATCGACGTCTTCCGCCCGCCACATCGCCGCGTTCGCCATGCTGATATTTCCTCGCCGGCCGCCGAATGCGCCGTGAATTGCGTATGAGTGGCGGCTCGGCGCAAGCACGTTCAAGAAATAAAGCGTGGATGAAGCAAATCAAGGCGCGGCGCGAGGCGCCGAGGCATAGGGTTAAGCCGGCGTGAACTGGGGTCCGCCCGGCAGGCGAACGGCATCACGGTCTCAGCGACGCCCAAGCCATCCGCGAGAAGCGGCGCGGCGCCCCATGCGTCAGCTTCACTATTTGAACCTGTCGATTCGTTCACATTCTGGAACAAAGCTGCTCAACCAGAGTTTGATTGCGGAGTCGGGTTTCGAGGCAAACGCAAGCTTAAGGCGGGACGAATGATGCGAGTTCCAACTCATCTTTTCTGCTTCTCCCATCTTCGTTGGAACTTTGTTTATCAGCGGCCTCAGCATCTCCTCAGTCGGGCGGCGCGCTCCTTGAGAGTCATCTATTTCGAAGAACCCGTCTTCTCGGTTGACGGCCCCGCCATGCAAATTTCCGTCGATGAAACCTGCGGCGTCGTTGTGGTTACGCCAGTGCTTCCGGAGGGCCTCTCCGCCGAGAGGATCGATCGCGCGCTGCGCGGCCTCGTGAATGAGTTGCTCGCCGACGAGCGGCCCTCAAGCTGGGTGGGATGGTATTACACGCCGATGGCGCTCGAGTTCACGCGCCATCTCGAGCCCGATGTGCGCGTCTACGACAATATGGACGAGCTGTCCGCATTCGCCGGCGCGCCCGAGGGCCTTCTCGATCTCGAATGCGAGCTGATCGCCAAGAGCGATCTCATATTCGTCGGAGGCAGAAGCCTCTACGAGGCTAAACGCAGCCGGCACGACAACATCCACGTCTTTCCTAGCAGCGTCGACACGGCGCACTTCCGAATTGCGCGAGGACGCGTGGCGGACCCCGAAGATCAAAGAGACATTCCGCGTCCCCGCATCGGCTTTTTCGGGGTCATCGATGAGCGGATGAATCTGGACATCGTCGCGGGCGTCGCGGCCCTGCGGCCGCAGTGGCGATTGATGATGCTCGGCCCGACCGCGAAGATCAGTCCGCAATCTCTGCCGCGCGCGGAGAACATTCATTGGCTCGGCTGCAAGCCTTATGACGAGCTGCCGAACTATCTGTCGGGTTGGGACGTCGGGATCATGCCCTTCGCCTTGAACGACGCCACGCGTTTCATCAGCCCGACCAAAACTCCGGAATTCCTTGCCGCCGGCGTTCCAGTCGTTTCCACCGCCATCGCCGACGTCGTCAACCCTTACGGCGCCGCCGGGCATGTCGAAATCGCCTCGAATGCGGAAGAGTTCGTCGCCAGGATCGAATTGCTGCTCGCGCGACCGAAGGCGAACTGGCTCGGCGCGGTCGACGAGCGTCTTGCGGAAATGTCATGGGACAGGACCTGGGCGCGGATGGCGCTGCATATGGCGAGCGTCGGCGCGCGGTCAAAAGCGGCGCGGGAGGCTCAACTTGTTTGACTGGCTGATCGTCGGGGCGGGCTTCGCGGGGAGCGTGCTGGCCGAGCGGCTCGCCTCACAACGCAACGAGCGCGTGCTGCTCGTCGATCGGCGTCCGCATGTCGGCGGCAACGCCTATGATCGCTATGATGACGCGGGCGTGCTCATGCATCAATACGGCCCGCATATTTTTCATACCAACTCTGAAGCGGTCTTCGACTATCTGTCGCTGTTCACCCGATGGCGTCCCTATGAACACCGGGTTCTGGCGGAAGTCGACGGCATGCTGCTGCCGATTCCCATCAATCTGGACACGGTGAACCGCCTCTATGGCCTCTCACTCGACTCCGACCAGCTTGCGCAATGGTTCGCGCGCCGCGCCGAGCGCTGCGACGAGATCAAGACGTCGGAGGATGTCGTCGTCAGCGCGGTGGGTCGCGAACTCTATGAAAAATTCTTTCGCGGCTACACCAAGAAGCAATGGGGCGTGGAGCCTTCGCAACTCGACAAATCGGTGACGGCGCGGGTGCCCACCCGCCTCAACCGCGACGATCGCTATTTCGGCGACGCCTTTCAATTCATGCCGCTTCACGGCTACACGCGGATGTTCGAACGGATGTTGAATCATCCCAATATCCATCTCATGCTGAACGCCGATTTCGATGACGTTCGCAACGAGGTGTTCTATCGGCGGCTGATCTTCACGGGCCCGATCGACGAATATTTCAACTATCGTTTCGGCAAGCTCCCCTATCGCTCGCTGCGTTTCGAACATGTGACGCTCGATAGAGCGCAGCATCAGCCGGTAGCCGTCGTCAACTATCCGCAGACCCACGCCTATACGAGGGTCACGGAATATAAGCATCTGACTGGACAAGAGCATCCCAAGACAAGCTTGACTTACGAATATCCAACTGACGACGGCGATCCCTACTATCCCGTGCCGCGCGCCGAGAATGCGGAAATCTACAAGCGCTATGAGAAGTTGGCGATCGCGCAGCGAGACGTCTGGTTTGTCGGCAGGCTCGCGACCTATCGCTACTACAATATGGATCAAGTGGTTGGACAGGCGCTTGCGACCTTCCGGCGGATCAACAAGGACATTCCGCTGTCCGACGCCGTCGCCTTCAATGCTGCGCCCGTCGCCGCCGAATAGCGCTGCGCCTCAACTGCTGCTCAGCTTGAGTCTTATAAAATAATTTGGCGATTTAACGCGCCGCAATGTAGAAAAAGCCGCGTCGATCGCTCATTGTCATATGTGACGAAAGCTGATCGACGCTCCGGCGCGGCGCTATTGGTCGAGGCGAGGTTAGGTGAGCGCAGCGCGCATTTCCCTGGACGGACCGTGGGACTTCAAATATCTCGGCTATCGCGCAAAGCCGGCCGAGACCAGAACCATCCTCGTCCCTGGCCCTTGGCAGGCGCAATTCTCTGATCTGCGCATGCGCGGCGGCGTCGCGGTCTATCGCCGAGAGGTCGTCATACCGGCGGACTGGCTCGAGCAGCGCGTGTTCCTGCACTTCGGCGCCGTGTTCCATATTACGCATGTGTTCGTGAACGGCGCCTTCGTCGGCAGCCATGTCGGCGGCTTCTTGCCTTTCCATTTCGACATCACCGATCGGATTGTCGACGGAAAGGCCGAAATCAAGGTGAAGGTCGAAAGTCCGACGGACGATCCTTTCGAATTCCCCACGACGCCATTCGCCGAAATGCCCTTCGGCAAACAAAGCTGGTACGGGCCGCTTTCGGGCATATGGCAGTCGGTCTATCTCGAACGGCGGATCGCGGACCACATGAGCGCGGTGCGCGTGCGTTCGTTTCCCTCCAGCGGAGAGATTTCCGCGCAGCTGCGTTTCGAACGCCCGCTTGCCGATGCGGCCGACGTAACGATGACGATCCTCGACGCTGAGGAAAACGCCGTCGCGCGGTCATGCGCCAAACTGGCGACCGGCGTCGACGACGCGCTTTTGTATTCATTTGTTCCCACGCCGCGCTGCTGGTCGCCGGACAGCCCCTATCTCTATCGCCTCCAGGTCTCGATGGCGCGCCAGGACGCGGTCGTCGATCAGATCGAAACGACCTTCGGCTTTCGCAGCATCGAGACCCGGGACGGAAAGCTCTATCTCAACGGAAAGCCGTTCTATCTGCGCGCCGCGCTCGATCAGGATTACTATCCCGACACGATCTGCACGCTGCCCTCCGTCGAATTCCTCGAGGAGCGGTTCTGCAAGGCGAAGCAGCTCGGATTAAACGCGCTGCGCTGTCACATCAAGGCGCCGGATCCACGCTATTTCGAGGTCGCCGATCGCCTCGGTCTGCTGATTTGGGCCGAATTGCCGAACGCCGGCGATTCGACCGAACTCTCGCGAGAGCGCAAGGAACTCACGCTGAAGGGCATCATCGATCGCGACGGAAACCATCCTTCGATCTTTTGCTTTACGCTGATCAACGAGAACTGGGGCGTGGACCTTGTCCATGACGCCAGCCATCGGGCGTGGCTCAGAAAGCTCTATCTGTGGCTGAAGTCCTATGATCCGTCGCGGCTCGTCGTCGACAATTCGCCATTGGCGCCGAGTTTCCATGTGCAGACCGATCTCGCCGACTTTCATTTTTACGCGGCCATCCCCGACAGTCGGCACGATTGGGATCAATTCGTCGAGGAGCTCGCCGGACGGGCCGAATGGCTGTTCAGCCCCGAGGGCGACGCCGTCACCACCGGAGAGGAGCCGTTGCTCTGCTCCGAGTTCGGCAATTGGGGACTGCCCGATCCGGAGAAGCTGAAAGATGCGGCCGGCGCCGAAGCCTGGTGGTTCGAGACCGGCCACGACTGGAGCGAAGGCGTCATGTATGCGCATGGCGTTCGCAACCGGTTTCATGACTGGAGTCTCGATCGCGTGTTCGGGACGTTCGAAAGCTTCATCGAAGCGACGCAGTGGCAACAGTTTCGGGCGCTGAAATATCAGATCGAGGCCATGCGCCGGCGGCCGCAGATCGCGGGCTATGTGATTACCGAACTGACCGATTGTCATTGGGAGGCGAACGGTCTTCTCGATATGCGCTCGAATCCGCGCGCCTTCCATAATATGTTTCACTCGATCAACGCCGACACGGTGATCCTGCCCCGCCTCGATCGCCCCGCTTATTGGTCGGAAGACTGCGCGCGCCTCTCGCTTTGCGTCGCGCATGGCGGCCCTGATCCGCTTGAGCCGGCGGCGCTGGACATCGTGCTCGCCGAGCCGATGACAGTGGAGGTTCCCTCGATCGAGTCTTGCGCGGTCGGCGATCTCGGCGCGATTTCTCTGAAACTCCCTGTCGTCGACGACTCCTGCCTGCGCCGCATCGCTTTTCGGCTGCGGTCTCGGGATGGACGACTGCTCGCGGCCAATGAAGTCGAAATCGCCATATACGCCAAGCGTCGAACGCCCGATCTATCGCTCTGGTCCTCGCAAGGCGACATTCGGGATCGGCTGCAAGCGCTGGGTTATGAACTGGCGGAACGGGCCGAAACGGCGGACGTGATCGTTGAGACGCAGACTTCCGCCTCGCTTGCCGCCTTTGTGCGCGCCGGCGGCCGCGCGGTTCTCTTGACCGAGACTCCCGGATCGCTCACGCCGTTTTTTCCGCACTGGCAAAATGTCAAAGTCGTCGCGCGCGACGGCACGCTGTGGCGAGGCGACTGGGCGTCGTCCTTCGCCTGGCTGCGGCGGCAGGGCGCTTTTTCCACCCTGCCCGGCGGCCCGCTGCTTGACCATGCGTTCGATCGCGTGATTCCGACGCATGTGATTTCGGGATGCAACCTTCTCGACTTTCAGGCGCGCGTTCAGGCGGCTCTGGTTGTCGGCTGGATTCATCGCCCGGCTGCGATTGCGGTTGAACGCAATTATGGCGCCGGCCGCCTCGCGATCGCGACTTTCAAACTGTTCCGCGATCCGCCGGGCGAAGATCCGACCGCCGCGGCCCTGCTCGCCGGGCTGATCGAAACGGCGGCGCGACGGGCTGGACCGGCGCCTGCGATCGCCAAGCTCGAACCCGTAGGGTGGGAAGACCTTTAAGCGGCGGAGCGATCGGCTTGCGTAAGATGCGCGCCTCAACTCGCGGCGGCGCGCCTGGCGATGCTTCCCGATCGCTCGACCCGCCTCGCGCCCCGATATCCGGGTTCCAGCATCGCGCGATGAAGCGCTTCGAGCGGCCCCGCGCCTTGAAGCGCCTCGGCCATCGGCGCACACAACAGTCGGCCGGCGGCTGGATCGCGGTGACAAAGCGGATCCCACAGCCCCATCGGCGTCCATTGATCGCGATCATGCCACTCCGGCATGCCCAGGATCGGATAGAGGCAGGCGCCGCGCAACGGCACGTTCCGCCGCAAGAGCGCGTGGCAGGCGTCGATGACTTCGCACAGCCATGGCCCGCGATTGTCGCCGACGTGGCTGGTCTCGGTGATCATCACCTCGCGACCGTAGCGTTTCCAGACCGAGAAAATGAGATCGAAGAGAGGCGCGCGGCGCGGATCGTCGTCGTGGAGCGGCGGCAGGTTTCCGTCGTCGTTCGGCGTGTCGTTCAGCTCCCATTGATTGGTCCAGTAGTAGTTGATTCCGACGATGTCCAAATGATCAGGACTGCCGCCGAGCTCTGGCAGAAGGCGGCCGCACAACATGTCCCAGCTCTGAAAGACGAGCCGCTCATTGAAGTCCTGGGCCTGCGGCGCGAGGTCCGGCCTGTTCCGCGGACAAACCACGCGGCACAATGGATCGACATTGACGAAGCGCGCATCGGGACAGGCGGCGCGGATCGCATTTATGCCGGCGAGCGCGCCGCGCGCGAGCGCGACCTTCAGCTCCCAGCCGCGGCCCGACCCATAGGGCGCAAAAAGCGCCTTCTCGCCGCCGGCATAGGACATGAACGAGGGCTCGTTGATCGGCGTGAAGACGCGGCGCCCATCGATGCGCGCATCGATGTAACGCGCAACCGCATAGCAATAGTCGGCGAACCGCCGCGGGAATGTTTCGGACCAGAGATCGACGTCCTGCGGGAATCCATAGTGGAACAGATCCCATATCACGCCGACGCCTTGGCGGTTCGCAGCCCCGATGTAAGGTTCGATCGAGGAGAAGTCATAGCGGCCGCGATGGTCGACCAGCGGCCAACGCACCGTCTCGCGCGCGGCGTGCAGGCCGAGACCGGCGATATCGGCATAGTCCTGGTCGACATTCACGTCGTGACCGGTCGCGATCACCTGATCGAACCATTCGCCATGCCTGTTGTAGCCTGTCGACCCTTCAAAGCCGGCGAGGAGGAAGCTCTGAAACATGCCGTTTCTCCCCAATTGCCTATTGCCGCCAAAGCGCACGTGGCTGGTGATTCACGCTCGGGCGCCGGCGGATGCTAGGGCGACCGCCCCAGCGCGAGCGGGCCCGCCGCCTTCGCCCCGCCGGACGTCAGTCGACGATAGGCCTCAACGAGGGGCGTCTCGATACGATCGAGGCGTCCCGACGGATCGGGATCGAGGTCCCACAGTCCCATCTGCAGCAAATGATCGTGCAGCGGCCGCAGCCCTTGACGATAGGGCCATGTCACCAGCGCAAACATCGGCCACCACGTATAGCCCACGACGGGAACGCCCTTAGCGCGCAGCGCTTTCACCGCCTCCAGCGAATGGGTCAGCCACCTCTGCCGCTGCGTGATCGAACCCTTGGTCGCGGTCTCCGAGATCATGATCGGCGCGCGGTAGCGCTCGAAATACATTTCGCCGATTCTCGACACGAGGTCGGCGGAGGCGTAGGGCATGCGAATGCGCAATCGTCCGAAGCGGTCGCGCGACATGCGCTTCAGCGTGAACATCGGATAGAGGTTCACCCCAATGATCGGCAGATCAAGCGGTCGTTCGCGGAACATGTTCAGCGTCGGCTCCGTCGCGTCGTTCTGGCGTAGCCAGGCCCACAGCGGATGGCGCGAATCGACGCGGCCGCTGATGAGATCAAGCGCGAGGAACACGATCCGCTGGCGCCGTTCGGCCTCCTCGGCCAAAGCCGGATCGCTCGACTCAAAAATATCGGTGGCGTCGACGTGGAACGGAACGATGTCCTGGTCGACATCGCGCAGAGCGCGGGTCGTCTCGACGATTCCGCGACAGATCGACAGCATCACCGCAACGAAACTGGTCCAGCTGCGTCCGTAGGGCGGCCACCATCCCAGACGCCCGCAATACCATGCCGTGATCCGAGGCTCATTGAGCGGCGTATACCATCTGATCCGCCCACGAAAACGCTCGGCGAGGCGCGCCGCGAATTCCGCGACGCGCCTGGGATAATCCTCATTGAGGAAGGCGCGTTCCAGCCACGGCGGCAGACCATAGTGCACGAGGTCGACGATCGGGTCGATGTTCAGTTCGAGCATGCGCTCGAGCGCGGCGTCGACGAAGCTGAAATCCCACACGTCTGGCTTCGGCTGCACCCGATGCCAGGGAACGCCGTAACGCGCGCAGGGAACGCCCAAGCGCGCCATCAGCGCGATATCTTCCGCCCAGCGCCGATAGTGATCGGTCAGCTCATATTCGTCGAGCGAACGCCCGGTCTTCGGATGCGGAGCGGTAATAAACGTATCTTCAATGCCGGTCGCCCACAGGAACGCGTCAGGCGCACTGAGCCGGTCAAGTTGCATCGCAGAGGGAAGCATAAGCTTCAGCAGCCGCCGGGAGTCGCGGAGAACGACGCCTGGGTTCGGGCGTCCGACGGCTGCGGAGCGTCTTTCGTCATGGGCGTCCTCCGTCGCGGGGAATTGGCGCCTTATCGATCAGCGATTGCTTCGGGGCTCCTTCAGGGTAACCCGGAACATCGGCTTCGGTTCCGGCGCAACGTGACGTTTAAGGAACGACAGCCGTGCAACCCTTGTAGCGTTGAAGCTTGAATAATCGTGCGAGCAAAAAATTCGGCATGCAATCAAACGAATGCGTTGCGTGAAAAGCAAAAGGCGCGCGGCCGCTTGAGGCCGCGCGCTTCATTCGATCAGTGAACGCTTTTTTGAATCGCTTCCATCAGGAATGACGTCGGCTTTTTCTTGCAATAGCGCACGACTTTGTCGGTGTTGCGCTTCACATTGCGCGAGTCGATCACGGTCATGTTGTTCTTGGCGCTGAAATAGCCCCGCATCCAATTGGCGACGAAGTCCTGAGTGTCGGCGTCGTATTCGGCGAACTGCTTGCAGGTGATTTCCGACATTTCAATCATGACCTGCGCATGGGCTGGGACGGCGACCGCGACGGCGGCAAGCACGCCAGCGAAGATAAGTTTGCGATTCATGTGCTTCCCCGTCCTCATTACTTTTGTTCGAAAGCGCGCTGGAGGCCCGCCATCACCGATTCATTCGGGTTGGACGCGCACCAATCCCTGACGCTGGCGGAATTCTTGAGAAATTTGTTCAGATCGATGAAGGTGCGGCCGCTTTTCTGCGCGAACCATCCGCTCATGAAGGCGGCGAAATCGGCCCGGTCGCTCGCCGGCATCGCCAGCATTTCGCCACAGGTGATCCGCGTCATGTCGATTTTGACCTGGGCGTTGGACAGCGTCGGCGCGAACGCTCCCGCCGCAACGAGCGCGAATATCAGCTTTCTCATCAGATTTCCTCCGAAAACCCAATTCTCAAGGGGCGCGTCGCCATTCCGCACGGCTCCCGCGCGCGGGAGTCCGCGCGCAATCGCCAGCTGGAAGTCTGCGTCAATGGAAACCCACCCCGCTCTTGAACTAGACACTAGAGATGGGAAAGTCCATTCGGCGCGATGTTGAACGTTCGCCGCTTTGCTCGCCGGAGGCGTTGAGGATAGCGAGAAGACACCGAATCATTCCGCTAGCCCAGCTCCGAGACGCGCACAAAGAACCAGTAGGCGCCAAAGCAGGCAATGATTCCCGAGCAGACCCAGACGACAAGCGGGCTGCGCTGTCCGTGGGTAAACGTCTTGTCGGCCAGAAGCAGCAGAGGGAGCACGATCAGCACGACGCCGATCTGACCGACCTCGACGCCGATGTTGAAGCTTGCCAGCGCCGGCACGATGGCGCGCTGGGGCACGCCGAGTTCGATCAGGCCGCTCGCGAAGCCGAAGCCATGGATGAAGCCGAAGGCGAAAGTGTCATGCCAGCGCCCGTCGACCTTGCGCGTGAAAAAATTCTCGACCGCGACATAGACGATCGACAGAGCGATCGCGATCTCGACCCAATTGCTCGGCAGATTGACGAGTTCGAGCGCCGCGAGCGACAGCGTCACCGAATGCGAGACCGTGAACGCCGTCACGATCTTGAAGACGGGCCAGACACGCGTCGCCCACAGCATCACGGCGATCAGGAAGCACAAATGATCATAGCCGGTCATGATGTGCTCGACGCCGGCCGAGAAGAATTTCGGCGCGAGCTGCCATGGCGTCAGGAGCGGCTTGGAGAGATCGATCATCGGATCGCCGGGATAGATCATGACCTGTCCGGGCGCCGGCTCCCGGCCTAAGCGCTGCGCCTCGGTCAGATGGGACTCGTCGCGCATCTCGCCGATGCTGACGAGATGTTTCGCCCGCCGTCCCTGCGCCTCGAGAAGTCTCGAGGGGTTGTAATAGATTTGGCCCTGAACCGCGCTGCAATCCATCCGCAGCACCACTTTAGAATCGGAAGGATTGACCGGATCTTCGCCGACCGAAACGACCGAACTCGGACAGGTTTGACCTTCTTCATTCTGCAGATCGACGCGCTTCTGGATGAATTTGCCGATCATCCCCTCGATGACGCCCGGTTCGGTGAGATCGACGTCTTCGGCCTTCGGCTTGTTCTCGGCGAACATGCGCTCGATGTCGGTTCCCAGAAAGCCGACCTCGACGCGATAGCGCCCCTGCCCCTCAGGCACGATGCGGCTGCTGGAAATATCCGCCGTATGGGCATGGGCCGCGGACGCTGCGCCGACAAGCGCCAGAACCGCAATGAGCGCACTCTTTCTCGACCACATCATTGGGCGCTCCCTTGACGCCCGTGGCGCCCGCGACGTATGCACTTTTTCTAAAAGTTGCATATCCAGGGGGAAGCGCAAGCTCAAGTCCGCGCCTGGCCGCGAGGCGCGCTCAGACGGCGACCCCCAGGCGGCTATGGCGCCGACGGTCAAGTCTATGACAATATGAACACCCGCCGCTCAGCCGCGCACGCCATCATTTATATTGGCGCAATCGTGAACCGATCGGACTTCGCCAGATGACGAAGAGCGAACAGGCAAGATTTTTTTGTCGAGGGAACCGGCGCTGGACTTCCGCCAAGCTGCACGCGCGCCTGTTTTTCGCCGCGATCCTGTCGGCCGGCGGGTGCGGACCGGCGCTCGCCTATAAAACCGCCTTCGAGCGCGTCGCGCGCATGCCGGCTGAACCGCCTCGCAAGCCGCCGGCGTTCGGCCTGATCGGGCCAACGCGCCAATCGCGAGAGCCTTCTCGCCCGGAAATCATCCTGGCGCACGCCATCGTTGTCCGCACCTCGCCTGAGCAGGGCGGCGTCGGCGCCCAAGATATCGGCAAGGTGGACGTTTGGTACGACGCTGGCATCCGCGACGCCTTCGCCGCCCTGGCGGTGGTGAGCGCCTCGGGCGAAAGGGTCGACAAGCGCGACGCGGCGATCGACAGCGCCGACCCAAGCCATGTCTCGGTGAGCGTCAGTCGCCTGACTCCCGGTAAATACACCGTTCGCTATCGGGCGCTCTCGGCTGACGGCCATCTCGTCAGCGGCGCCTGGGAGTTCGAGGTGCGCCCTTGAGGCGCATCCTGCGACAGGCCGCAATTGATCAAACGACAAAAACGAAAGCTGCTCTTCGACAAAGGGGAAAGGAACCACAAGCGATGAGTCCGGGCCGTCTGAACTTACTGGTTTTCGCGGGCATCGTTCTGCTGATCGGCGTCAATGGCGCGGCGTTTACCTATCGCCTGTGGGTTCCCGCGCTCAATCAATATGTCGCCGACTTTTGGAAGGCGCATACGCTGAAACCGGCCGAGAAGGCCGGCGATCGGACGATTTCGGAATGTCTGGGGGTCAGCGATTTTTATTCCGTGCATCTCACCACATATTTCCTGCCGGACTCCGATGAGAGCGCCGGCGGCGCGACGGACGATCTAAGCAAATATGACGAATATTGCGATCGCGTGCCGGGGACGGGAAAGGTCATTTTTTCCGTCACGCTCATGGAAAAAGAAGCGAGAAACGAATCCGTCGCGCTGTCTTTCTATCAAGTTGAACCCGACGGCGGCCTCAAACAGATCAAAGCTTTGCCGCCTCAGCCCCGCTCAAGCGGCTTCGTAACTTTGGATGCTACCGTCGCGCACAAGGGGAAATATCTGCTCAAGCTCGCTTTCGGCGAGGCGAAGAACGCCGAAGACACGATCGAAATGCCGATCCTCGTCGGGCGATGATCGGAGATTTGCATAGCGATCCGGTGCGATTTTTTGCATTACGCGCGCCGTTTTGCGCGGCGCCTTTGTCGCCATCTCAAAAAGCCCGTGAGGTAAAGCGTCAGCGGCGTCAGCCCGATCATGAGAACGATCGAACGTCCGATGGCGCCAAAAGCTTCGCCCGAATGCAGCGGGAACAGCCATTCAATAAATTTTTCGCCGCCAGTGAAGTCGTTGCGATCCTGGACATGGAGAACCTTGCCGCTGTACTGATCGACGCCGACATTTCTGCTGGTTTTGGTTCGGTTGGGTTCGTCGTCCGATTGCTTGCCGACGACATAGACGCCGGTTGGCGCGCTGGGCAGTAGAATCCAATGTAGTCGTCCGTCGGGAAATATTTTATCCGCGGCGGCGACGGCTGCGTCGACGCCGATCGGCGATTGGCCCGGAAGCGGCTTCGATTTTCCAAATTCTGGCTTAGGACGCACGGGAGAAAACACACTCGTCACCGAGCGCGTCGCCGGCTTGAAGATCATGGCGATGCCCGTGGACAGCATGACCAACAAAAACGCGGCGCAGTAAATGCCGACGCTGCGGTGAATGTCATAGGCAAGCCGTTCGGCGCTGGCGCCCCATTTGATTTTCAAGCCCAGCCGCCAATCGCCATTGAACGGGAACCACAGATAAAGTCCGATCAGGATGGAAAAGAACACAAATATGGCGATCGAACCGAGGACATAGGCGTTGTTGAATCCAAGCAGCAATGTCCAATGAAAGGCCATCAGGAGCGGGATGAGCGGCTGCGAAAATGTCTTGCCGCGATGCAGAAAAAGGCGCTGCCCTTTGACCTTCGCCGTGTAAGGATCGACGAACAACTGAAAAACGTCGGTCTCGAGATCGTCGGTGTCAACCATATAGGTGACCGCCGCGGCCGATCCCGGATGGCGCGGCATTGTCAGTCTTTCCGCCTTGCCGTCAGCCGGCATCGCCGCGCGAGCGGCGCCGAGTATCGCGTCCGGCGATCGGTAAGCGGTCTGCGCGGGCGCATCGACGCGCATGATTGAGGCGTTCAGCATTTCGTCGATATTTTCGCGAAACGCGAGAATGGCGCCGCTGAGTCCAACCAATACGAACACCGCCCCCGCGAACAGGCCGATGGTTCGATGAATCTGCAAAAAGACCTTGCGCGCCACGTCGCGCCGACGCCCGATGCGCGACGCCGCTTCCGCCCCCATTTTGGGGCGGACTTCGATCGTTCTCTCAACCATTATGCTATCTTCGGTCCGCCGGCGCGTTCGCGCCCCAATCGCATCCAATCTTGCAATCCCACCCCTTTCGGGCGGCCTTGTCAACAAAAGCTGCGGCTCCGACGCCGGACATCACATTGCGCAAAATGCATTGAGCCTGATGCATCGGCTTTAGCCGGCGAAGAGAACTCCGGCCTCCTGTCGATGACAGCGGTCAGCGACGGCGCATCTCTTGCCGCACCCCTTGCCGCATCTCTCGCGACGATGTCACTTCCGCTCTCTGCGTCGATCAACGACCAGGTAAACGATGCCGCCAATCGCGATGATCGCCCAGGTCGCAACCGCCAGGAGCCATGTTTGTCCGCTCCACATTTCGCCTTCCCGTGAGTTGCAGCTTCTCCTCTCGCGCGCGTTCGGCTGAGATTCGCCACGCTTTGCGGCGCAACCGCCTGCGAGCGACTTCGAAGCGACTGATGGTCACGCCGGCATAGTATGAATAATCTACTACAGCATCATACTCGGAATGTCAAGCAATTCCGCGGCAAACAAGGGATTTGACGAAGGGTCGACGCGAAATTCGAAGACGAAATCATTCGGGCAGGAGGGCGAACCGACTGCCGCGCCCGCGATGTTTTCCTTTAGTCGCCATTATCTTCGACTATTACTTGCGTCATCCTCGAGAGGGTGAATCATTCGGAGGCCCTCTGGGAAACGTCAGAAAAAGAAGAGTGGAAAAATGAAAAAGGATATGTGCAAGGGAGCGACATTGGCGATTGCCGCCGTTTCAATCGTTCTGGCCGGCGCCGCGCCGCCTGCGAAGGCCGCCTCAACCGGCAAGGTGCATTGCCTGGGCGCCAACAGCTGCAAGGGCAAGGCCGATTGTCATTCGCCGAAGAACGCCTGTAAGGGCATGAATTCCTGCAAGGGCCAGGGCTGGATCTTCATGGAGTCGGACGCCGCCTGCGCAGCGGCGGGCGGCAAGGTTCTCGACTGACCCGTTCGAGCTTTGCGACGGGGGGCCGTCGCGGTCGCGCCGTTTGGCCTCTCGTCAAGCTTCGGGCGTTCGCGGCGGCGATCTTGCCGGGCCGAATTCGCCGCTAGTTTAAGTCCTGTCTTTGTTAAAAGAGGACGGGAGACAGCCTATGTCGACGATGGTCCGGCGCTCGACTTATCGTGAGCGCGCCGCTTTTGGCTTGATCGACGACATCGGCGGCGTCGCTACGGTCATTCTCGCAATTCTCGGATTGGCGGGTCTTTATGCGCCGATCCTGGCCGCGATTGCGACAGTCCTTTTGGGCGTCGCGCTCCTCGCGCAGGGAAGGTCGCTTCTGGCGCAATATGGGCAAGCTTCCGTTGAAGCCGCCGCGCGGACCCCGGTCAGCGCCTCCGCGGCGCCAGTGCGTTTCGCCGTCATTCTACTGGGCGCTGCAGGAGCCGCGCTTGGCGTGCTGGCGCTGCTCGATGTGAACTCGGCCGTGCTGACGCCGATCGCGTCGATCATGATCGGAGCGGGACTCGTCTTCAGCAGCGTCTCCGCGTGGCATCTCAACGCCATCAGACGCGCGTCCGCAACAGGCGAAGCGAGCGCAAGAGACGCGCTCGCAAATCAGATGATATTCGATTCGCTAGGCGTTCAGAGCTTTGCGGGACTGGCCGCGATCCTTCTCGGCGTGCTTGCCGCGTCGGGCGCGACATATGACCTGACATTCAACCTCGTGGCCCTGCTCATTCTCGGCTCGGCGCTGGCTCTCAAAGGAGGCGGCCTGAACACGATCCTGCTCAGCCTCATGCGCCCGGCTTGACGGCCGGCCGGCGCCGGGACCGGCGCAACCGTGTTGATCGGGCTTGACGAAGTGAATCCGGCGCTAATTGCAGTTGCGCGTTGTCCTGCCGAGCGGCGACATCGCATGCGTGGAGACAATGCCGAGGAGACAATGCCATGTCCATCACCTCTCGAGAATCAGCGTTTCGCGAAACCACGGTCTATGGCGGGCTCGCCGACGCAATCGGCGGTCTCGCCACAATCGTCATCGCCATCGTGGGCCTTTCCGGCGTGAACCCGTCGAACATGGCCGCGATCGCGACGATCGTGTTTGGCGTGGCCTTGCTCACTCTCGGGGGAACGATGGCGTCTGAATATGCGCGCATCATCTTCCCTTCCGGCGCGGCGCCTTGCCAGGTCGAAGGGCTCGGCGGCAGCAGCCTGTCGGTTATTTTCCTCGTGGGCGTGGCCGGCGTCGTCCTTGGCGTGCTCTCGGTGCTCGGCATTGAACCTGCCGTCCTGACCCCGATCGCAACCATCGCCTTCGGCGCCGCCCTGCTCCTGAGCAGCAACGCCGTGTGGCAGCTGCATGCGCTCGGCCAGGAATCGCTGATAGGCCAACGCGCGGTCGATCTTGCAAGCGGCCAAATTCTCGCGCGCGAATTGGCCTTCGGCTCGGCCGGCGTTCAGGCGCTCTCGGGCCTGGCCGTGATCGTGCTCGGCGTTCTGGCGTTGGTCGGGGTCGCGAATGAGCTGACCCTGAACCTCGTTGCGCTGCTTGCGCTTGGCGCGACAATCGTCTTTACGGGCGGCAGCCTGAGCGCGTCACTGCTTAGCTTTATGCGCGCGCCGTGACTGCGCGGCGGCGACGAGCGGCGGCCGTAGCAGGTCGCCGTTATCGTTGGAAAACCGCGATGGCCAGCAAGAGCGCAAGCAACAGACAGAGCGTCTGCCAGAAAATCACAGGGTTGCGTTCATAGAGAGACTTCTTGCGCGGCGTCAGCGGCTGCGCGCGCGCCGAACCGTTCTCAAGTTCGAAGGCGAATTCCAATACGTCGCCGAAGCGATCGCCGGGCGCGACTCCGATCGCCTTCAGGATAGCCGCGTCGAGCCAGGCGGGAAGATCGGGCCTCTTTTGCGCGAGCGGCAGAGGCTTCGAGAAGCGCGGCCGGCTGAAGGGTTCGATTTCGCCGTAAGGATAGCAACGGCTGAACATGCGATAGACCGTCACCCCGAAGGCGAACAGGTCCGATGCTTCGTCGCCGGCGGCGCCGTCGAAAAGTTCCGGCGCCATATAGCTCGGCGTGCCAGGCGCATGCGCTTCCGGCAAGCTCTCGAGATTGGCGGCGCGGCAGACGCCGAGATCGACGAGGCGCAAGCCGCCGTCCTTGAGCAGGATGACATTGTCCGGCTTGATGTCGCGGTGGATGACGCCGCAGCGATGCAAGGTCGCGATGGCGCGCGACAGGCGCGCCGCGATCGAGACGCCTTCCGCAAGATCCATTCGCGGCTCGCGACGCAATCGGCCCTCCAGCGTCTCGCCATCATAATAGGGCATGACCGAATAGAGTCGGCTCTGTCGGCCCGGCGGCAGTTCGATGACTTCCCCGACGAACGGACTTCTCACCCGCGCCGCGACCCAGGCTTCGTTGACGAAGGCCATCCGGTAGGAGTCGTCGTCGGCGACCCGCGGATGCGGAAATTTCACAACGACCGCCTTTCCGTTCTGCAGATCCGTCGCCCGCATCAGTCGGCTGTAACGGCCTTCGGAGAGAAGCGCATCGATTCGAAAATCGTCGACCACGTCTCCGATCGACGGCAGTTCGCGAATCGGCAGGCCCGCAAAGGCCAGCGACAAGGCGCGTTCGTCGGCGGGCGGCACGTCGACGACGTCGACGACAAGCGCCGTGACATTGTCATTGCTGCCCATCTCCAGCGCCGCCTCAACGATCCGCTCGGAGGTTTCCTGCGGCGCGCGCCGTTCGGCGAGAAGCGCGCTCAGCCTGCTGTCGGCCAATACAGCGTGGACGCCATCCGAACACAGCAGAAATCGATCATGGAGATTGAGACTGCGCCGCCCATGATCGAACAGCAGCGAATCCTCGAAACCGACGGCGCGACGCAGCACATGCGCCAAATCGCCCTGGCCGAAAGTGTGATCCTTGGTCAATCTTTCGATTCCATCGCCAGCCAAACGATAGATGCGCGTGTCGCCGACATGAAGGATGAAGGCGCTGCGGCGCGACAGGATCAGCGCGCTGAATGTCGTCGCCATTCCTTCCAGAGCAGGGTCGACTCTCGACTGAGCCGCGATCCATCCGTTCGCCGCTTCGAGCGAGCGGGCGGCGGCGCGCGCGACGCCTAAAGTCTCCGGCTGCGCATAATAGCCGTCGATGAACGCGCGCACCGTCGTTTCGGCGGCCGCGCGTCCGCCTTTGTGACCGCCGACGCCATCGGCGACGGCGGCGACGACGCCTTGCAGGGCGCCGCCGCCGCTCGGACCGAAGCAAAGGGCGACATAGTCCTGATTGTCGGGCCGCCGGCCGGTTTGCGTCGCAAAGCCCGCTTCGACTTGTAGATCATGCACGACGCGGACCGACACGAAGGCTTCTCAGCTCAGATTCGCGCGCCGGAAACGGCGCCCCAGGTGGTGCGCCAGCGCGTCTTCACGAAGATCAAGCCTACGAGACCGAGCAGCGCAAGGAAACCGAAGAAGCCGAATCCGACCATGAAGCCGCCGGTCAGGCCCTTGGAAAGCGCGAGGGTCTTGGCGAGGAAATAGCCGCCAAATCCGCCCGCGGCGCCGACGAGCCCGGTCATCGCGCCGATCTCGCGGCGGAAGCGCTGCGGCAGCAGCTGAAACACCGCGCCATTGCCCATGCCGAGAGACAGCACGCCGATCGAGAACAGCGCCACCGCCGCAAAGGCCACAGGCGGCAGCTCCATCAAGCCCCATCCCGCGACGCCCTTCGCCGGAGCCGGTCCCGCCGGAAGAAAGGCGACGGCGAAATAGCAGGCGGACACGACGAGGAAAAGGAACGACAGCGCCTTCACCCCGCCGATGCGGTCCGCGATATAGCCGCCGACCGGCCGGAAGCCCGAGCCGAAGGCGACGATCAGCGCCACCATGAGTCCCGCGGCGACGCCCGTCGCGTGATATTGCGTCGTGAAATAGAGCGGCAGCGCCGAGGCGAGACCGACAAAACCGCCGAAGGTGATGAAGTAGAAAAACATGAACCAGCGGCTGTCGGAATCCGCAAGCATTTTGCCGTAGCCGGAAAGATCAATCGTGGCTTTGGCGCCCGGCGCGTCCTTGGCGGCCAGCGAATAAATCAGGAGCACGATGACCATCAACGCCAGCAGAACGCCATAGACGGTCCGCCAGCCGAAAGCTTCGGCGATCGACGGCGCGAACAGCGTGTCGAGCACGACGCCCATGTTGCCGGCGCCGGCGATGCCCATCACCAGACCCTGATATTGCGGCGGATACCAACGGCCGGCCTGCGGCAGAGCGACGGCGAAGGAGGCGCCGGCGATCCCGAGCGAAAGACCAAAAAGCGCGATCGCGATCGAACTCGTCAGTCCGAAGACGCAAACGAGAGATACGGCGAACATCACGACCGCCTGCGCGAGGATGCCGGTCATCTTGGGGCCGATCGCGTCGGCGAGAAGACCAAGCGGAACGCGGAAAAACGCGCCGCCGAGCACCGGAATTGCGACCAGCGAGATTTTGTCCTCGACCGAAATCGGCATGTCCTTGGCGATGTAAATCATCAGCGGACCGAGTGAGACCCAGGCCATGAAGCTGATGTCAAAGTAAAGAAAGGCCGCAAGCAGCGTCGGCCAATGGCCGGCCTTCTTGAAGTCCGCGAGTTTCATACCGTGCTCCTTCTTTATTTATGCGTGTTGCCCAGTCGTCGTCCAATTCGTCGACGATCCGGCGGCGGAAGAGACCTTGATGAGACGTTCGATTTCCGGCCGGCATGAGCCGCAGTTGGAGCCTGCGCGGATGGCCTTGCCGATATCCGACGTCGAGCGGCGCCCCTGCGCGATCGCGGCTTCGATTTTCTTTTGCCCGACGCCGAAGCAGGAACAGACGAGCGGACCGTCGTCTTCGACCTGTCGGCCCGACCGACCGGACAGAATCGACAGCCGCTCCGAGCGATCGAGACGTTCAAGAGAAAAGAGTTCGAGCGCCAAGTCCCAAGACGGCGAAAGCGGTGCGAGACTCCAGATGAGCATCGCGCGCTCGTCGACGAAGGCGGCCCCGGAGAACAGGTTCCTGGTTTCGTCGATCAACTCGATAACGTCATCGCTCGCCGCGGCGGCGCGGATCAACGCCGCCCAATCGTCGTCCTTGAGATCGCTGGCGACGCGATAGCCAAAGCCGTCGGCGACGGCGACCCTCGTCCACCACACGTCCCGGGGCAAAGCCATCGGCTTGCGGGAAAGGAAGAAGCCCTGACGCGCGAAGCGCAGGGGCGTGACAATCGCCGGCGTCGCCTTGGCCTCCGGCTGCCCAGAGAAGGGATCGACGAAGGGCGCGACGAGCGCGCCGATGCGCGCATGCGCGGCGGTTTCATCGGTCCAATGGATCGGCGCGAAAATATGCCCTGCCGGCTGACGGTCGGTGACGACCGCACGCAGGACGCAGTCGCCATAGGGCGTCGCGACGCGGGCGAAGCCGCCGTGCTCGACGCCAAAGCGCTCGGCGTCCGACGCGCCCAGCTCGACGAAGGGCTCGGCAAGATGTCGCGCGAGACGGGGGCTCAGGCCGGTTCGCGTCATGGTGTGCCATTGATCGCGGATGCGGCCGGTATTGAGCCGAAGCGGAAAGTCCTCCGTCAGCTTCGTCGCCAGGCCCGGCTTCGCCGGCGCGATGAATTTCCCTCGTCGGTCCGGCGAGAAAAAACCGCCTTGCGCGAACAATCGCTCGCGGCCTATGCGCTCGCCGGCATGGATCGGCCATTGCGTCGGCTCGAACGCGTCATATTCGGCGTCGCTCAGCCGCGCCAGCCCGCCGATATTGAAAGCGCGCGCGCCTTTATTCTCGAAGGCCGAGAGAGCGGCGTGTTCGCGAAAGACGTCGGCGGAGGAGCGGAAGTCAAACCCTGCGAATCCCATCCGTCGCGCGACATCGGAGAAGATCGCCCAGTCGGGACGGGTTTCGCCCGGCGCCGGCAGAAATGCGCGCTGACGGGAAATGCGGCGCTCCGAATTCGTCACCGTACCGCTCTTCTCGCCCCAGGCCTGCGCCGGCAACAGCAGATGCGCCCCGCCGTTGATCGTGTCGTTCGACATGACATTGTCGGAGACGATGAAGAGTTCGAGCTTCGCCAGAGCCGCGCGCGCCGCATTGGCGTTGGGAAGAGAGGCCGACGGATTGGTCCCCACGACCCACAGCGCCTTGATCTCGCCGCGCGCGATGGCGTCGAACATCTGCACCGCTTTCAAGCCTTCGCGCTTCGCCATGCGCGGCGCATTCCAGAAGCGGCGAACGCGATCGACGCTTCCAGCGTCGAAGCCCATATGCGCGGCAAGGCTGTTGGCGAGCCCGCCGACTTCTCGCCCGCCCATCGCGTTGGGCTGGCCGGTCAGCGAGAAGGGCGAGGCGCCTGGCTTGCCGATTCGGCCCGTCGCGAGATGGCAATTGATGATCGCGTTGACCTTGTCCGTTCCCTGCGCCGATTGGTTGACGCCCTGCGAGAAGGCGGTCACCGTGCGCGTCGTTCGCGCGAAGAGTTCGAAGAAGGCCGCGATATCGACCTCACGCAGCTGCGTCGACATTGCGGTCGCTTCGATCGACGGCGCGATGTTCCGGGCCGCGGTCAGAACGCTTTCGAAGCCGGTTGTGTATTGGCGAATATAGTCGGCGTCGAGCGCGCCGAACTTATCGAGATAGACAAGCAGGCTGCAAAACAGCGCCTGATCCCCGCCCGGCGCGATCTGCAAGAACAGATCCGCGCTTTCCGCCGTTACCGTGCGGCGCGTGTCGATGACGACGAGCTTTGCGCCGCGCTCCTCCTTGTTGCGCATGATGCGCTGAAACAGAACCGGATGGCACCAGGCGGCGTTCGAGCCGACGAGCACGATGAGATCGGCTTCGTCCAGATCCTCATAGCTGCCCGGCACCACGTCGGCGCCGAAGGCGCGCTTGTGGCCGGCGACCGTCGACGCCATGCACAGGCGGGAATTGGTGTCGACATTGGCGGAGCCGATGAAGCCCTTCATCAGCTTATTGGCGACATAATAGTCTTCGGTCAGCAGCTGGCCCGAGAGATAGACCGCGACGGCCTCGGGGCCGTGCCGGTCGACGACGCGGCGAAAGCCCTCGGCGGCTTCGTCCAGCGCCGCATCCCAATTCACCTGCGCCAAGCCGCCGTCGGCCTGACGGCGCATCGGATAGAGAAGGCGCCCGTCGAGCCCCAGCGTTTCCCCCAGCGCCGAGCCCTTGGAGCAGAGCCGGGCGAAATTGGCTGGATGAGCGGGATCGCCGACAACATCCTTGGCGCCGGGCGAAGCGATTACGCCGCAACCGACGCCGCAATAGGGACAGGTCGAGCGCGTCGCGGTCGCCTGAACGGGCGACGCGTCAGCCTGCGAGATGTCGTGCGGCGCCGGCGCCAGGACTCCGTCGAGCATATGCGGCCTCAATAGACGTCCTGTTGATAGCGTCCGCTCTTCTTGAGCTGCGCAACGAAGGCGACCGCTTCATCGGCGCCGCGCGCGCCATATTCGGCGACGACGTCGACCAGCGCGCGCTCGACATCCTTGGCCATGCGCTGCGCGTCGCCGCAGACATAAAAATGCGCGCCTTCGGCAAGCCATGCCCAAAGCTCGCGGCCGGCCTGGCTCATGCGGTCCTGCACATAGAATTTCTCCCCGCCATCGCGCGACCAGGCGAGCGACAGGCGCGTGAGCAGGCCGGTCGCCTTCATCGTTTCGAATTCGTCGGCGTAGAAAAAATCGCAGGCCGAGCGTTGATGGCCGAAGAACAACCAGTTCCTGCCGCTCGCATGCGTCGCCGCACGCTCCTGCAGAAAGGCGCGAAACGGCGCGACGCCGGTGCCGGGCCCGACCATGATGATCGGCGTCGCGGGATCGTCGGGCAGGCTGAACCCATGCGCCGCCTGAACGTAAACGGGAATTCTGTCGCCCGGCGCAATGCGCTCGGCGAGGAAGGTCGACGCGACGCCGACGCGTCTGCGCTTTCCGATCACATAGCGGACGGCGTCGACGGTCAGCGACAGCCGCCCCGGCGACGCCTTTGGCGACGACGAAATGGAATAGAGTCGCGGCTGCAGCGGCTCCAGCGCTTCGACAAAGGCCTCCGGGTGCGGCCGCGCGTTCGGGAACTTCTGCAGCACGGCGAGAACGTCGAGCGTCGCGGCGTCGCCATCAGGATCCTCGCCCTGCGCCAGCAAACGCGCCTTCTCGCGCGGCGCGCCGCCGGTGATGAAGGACATCAATTCGAACAGCGCATCCGGCGCCGGAGAGAGCGACACGTCGCTCAACAATGCGTCGCGCAGCGTCTTGTCCCTCACCGGCGTCACATGCGAAGCGCCGAGCATGGCGATGATCTGGTCGACGAGGCCGAGATCGTTTTTTGGAAACACGCCGAAACTGTCGCCGACCCTGTATGTCAGTTCGCTCGAGCCGACATCGAATTCGATATGCCAGGTGTCTT
>JAKFXD010000021.1 GCA_021731565.1 Methylocystis sp. | reverse complement strand
TGACACCTCGCCGCGCCAGTCGGCGTTGAGGACATTTCAAAATGATAGGAACAACCTAAGCTTGTTACGATATATCGCTCGCGGGAAGCGTCAACGGTCGTGGCGTACGGGCCGGATCAGGAAGCAGGCGCCTCCCGCCGCCCCCGAAACCCCGTCGCCAGCACGTAGAGTTCCGCCGAATCCGCCCGGCTCGCGGCGGGCTTCACATGGCGCACGGTCGAAAAATCGCGCTTGAGCCGCGCGAGCAGCTGGCCCTCCGTGCCGCCCTGCAGCACTTTGGCGACGAAGAAGCCGCCTTCCGCCAGCACGTCGCAGGCGAAGTCGGCGGCAAGCTCGGCGAGCGCGACGATGCGCAAATGGTCCGTCGCCCTGTGGCCGATGGCGTTCGCGGCCATGTCCGACATCACGCCGTCGGCCGCGCCGCCGAGCATGTTCTTGATGAAGTCCGGCGCGTCCGCGTCGTTGAAATCCTTCACCGCGAAGGCGACGCCGGCGATCGGCTCCATGTCGAGAAGATCGACGGCGACGACCTTGCCCTTCCCCTCCTTCGCCTTCACCCGCGCGGCGGCGAGCTGCGACCAGCCGCCGGGCGCGGCGCCGAGATCGACGATGCGGCCACCCGGCTTGAAGAGACGATAGCGGTCGTCCATCTCGATCAGCTTATAGGCGGCGCGCGAGCGGTAGCCCTCGCGCTTGGCGCGCGCGACGTAAGGATCATTGAGCTGGCGCTCCAGCCACAGCGTCGACGAGAGCGAGCGCTTGCGCGCGGTCTTGACCCGCGTCTTGAGCGACCGTCCGCCTTCGCGCCCCGACTCTTTCGTCACGCGTGCACCTTGTCGCGCGGGCTGAAGACGCCGCCCGGCGCAGGCTCCATGACGATATGCCGGTCGTGGAAGGCGATCAGCGTGGAGCGGTGGCCGATCGAGACGATCGTCGTGTGCGGCAAGCGCTCGCGCAGCATGGCGTAGATGTCGTCTTCGAGCTCTTCGTCGAGCGCCGAGGTCGCTTCGTCGAGGAAAAGCCAATCCGGCTTGGCGAGAAGCGCGCGGGCGACGGCGACGCGCTGCTGCTCGCCGCCGGAGAGGCGCTGCGCCCAATTGTTCTCCTCTTCAAGTCGCTCCACGAAAGGCGCGAGCCGCGCGGCGCGCAATGCCTCCTGCATGTCGGCAAGCGAGTGGTCGCGGATATGGCCGGGATAGACGATCGCCTCGGCCAGCGCGCCCATCGGAATATAGGGGCGTTGCGGCGCGAGCATCACCTTCGCGCCGCGCGGCGTCAGTATGTCGCCAGAAGCATAGGGCCATATGCCGGCGATGGCGCGAAACAGCGTCGACTTTCCGGAGCCGGACGGCCCGGTGAGCAGCGCCGACTGGCCGGCGGCGAGCGTCAGATCGTCGGCCGTCACGATCGTGCGGCCGTCGGGCAGCGCAAGCGTCAAGTCGCGCAGGCGGATATCCGCGCCATCCGTCGGCGAGACGATCTGCGTCGCCGACATTTTCGAGCGCGCCGTCTCGATGGCGTGGTCGAACGACGACAACCGATCCAACACCGACTTAAAATTGGCGAGCGACGTATAGTAATTGATGAAGAAGGTGAGCGCGCTCTCGACCCGCCCGAAGGCGCTCGCCGTCTGCGTCATCACGCCGAGCTGGATGCGGCCGGCGAAATAGAAGGGCGCCGTGATCACATAAGGAATGATCGGCGACAGCTGACCATAGGTGGAGGTGAACGCCATCAGCTGCTTGCGCTTCTGAACGATCGCCAGATAGTTGACGATGATTCCGGCGAAGCGCCGGAGCAGAGAACCGCGCTCGGCGGGTTCGCCGCCGAGCAGCGCGATCTGCTCGCTATATTCGCGCAATCGCGCCAGCGAAAAGCGGAAATCGGCCTCGCGCCTCTGCCGATCGAAGTAGAGCCCGGTGAGAGAGCGGCCGATCACATGCGTCACCAGCGTTCCCACCACCGCATAGAGCAGCACCACCCAGAAGAGAAAGCCCGGAACATAAATGTCAGTTCCAGGCAGAGGGTAGTTGCCCGACAAGTCCCACAGCACATAGGCGAAGGACACGAGCGAGCTTAAGGTGGCGATCAGCAGGATCGAATAGGTATAAACGCCGTAGCCTTCCTCCGCGCCGCTGATGAATCTATTGACGTCTTCCGCGATGCGCTGATCCGGATTGTCGGCGCCGCCGCCGGCGAGCGCCATGCCGTAATGGGCATGCGCGCCAAGCCAGCGCTCGATGTAATGTTCCGTCAGCCAACGGCGCCAGCGGATGATGAGCATGGACTGCAAGACGAATTCGATGATCACGGAGACGACGTAAACGAACGCCCATGGCGTGAACACGTAGAGAAGCTGCCGCCAGAACTCCGCGGCGTTCTTCTCCTGAATGGCGTTGAACCAGTCGCGATTGAAAAAGGACAGACGCACGGTGATGCCGACTTGTCCTTGGTTGAGAAGCACCAGCACGACCACCATGGCGATGGCGATGGCCCTTTCTCGCGCCGCGAAGGGCCGGAACGGCCAGACGCGCCCTTCGCCGCGTTCGCTGGAATCGAAATAGAGATCAGCGATGCGGGTCATCTCCCGAATGACGGCGATATGCGAAATCGCGTAAACGATGATTGAGAACACCGCGACGGTGAGCGGCATGGTCTCGGGCGGCGCATAGTCCTTCAGCGCATCAGGCCACACGCCCTCGGCCTGCATGAGGCCGATGAGACCGAAGACGATGGTCTCCGTCGAAAATATGCAGGCGAAGATTTTCAGGAAGCTCGACATGTTTACGGCGCGCCAGGTCGTAAAGGCGCAGAGCGCCGAGGCGGCGGCCAGGACAAACAGGCTGGAGTCGCCCTTGTGGGCGCCGACCAACGCGGTAAGGGCAGCGAAGACGGCGACCGCCACGCTCAATTTCTGCATCGTTCACCTTGGATATGAGGAGCCGCTCGGCCCGCCGCGAACGCGTCGCCGACGACGACATTCTGAAGCCCATGATAGAGGAATCAGTCCTCTTCAGGAATGACCGCATCGCCGTTGACATGCGCGACGAGCACGGGCGAAGCCTTGAAGGTCAGCACGCGGCGCGGCGTAATCGTGGCCTCGACGCCAGTTTTCGGATTGCGGCCGACGCGCTCACGCTTGGCGCGCACGTTGAAGGTCCCGAAGGACCGCAGCTTTACGGACTCGCCGCGCAGCAAAGCTTCGCTGATCTCGTCGAAGGTCGCGTCCAAAATCTTGCGGGCTTCGGCGCGGGAAAGCGAAGGACAGCAGCCGTAGACGGCTTCCCGCAACGCGGCCCGCGTCAAGGTGCTGCCCGGAGCAGTTCTCCTTACCATGCGGACAGAGCGCCCAATGCTTGCTTTATCGGGAACGGGCCGAACACAACTCCCCCTCGCATCTTATGGAAATCGTCATTGGCAATAATCGGGCGCTGTGTCCCGGTTGGGATAGTATTCATAAATTACCCATTTGCAAGGACAGTCAAGCGTTCTGTCGGCGGGACGGCGGCGACTGTCCGCGACGCCGCCATCGGACGAAATCGTTCCGGTCAAACCGCCAATTTCACCTTATGTTGCGCCACCGGAATCATGGCGCGCACCTTGCGAATGCGGTCGACGTCGACATAGGACGACACGAGCCCGGGCCCTTCCGAGGCTTTCGCGACGACTTGGCCCCAAGGGTCGGCGATCAGCGAATTGCCGTAAGTGAAGCGCGTCTCGTGCCCGGCCTTATGCGCTCCGGTCTGCGCCGGGGCGCAGAGATAGGCCTGCATCTCGATGGCGCGCGCCCGGCACAGCACTTCCCAATGATCCTTGCCGGTCACCAACGTGAACGCGGCGGGCAAGGCGACGATATCGACCCCCTTTTCGGCGAGCGCCTGGAAAAGATATGAAAAGCGCAGATCGTAGCAGATCGCGCAGCCGACGGTGAGGCCCTCGCAATCATAGGTGACGACCGAATCGCCCGGCTTGAACGCGGCGCTTTCGTGATATTTGGCGCCATCCGGCGCGGTGATGTCGAACATGTGGATTTTGCGGTAGCGCGCCACCTCTTCGCCTTCGCGATTGAAGGCGACGCTGGTGTTGTGCAGCCGCTCCTCGCCCGGCGCCTTTTCGAGAATCGAGCCGGCGTGAATGAAGACCTTATGCTCGCGCGCCAGCGCCCGGCACATTTCATAGGCCGGCCCGCCGGGCAGTTCTTCGGCCGCCGCCATCTTCTCGGCGCGCGAGCCGCCGATGAAATCGAACACCTCCGGCAAGCAAATCCAGTCCGGACGCTCCTGAACGACCGCGCGCTCGATCAGGGCGCGCGCATTGGCGAGGTTCAGGGCCTTGTCGCCAACGGAATTCATTTGAACCAGAGTGACCTTCATCGACCGTCCGCTGTTCTCTTGCGTGGCGCGCCACGATGGTCGCGCGTGATTGAATGGAGCCGCTTATTATACGTGGCCGGCGCCGCAGGTATAGATCGAATTGCGCTAGCGCGGCAAAGCCGCCGAAGAATCGAATTCGCACCAGGCTCCTCGCAGCGCTGCAATGCAAAATTCGACCATTTGCGCGCTGGTCGGCGCCGGCCGGTCGGCGCATTCGACCATTAGCCGCGGGTGGCAGTAGCGAATGCAGGACGTGTGCACCAGGCGCGCCGCAAGCTGCGCGTCGCCCTTGACGAATTCCCCGCTGTCCATGCCGGAGCGAATGATTTCTTCGATGGCGGCGTCGATACGGTCGATGTGTTCCGAGATGATCGGCCAATTCTCGATGAGCGCCGCTTCCACCATGTCGTGAAGCTTGCGATCGGCGACGTAGCGCGCGGCGTTCATCGACTCATTCGACAGGATGAGCGCGCGCAGCCGCTCCTCCGCCGCGCCCGGCCCGCGTGCGATGTCCTGCGCCGTCTGTTCGACCTCGCTCATCAACTGCCGCGCGACGGCGGCGTTGATTTCCGATTTGGCGCTGAAGAAACGATAGACGTTGGCCGGCGACATCCGCAATTCGCGGGCGATGTCCGCGACCGTCGTCTTCTGGAAACCGATCTCGCGGAACAGCCGTTCGGCCGTCGCGATGATTTTTGCGCGCTGCTCGATTTCGCGCGCGCTCTGCGCGCTCGCGCCCATTACGCTCATTCGGCCGCTCCCCTCGCAAGCCCGTCGGCCAAAGTCTCGACCCGCGCGCCATCGGATTCGGCCAGTCCCTCGCCAAGATGACGGCGAAACCACGTCGCGTAAAGCGCCGGCAGGAACAGGACAGTGAGAAAAGTGGCGACGAACAGCCCGCCCATGATGGTGAGCGCCATCGGCCCCCAAAAGGCCGAGCCAGACAATGGAATCATCGCGAGGATCGCCGCGAGCGCCGTCAGCGCGACCGGCCGAACCCGCCGAATCGTCGCGCCGATGATCGCCTCTCGATAATTCTCGCCGCGCTCGAGGTCCTGTCGCACCTGATCGACCAGGATGATCGAATTGCGCATGTCCATGCCGGACAGCGCGATGAGGCCGAGCAGCGCGACGAAGCCGAAGGGCGCATGCGCGACATTGAGCGCGAGCGAGGCCCCGATGACGCCGAGCGGCGCGCTCATCATCACCAGCGCGACGCGGGTAAAATTCTGCAGCTGGAACATCACGATCGTCAGCATGACCAGCCCGACGAGCGGAAACACCGCGAAGATCGACGCGTTGCCTTTTTGAGATTCCTCGATCGCGCCGCCGATTTCGATCCGATAGCCCGGCGGAAGAGTCTCGCGAATCTGCGCGAGGCGCGGCCAGATGCGCGTCGTCGCGTCCGGCGCCTGCACGCCGTCCTTGACGCCTGAGCGCACCGTGATGCTCATGTCGCGATTGCGCCGCCAGAAAATCGGCTCTTCGTGGTCGTAGACGATTTTCGCGACCTGGGAGACGGTCACCGCCTTGCCGTCGCGCGAATAGACGACCATGTCGCCGATCCTCGAAAGATCGCCGCGCTCCTGGGGAACGGCGCGGGCGACCACTTCGACCTGATTGATCCCGTCGCGCAAGGTCGCGATCGTCACGCCGGAAATCGCGAGGCGGAGCCTGTTCGCTACGTCCTGCGGCGTCAGCCCGAGAAGCCGCGCGCGATCCTGGTCGATGACGAGGCGCACGCGCGGCGTCTGCTCGTTCCAATTGAGGTGCGGATCGTCGACGCCCTCGTCCCCGCGCATGACGTCGCGGACCTGATAGGCGATGGCGCGCACCTTCGCCGGATCGGAGCCGACGACGCGGAATTGCACGGGAAAACCTACGGGCGGGCCGTAATAAAAGCGATCGACGCGGGCGCGCGCCTGCGGCAAGGCGCCATTGGCGATGGCCGCCTCGAGCCTCTTCTTCAAACGCTCGCGCGCCTCGATGTCCTTGGCGACGATCACGATCTCCGAATAGGCCTCATTCGGCAGCTGCGGATTGAGGCCGAGCCAGAATCGCGGCGGACCCTGCCCGACATAGCTCGTGTAAAGCGCCGCGTCGGGATCGTTTTTCAGGAGCGTCTCGGCCTGTTTCGCCGCCTCGAGCGAAGCGCCGATCGACGAGCCTTCCGGCAGGCGCAGCTGAAAGAACAGCTCCAGACGTTCCGCATAGGGGAAAAACTGCTTCTGGACGACGAAGAAGCCGAGGACGGCGAGCGCGAAAATGGCGACGACGCCTGCAATCACAACGCCGCGATAGTCGACCGCCCAGGTGACGACGGCGCGCAATCGCCGATAGAACGGCGTCTGGTAGATGGCGTCTGGATCGCTATGGGGATGCAGCTTGGCGAAATCGGGAAGAAGCTTCACGCCGAGATAGGGCGTGAACGTCACCGCGACGAACCATGAAGCGATGAGCGCAACGAGCAGCACCCAGAACATCGAGCCCGTATATTCGCCGACGCTCGAATTGGCGAAGCCGACGGGCAGGAAGCCCGCCGCTGTGACCAGCGTGCCGCTGAGCATCGGAAAGGCTGTCGATCGCCAGGCGAAAGTCGCGGCTTTAATGCGATTGAAGCCCTGCTCCATCTTCACCGTCATCATCTCGACGGCGATGATCGCGTCATCGACGAGCAGCCCGAGCGCGATGATCAGCGCGCCGAGCGAAATGCGCTGGAGATCGATGCCAAGCGGCCCCATGAAGATGAAAACGATGGCGAGCACCAGCGGCACGGAAAGCGCGACGACGATTCCCGTCCGAAAGCCGAGCGAGACGAAGCTCACGCCGAGCACGATGACCAGCGCCTCCAGGAAGGAGCGGGTGAATTCGCCGATCGCCTCCTCGACCACCTTCGGCTGATCGGCGATCTGGTCGATGTCGACGCCGAGCGGCGTTTTGTCGCGCATCTCCTGCACCGCAACGCCGAGGTTCTCACCGAATCTGAGAACATTGGCGCCCTTCGCCATGACGACGCCGACGATGATCGCCGGCTGGCCCTTAAAGCGCGCGAGAAAACTTGGCGGATCCTCGAAACCGGCATGAATCTCGGCGATGTCGCCTAGCCGTATCACCTTGCCATTCGCTTCGACCGGAATGGCGGCGATGGCGTCGGCGCCCTTGAGATCGCTCGTCACCTGGACGCGCACGCGGTTCGACGACGTCTCGAACACGCCCGCGTCGTTGATGGCGTTTTGCTTGGCGAGCGAATCAAAGATCGCCTGGGGCGGGATGGCCAGGCCCGCGAGCTTCGCCTCGCTGAACTCGACGAAGATGCGGCGGCCTTGGTCGCCATAGACATCGACCTTGGCCACGTCCGGCACGGCGAGCAGCCGTTGGCGAAAGGCTTGAACCACCTTGTCGAGAACGTCGTAGTCCGCGCCGTCGCCGGTGACGGCGTACATCACCGTATCGACGTCGCCATATTCGTCGTTGACCTGCGGGCCGACCACGCCGGCGGGCAGCGTCGGCGCGATGTCATGGAGCTTCTTGCGCAGCTGGTAGAAGAGCTGGGGCACTTCTCTTGGCGGCGTCGTGTCCTTGAAGGTCACTTGCATCGCCAGAAAGCCGGGCTTCGTATAGGTCTCGATCTTGTCGAGGAAGGCCAGTTCCTGAAGCTTCTTCTCGATCGGATCGGAGACCTGATCGCGTATTTCGGTCGCGGTCGCACCGGGCCAAGAGGCGGATATGATGGCGACCTTAATCGTGAAGGAGGGATCCTCGGCGCGGCCGAGCCGCATGTAGGAATAGACGCCGGTGAGGCTGATCGCGATCATCAGAAACAGCATCAGCGTCGGCCGTTGAACGGCCCAGCGCGAAAGGTTGACGTCGCTCATCGCCCTGTTTTTCTCACAACGACTGCCGCGAAATGGCGCGGACTTTCATGTTGGGATCGAGCTTGTGCACGCCGAGGACGACGATATTGTCGCCGTCCTTCACGCCGCCGGCGACAAGCGCGTGGTCGGCCTCGAGACGCACCAGGGTCACCGGAACGAGCTGCAAATTTCCTTCGCCGTCGACCTTCCAAAGGGAGGGACCGGCGCCTTGATTGTAGATCGCCGAGAGCGGCACGGTGACGACGGGTTGCGCATCGGCGCCGGAAATGTGCAGCGTCGCGCTCATGCCGAGCGCCACCGCCGAATCCGGATTGAGAATCGAGAAGCGCGCGGCGAAGGTCCGCGTGACGGGGTCCGCCGCCGGACTCAATTCGCGCAGTCTGGCGCGATAGACCGCGCCGGGTTTCGACCAGAGCGTCAGGGTCGCCTCGCCCTTGCCGGCCGTGGCGGCGAAAGCCTCCGGCAGGGCGACGGCGGCTTCCAATTCGCCGGCGTGCGCGATGCGCACGGCAGGCTGTCCCGCCGAAACCACCTGCCCCGGCTCGACGAGCGTTTGGGTGACGACGCCGTCGGCGCCAGCGCGCAAAGTGGCGTAGTCGAGCGCATTGCCGGCAAGTTCGACGGCGCGTTCCGCCCGCCGGAACCGCCCACGCGACTCCTCTCCGCCCGCCCGCGCCCGATCGAGCGCCGCCTGGGCGACCCAGCCCTTGCTGCGCAGCTGGGCGGCGCGCTTCTCGTCTGCCAGCGCCTGCGTCTGCGCCATCCGCGCCGCCGCGAATTCGGCGTCCGCCTGCTCCTTCTGCAGCCGCAAATCCTGCTCGTCGAGCGCCGCGATTGGGTCGCCCGCCTTCACCCGCTGCCCGACCTCGACGAAGCGCTTGACGACCTTGCCGGCGACGCGAAAGCCCTGATCGGACTCGACCCTCGGCCGGATGGTGGCGACAAATTCGCGCATCTGCGACTGGGCGGCGTAGTGCGCCGGGGCGACGAGCACCGGGCGCTCGGCGCGCTCGCTCGCCTGCGCCGTGCGCTGGTCCTTGCCGTCGCAGCCGCCCAGCGCCGCGACCAGCAGCCCGACAAGCGCATACACATGCGGATGATGGCGGAACATGCTGCGTCGTCCTGTGAGGCGAGCGCCCGCGGCGCTCTTGATGACGATTTTCGATAATCGTCAATCATCAGTCGTTCGTCAACCGTCTTCTCGGCTTTTCTTTCGTCCCCAACTCGGGTCAGGCGGCGGCGGCCGTCAGGCGCGTCGGCTGAACGCTTCGGTCACGGACGTCGCTGGAGGGATTGTCGCCGCGAAATGATTCTTCTATATGCGGCCTGCTCTTGCGGGCGGGTGGGCCCGTTACAATCTTGGGGGAGCGAGGGGGAGGATCGCGCGGCGGGCTCACAGCGAGCCGCTGTCCTTCGCCTTTTTGAACCGGACCGCTTCGGGGTCCGGCGTCGCCAGCGAAAGGACATCGATATGGGTAAGATTATCGGCATCGACCTCGGCACGACCAATTCCTGCGTGGCCGTCATGGAAGGGTCGAGCCCCAAGGTGATTGAAAACGCCGAAGGCGCCAGGACGACGCCGTCGATCGTCGCCTTCACCGACGACGGCGAGCGCCTCGTCGGTCAGCCCGCCAAACGTCAGGCGGTCACCAATCCCGACAAGACCTTCTTCGCCATCAAGCGGCTGATCGGCCGTACCTATGACGACCCGATGACCAAGAAGGACATGGGCCTTGTCCCTTATAAGATCGTCAGGGCGAACAACGGCGACGCCTGGGTCGAGGCCTCCGGCAAGCAATATTCGCCGTCGCAGATTTCAGCCTTCATCCTGCAGAAGATGAAGGAGACGGCCGAGTCCTATCTCGGCCAGACGGTCACGCAAGCCGTCATCACCGTCCCCGCCTATTTCAACGACGCTCAGCGTCAGGCCACGAAGGACGCCGGCAAGATCGCCGGCCTCGAGGTGCTGCGCATCATCAACGAGCCGACGGCGGCGGCGCTCGCTTACGGCCTCGACAAGAAGCAGTCGGGCACGATCGCGGTCTATGACCTTGGCGGCGGCACTTTCGACGTGTCGATCCTGGAGATCGGCGACGGCGTTTTCGAGGTGAAGTCGACGAATGGCGACACTTTCCTCGGCGGCGAGGACTTCGACATGCGCCTCGTCGAATATCTCGCGGGCGAGTTCAAGAAAGAGCAGGGCATCGACCTGACGAAGGACAAGCTCGCCCTGCAGCGCCTCAAGGAAGCGGCGGAAAAGGCCAAGATCGAACTCTCCTCGGCGACGCAGACCGAGATCAACCTGCCCTACATCACCGCCGACGCCACCGGGCCCAAGCATCTGACGCTGAAGCTCACGCGCGCGAAATTCGAAGCGCTCGTCGACGATCTCATCCAGCGCACGGTCGAGCCCTGCCGCAAGGCCCTGAAGGACGCCGGACTGTCGGCGGCCGACATCGGCGAAGTGGTGCTCGTCGGCGGCATGACCCGCATGCCCAAGGTGCAGGAGGTGGTGAAGCAGTTCTTCGGCAAGGAGCCGCATAAGGGCGTCAACCCCGACGAAGTCGTCGCCATCGGCGCGGCGGTGCAAGCCGGCGTGCTGCAGGGCGACGTAAAGGACGTGCTGCTGCTCGACGTGACCCCACTCTCGCTCGGCATCGAGACCTTAGGCGGCGTCTTCACCCGGCTCATCGACCGCAATACGACGATCCCGACCAAGAAGAGCCAGGTGTTCTCGACCGCCGAAGACAGTCAGACGGCGGTCACCATCCGGGTCTTCCAGGGCGAGCGCGAGATGGCGGCGGACAACAAGCTGCTCGGCCAGTTCGACCTCGTCGGCATCCCGCCGGCGCCGCGCGGCATGCCGCAGGTCGAGGTGACCTTCGACATCGACGCCAACGGCATCGTCAATGTTACGGCGAAGGACAAGGCGACCAACAAGGAGCAGCAGATCCGCATCCAGGCCTCGGGCGGCCTGAGCGAAGGCGACATCGACAAAATGGTCAAGGACGCCGAGGTTCATGCTGCGGAGGACAAGATCCGCCGCGAACTGGTCGACGCCAAGAACCATGGCGAGGCCGCGATCCACGCCGCGGAGAAATCCGTCGCCGAATTCGGCGACAAGGTTTCGGGCGCCGACAAGAGCGCGATCGAAGCGGCGATCGCTTCGTTAAAGAGCGCGATCGAAGGCGACAACGCCGACACGATCAAGGCCAAGACCAATGAATTGGCTCAGGCCTCGATGAAGCTCGGCGAGGCGATGTACAAGGCCCAGCAGGCCGACGCCTCGAGCCCCGGCGCGCCGGAGGCGCCCAAGGACGACGTGATCGACGCGGAGTTCAAGGACGTCGGCGACGACAAGAAGTAAGCCGGCGCTGGCCATAGCCGCTCCGATGCGATAGCGAAACGGGAACCCGGCGTGAATAACGCCGGGTTCCGTTGCGTTTCAGGCGCGTCGTACGATATTTGGTTGAACTGCTTGGCAGTCACTTCCGAAGCGGGCATTGCGCGATCGGGAATGACGCGTCCAGCGAACCACTCAATCGAATTCCGTATGGGACCGCAGCTCGAAGCGGACGATAAGGTTGAGCGATACGCATGAAACCTTCTTTCGCGCTCAATCAACATCGCGAAGCCGTGCGCGCCGCGGTCAGCCGCCGCAAGGCGGCCAATCCGCGCGTCTTCGGCTCAGTATTGCGCGGCGAGGATGAGGACGGCAGCGATATTGACATTCTGGTCGATGCTTTACCCGGCGCGACCTTGCTGGATTTGGGCGGGCTCCATGCGGAGTTGGAAGAGATCTTGGGCGTGAAAGTCGATCTCCTGACGCCGCTGGAGCTTCCCAAACGCATCAGAGCGAAAGTCGTCGCCGAGGCCGTCCCGATATGAAGGACGGCGACGTTTTCGTGCTTCTCGACCAGATTCTCGAAGCGGCTCGCCTCGCGACATCCTATGTCGAAGGCATGACTGAAGATGGGTTTCTCGCCGACAAGCGCACGCAGCAGGCGGTCGCCATGAATCTCATCATCATCGGCGAAGCCGCGACCCGGCTGGCGCGATCCCATCCGTCCTTCCCCGCGGCGCATGGCGAACTTCCATGGCGCGACATGATCGATATGCGAAATCGCATCGCCAACGGATATGTCGAACTCGACTTTCGCGTCGTCTGGCGAACGGCGCTGATCAATCTGCCGGAGTTGCTAAATCCCCTCGAAGCCATATACGAAGCGGCGGGCGAACGGATCGGCGGAGCTTCGGAAAAACCGGCCGAAGACTAAGAAATGTCCAAACGCGACTATTACGAAGTTCTCGGCGTGACCCGCACCGTGACGGAAGTCGAACTGAAAATCGCCTTCCGTAAATCCGCGATGCAATGCCACCCCGATCGGCACCCTGGCGACAAGCAGGCGGAGGCGCGGTTCAAGGAATTGAACGAGGCCTATCAGTGCCTGTGCGATCCGCAGAAGCGCGCCGCCTACGACCGTTTCGGCCACGCCGCCTTCGAACAGGGCGGCGGGTTCGGCGGCTTCGGGGCCGGCGAAGGCTTCGGCGCCTCGATGGCCGATATTTTCGAGGATTTGTTCGGCGACGTCATGGGCCGGCGCGGCCGCTCGGGCGGCCGCGAGCGCGGCTCGGATCTGCGCTACAATATGGAGATCACCCTCGACGAGGCCTATCACGGCAAGAGCGCGTCGCTGAAAATTCCGACCTCGACGACCTGCGAGGCCTGTTCCGGCACGGGCGCGAAAAAAGGCTCGAAGCCCAAGACCTGCACGACCTGCGGCGGCATGGGGCGGGTGCGCGCGCAGCAGGGCTTTTTCGCGATCGAACGCACATGCCCGACCTGCCAGGGACGCGGCGAGATCATCGAGAACCCCTGCCCGTCCTGCGCCGGCGCCGGACGCAAGACGATCGAACGATCGCTCTCGGTCAATGTGCCGCCGGGCGTCGAGGATGGCACGCGCATCAGGCTCGCCGGAGAAGGCGAGGCCGGCCTGCGCGGCGGACCGGCCGGCGATCTTTATATTTTTCTTTCCGTAAAGCCGCATCCCTTCTTCCAGCGCGACGGCGCCGACCTCTACTGCCGCGTGCCGATTTCGATGGTGCGCGCGGCGCTTGGCGGCGAGATCAAGGTGCATGCGCTCGACGGCTCCGAGGTGAAGCTCAAAATTCCCGAGGGCGCGCAGTCCGGACGCCAGCTCAAGGCCAAGGGCAAAGGCATGCCGATCTTGCGCGGACGCGACCACGGCGATCTGCATGTGCAGATCAGCGTCGAGACGCCGCAAAAGCTCACCAAGCGGCAAAAGGAGCTTCTCGCGGAATTCGAGGAGGAATCCTCGCATGACACCCACCCCGAGGAGACAGGCTTTTTCGCGCGGATGAAGGATTTGTTCGGCGGATAGAGCATGTTCCCATAAGGCGCCTGCGCGATCGGACGCCGGGCATTTTGCCCGAACGCTTTCAGGCGCGATTCCCTGGCGCCGCGGCGGCGTCTTTCGGACAGTCCGGCCGGGCGATTTCAAGGGAGAGCCGACATGCCGCGATTTGCGTTCGACGACACCAGTATTTCATGGCGACGCCTCGATGGCATCGATCATCTCGCCTTTTCCATCCTCGACATAGACGCGACGAATCGTATCGCGCATGTGCTGTTCAAATTCGACGCGAAGCAGCAAATCATCCTGCATCGCCATCGCAGCCTGAACAAAACCTTCGTCATTCAGGGCGAGCATCGGCTCTATGAACCCGACGGTCGCCTGAAGGAAGCAAGGCCCGTCGGCCGCTATACGGTCACCCCGCCGTCGGACGACGCCCATCGCGAAGGCGGCGGCGATCGCGACGTGATCGTGCTATTCGCGATCTACGGCGACAATGATCCCGTCTATGAACTTCTCGACGATGCGCAGAACATCGTCGGCGCGCTGCGTTTCGACGATTTCGTCGCGTTGAACGCGCAATAGGCCGGCGGACGCGGGAGGATTTCATGTCCAATTATTACGGCGCGGCGCATCGCGCCCTTCAGGATGAATTCGATACGCGCCGTCTCGCCGATCTGATGGAAGGCGGCGTGATGCACGCCGAATTCACGCCGGATGAAATCGATTTCATCCAGTCGCGCGACATGTTTTTTCTCGCCACCGTCGATCCGTCGGGCCGGCCGACGGTCTCCTACAAGGGCGGCGCGACGGGGTTCGTGCGCGTCGTCGGACCGAGCGCGCTGATCTTCCCCTGGTACGACGGCAACGGCATGTTTTATTCGGCCGGCAATCTCGTCGAGACGGCGAATGTCGGACTGCTGTTCATCGACTTTCTGAGGCCGAACCGCTTGCGCGCGCAGGGCGCGGCGGCGATTTCGCGCGACCCGTCGCTTCTCGCGGCTTATCCTGGCGCGCAATTCCTCGTCAGCGTGGCGGTCGAGAGCGTCTGGGTCAATTGCCCGCGATATATCCACGCCTATCAGAAAATCGCGGATTCGAAATATCTGCCGGATTCGGCCGGCGATGCGCCGCTGCCGGGCTGGAAGCGGCTCGATGTCGCCCAGGAGGCGTTGACGCCAAAGGACCGCGCCGCCGTCGACGCGGCCGGCGGCGTCATCGATATGGACGCCTATGGCGCGCTCGTCGCGAAGGGCGAAGGGTAGGCTCACACAGGATGCGCCGTTGACGTTCAGGCGGGCGAGCCGCCCGCCAACGCAACGCCGTTCAACTTGGATAGGATTTCGTCCGTCAGATCGAGTTCGGCGGCGGAAAGATTCTCCGCCAAATGCGCAATCGAGGAGGTGCCCGGGATCAACAGGATATTGGGCGCCCGGCGGAGAAGCCATGCGAGCGCGGCCTGCATCGGCGTGGCGCCGAGACTCCGCGCGGCATCAGATAAAATTGAGGAGTGTAGCGGCGCAAATCCGCCAAGCGGGAAAAACGGCACATAGGCGACGCCGTCGCGAGCCAGACTATCGATCAAAGCGTCGTCGGCCCGGTGCGCCAGATTATAGTGGTTCTGCACACAAACGATTTCGCAGATCCGCCGTCCTTCCTCCACCTGTGCGGGCGTAACATTGCTGAGGCCGATGGAACGGATAAGCCCCTGTTGCCGCAATTCGGCGAGGACTGTCAGCGGCGCTTCAAGCGAATCTTCGGCAGAACCGTGATCGCCGGACATGGCGCGGAAATTCACCACCTCAAGCCTATCGAGAGCAAGGTTCCGCAGGTTGTCATGCACCGCCTGGATCAGCTCTTCGCGCGCGAAGGCGGGCAGCCACGAACCATTGTCGCCGCGCCGCGCCCCGATCTTGGTGACAATGACAAGGTCCTCCGGGTAGGGATGCAACGCTGCGCGTATCAGCTCGTTCGCGACATGCGGGCCATAGAAATCGCTGGTGTCGATATGATTCACCCCCCGAGCGACGGCCTCACGCAAGACGGCGAGGGCCGCGTTGCGGTCCTTCGGCGGACCGAACGCGTTAGGGCCCACGAGTTGCATCGCGCCGTAGCCAAGCCGTCGTACGGAGCGCTCGCCGAGAGTGAAAGCGCCGGTCATCGCCTAGATCCTCTTTTCACGCTTCGCCTGCGAAAATACAAAGAATCCCTCGTCGCTGGAATTCGCATTCGATGAACGCCGTCGTTCCAAATCTAAGGCCTAGAAAATCGCCGGTTCAGGCTCGCTCCGCAGCCACCGTCGACGCTATGCGCATCGCCGCCATTCAGGTTTTGACCCAGGAAGGCGTGAGCCGCTGCACGACGACCCGCATCGCCGAGCGCGCCGGCGTATCGGTCGGCAGCCTTTATCAGTACTATCCGAACCGTGATGCGCTCCTCGCCGCCATCCTGGAAACGCACCTCGACGGCGTCGCCGGCGCCGTGGATCGCGCCTGCCGCGCCCATCGGGGCAGGTCGGTTGCCGATATGGCCGCCGCCGTCGTCGCCGCCTTCCTGGCCGCGAAGCGGCGCAATCTTCAGGAATCGCAGGCGCTATATGCGGTTGCCGCAGAGCTGAGCGGCGCGGCGCTGGTCGCTCGCATGCGCAACCGCATTGTGGCGGCGATCGCCGATATGCTGGCGCATGCGCCCGAGGCGGATTTCGATGATCCGGCCATGACGGGCGCGATCGCGTTTAGCGCCGTCGCGGGGCCGACACGAATCCTGCTGGAGGGATACGCTCCAGCCGAATTCGACGCGCGCCTGGAAGAGCAGCTGATCCTTCTTCTGACCGGATATCTTGGCGCGCGCCGTCGCCCGGCGGGCGGAGCGAAGCGGGGGTCATAGAATTCGCCTTGCCGGCCTCAGAGACGCCACGTTGTTTTTGACGCGCGGCTCTCCTATCATCCGACGAAACGGCTCCCGACAGCGGGGGCCGTTTGCGCGTTTCATCGCGCCGATTCGGGGGGGGGATCCGTGCCGCAGAGATCACAAAAAGCCGGCGGTCGCGTAAATCTTGTGGATAACGCGCGCTTCATCCGCCAGTGGATCGAGAATCCCCGCCTCATCGGCGCCGTCTCGCCGTCCGGACGCGCGCTCGCCAAGACGATGGCGGGCTTCGTCGAACCGGAAAAGAACGGACACATCGTCGAACTTGGTCCCGGCACCGGCCCGGTGACTCAGGCGCTGCTCGCTCGCGGCGTCGCGCCGGAGCGCCTGGTGCTCGTCGAATTCGAGACGCGGTTCTGCCATTTGCTTTCCGAACGCTTCCCCGGCGTCAACATCGTCCAGGGCGACGCCTATGGCCTGAAGGCGACGCTCGACGGCAAGATTCCCGGAAAAATCGCGAGCGTCGTTTCGAGCCTGCCGCTCCTCAACCGGCCCGAGCGCGATCGGGTCGAACTGCTGAACCAGTCTTTCGAACTTATGGGCGACGACGGTCTTTTCATCCAATTCACCTATGGCCTGACCAAATCGCCGATGCCGATGCACGCCCATGGCGTCAAAGGCGCCTATGTCGGCAAGGGATCGCCGCCGATCGTGCTCAATATTCCGCCGGCGCGGGTCTGGCGCTACCGCAAGGCCGGCCACGCCGGAAAGCCAAGGGCGTGAAGGCGCGCGAGCGCCTGATCGTCGCGCTCGACGTGGAAAGCGTCGGCGAGGCGCGCGCGCTCGTCGCGGCGCTCGGCGAGACGGTTTCGTTCCTTAAGGTCGGCATGGAACTCGCTTACGCGCCGGGCGGCTTCGATTTCGCGCGCGAATTGAAAGCAAGCGGCAAGCGCGTGTTCCTGGACTTGAAGCTCCATGACATCGGCGTCACGGTGGCGCGCGCGACGCGGCAGATCGCCCGGCTCGGCGTCGACTTTCTCACCGTCCACGCCTTCCCTCAGACGATGGCGGCCGCGCACGAGGGCGCGACAGACAGCGCGCTGAAGCTGCTCGCGGTGACGGTGATGACCTCCTATGACGACGCCGATCTGAAGGAAGCGGGCTACGCCTGCGGCGTCACCGAACTGGTCGCTCGGCGCGCCCGGCAGGCGAAGGCGGCGGGGGTCGACGGCCTCATCCTGTCGCCGATGGAGCTCGCGGCGATAAGGCCGATCGTCGGCGCGGAGATGCTGCTGGTGACGCCGGGGGTCAGACCGGCGGGGGCCGATCCTGGAGACCAGAAGCGGGTGATGACGCCGGGAGAGGCGATCGCCGCCTCGGCGGACTATATTGTCGTTGGGAGGCCCATTACGCGCGCGGCCGATCCGGCCGCCGCCGCCGAGCAGATCGCCCGCGAGATGAACGGCGCCTGACCGGAGGTCGCGGCATGCCCTACGCCAGCAACGCCGACCTGCCCGAAAATCTCCAAAGCATCCTCCCCGAACACGCCCAGGACATTTACCGCGAGGCGTTCAACCACGCCTTCGACGCCCATCGCAACGACCCTCGGCAGGAAGAGGCGGCGCACCGGATCGCCTGGGCGGCGGTCAAGCGAAGCTACGTCAAGACCGCGGCGGGATGGGCGAGGCGATAGCGCCGTGAGGCTCGAAGGCCGCTCTGGTCTAGCTTGGATGCGAATGATAGAAGGCGATCTGCGTCGAATCCCCACCCCGATTCGCCATGCTCGCAATGTTCATCGCCCTTATCGGGCTATTCGCCTGGCTCTATCTCATTGCGCTGCGCGGCGGATTTTGGCGGCTGACCGAGCATGACCGCAACCTCGGCGGCCAGGAACCCGCCGCGCCAGCGACCTATCCGACCTATGTCGTGGCGATCGTTCCGGCCCGGAACGAAGCCGACGTCATCGAAAAGAGCCTGGCGTCGCTGTTCGCTCAACAGTTCCAGGGCCGCTTCGACGTCATTCTGGTCGACGACGAGAGCGACGACGCCACCGCCGAAGCCGCGCGCCGCTGCGCCGCCGCGCATGACGCCTCCGGCCGCCTGACGATTCTCTCGTCGCGCGGACCTGATTCGGGCTGGACCGGAAAGCTCGCGGCGATGCAGCGCGGATTCGATTATGTGCGAAGCCTGCCGCTCGGCCCCGACTTCGTGCTGTTCTGCGACGCGGACATCGAATTTTCGCCGCCTGTGCTGGCGCGTCTGGTTTCGGGCGCGAAGGCGCGGGGCGCCGTTCTGACCTCGCTGATGGTCAAGCTGCGCTGCGAAAGCGCCGCCGAGCGCTGGCTCGTTCCGGCCTTCATCTTCTTTTTTCAGAAGCTCTACCCGTTCCGCCACGTCAATGATCCCGAACATGCGGCGGCGGGCGCGGCGGGCGGAGTGATGCTGGCGCGCCCCGAGGCGCTCGCGGCGGCGGGCGGCTTTCGCGCCATTCGCGGCGCGCTGATCGACGATTGCGCGCTCGGCGCGCTGATGAAGGCGCAGGGGCCGATCTGGCTGGGACTGACCGAAGACGTCCACAGCCTGCGCGCCTATCCGCGGCTCGCCGACATTTCCCGAATGGTCGTGCGCTCGGCCTACGCCCAGCTCAGCTATTCGCCCTGGCGTCTCGCCGGGGCGCTGCTTGGCATGGCGGCCGCCTATCTCGCGCCGCCCTATCTGGCGTTTTTCGGCGAATCGCCGGCCCGCGAGACGGCGCTCGTCTCCTGGCTGCTGATGGCGCAGTGCTATATGCCGACCTTGCGCTTTTATGGCCTGTCGCGGCTGCGCGCCTTTGCTTTGCCAGGCGTCGCGGCGTGCTATACGTGGTTCACGGTTGAATCGGCCTGGCGGCACTTCTGCGGCCGTGGCGGCGAATGGAAGGGCCGCTATCAGGCGCCGCGCGCGCAAACGGCGGCGCAGCGATTCGAATCGTCCGACGAGATCGAGGCGAGCCGCGAAATCGAGGTTGAAGGCGCGGGAGCGCCGTGGAGCGGTAAAACGGCGTCATCATGGACATTGCGCGGACGAGTTCGGGAAAGACCCATCGCGACGAAAATTTTCCCGTCGCCTCCTTTCTGATCGCGCCGCGCCATCGCGCGCCGATCCTCGCCTTTTATGATTTCGTTCGCGCCGCCGACGATATTTCCGATCATCCCACGCTCGGCGCGCAGGAAAAGCTCGATCTCCTGGACGCGCTCGACGGCGCGCTGATGGGAAAGACCGAAGCGGATGCGCCGGTCGCGCGCCGCCTGCGCGACACATGCCGCGCGCGCGGCCTCGATCCGCAGCATGCGCGCGACCTGATCGTCGCCTTCAAGCGCGACGTGACCCAATTGCGCTATCGCGACTGGGACGATCTCATCGACTATTGCCGCTATTCGGCGATGCCCGTCGGACGCTTCGTCTGCGACGTTCATGGCGAGGATCCCGGCCGGGTCTGGGCGGCGAATGACGCGCTCTGCGCCGCGCTGCAAATCATCAATCATCTGCAGGATTGCGGCAAGGACTACCGCGACCTCGACCGGGTCTATCTGCCTCAGGACACGCTCGCGGCGCATGGCGCCGCGGTTGAGATGCTGGCTCAGGAGAAAGCGCCGCCGCCGCTACGCGCGACGATCCGCGACGTGAACCAAAGGACCGCGCGTCTCCTCGTTCAGTCGCGCTGCTTCGCGGACCTGATCGACGATGCGCGACTCGCCATGGAGGTCGGCGCCATCCAGACGCTCGCCGAACATCTCGTCGCGCGGCTCGCCATCGCCGATCCCCTCGGCGACAAGGTCCATGACGGCAAGCTCGGTTTCGCCGCGAAGGGCGCGATCGGCGCGATCGGCGCGCTGCTTCGGCGAATCTTGCGTCCCCGCGCGGTTTCGCCGGCCATCCCGGGAACGCGCCAATGACAATCGACGCGCTTGCCGATTCGGCGACGCTGCGCACGCGCGCGATCGCGACCAAAAGCTCCTTCTATCTGGCGATGCGTATCCTGGAGCCGGAGCGCCGCGACGCCATGTTTGCGATCTACGCCTTCTGTCGCGCGGTCGACGACATCGCCGACGATGAGGGCGACCGCGCCGTCCGGCGCACCGCGCTCGATCAGTGGCGCGCCGACCTCGATGAACTCTACGCCGGCCGCATTCGCGCGCGCGTGAGCTTTCTTACCGAGCCTGTCCGGCGCTTCCGCCTCGACCGCGTCGATTTCGAATCGGTGATCGACGGGATGGCGATGGACGTCGACGAGGATATTTGCGCGCCGGAGTGGGAAAAGCTCGAACTCTATTGCGATCGGGTCGCGAGCGCCGTCGGGCGACTGTCTGTGCGCGCCTTCGGCCTCGTCGACGAGGAGCCGGGCGCCGAATGCGAACTGCCGACCGGCCCGAAACTGCTCGCCTATCACCTCGGACGGGCGCTGCAGCTCACCAATATTTTGCGCGACCTCGACGAGGACGCCGGGCGCGGACGCCTGTATCTGCCGCGCGAAGCCATTGAAACCGCCGGGCTGACGAGCTTCGCGCCGCATGCCGTGCTCTCGCATCCCGCGCTTGAAGAGATTTGCGCGCCGGTCGTCTGCCGCGCGCGCGAACATTATGATCAGGCCGATCTGGTGATGGCGGGCCTGCCGAAACGCGCGGTGAAGGCGCCCTATCTGATGGCCGCCGGCTATCGCTCGATCCTCGATGGTCTCGCCGCCCGCGGCTTCGCGCCGCCGCGCGCGCCGGTGCGAGCCTCGCGCCTCAAGCTGATCAGCGCCTTCCTGCGACACGCCTTCACGTGAGCGAAACGATTCATGTCGTCGGCGCGGGCCTCGCCGGGCTCGCCTGCGCGCTGCGCCTTGCCGACGCGGGCCGCCGCGTCGCGCTCTATGAGGCGGCGCGCATGGCCGGCGGGCGCTGCAGGTCCTATTTCGACGCAACGCTCGGGCTGACGATCGACAATGGCAATCATCTGCTGCTCTCCGGCAATGCGGCGGCGCGCGATTACGCGAAGCGCATCGGCGCGAGCGACGCGCTCGTCGGCCCCGACGAATGCGCCTTCGATTTTCTCGATGCGCGCACGGGCGAGCGCTGGCGGCTGCGCCCCAACGCCTCGCGCGTTCCCTGGTGGATATTCGTCGCGAACCGCCGCGTCCCCGGCGCCGGACCGCTCGCCTATTTCGACGCCGGCAGACTGCTCTTCGCCAAGGACGGCGCGACGATTGGCGAAACCATGCGTTGCAAGGGCCCGCTGTGGGAGAAGCTTTGGCGCCCGGTTCTGCTCTCGGCACTCAACACCGAGCCCGAAGAGGCTTCCGCCAAACTCGCCGGCGCGGTGCTGCGCGAGACGCTCGCGGCGGGCGGCGACGCCTGTCGCCCCATGGTGGCGAAAGGCGGCCTCGGCGACGCCTTGATCGAACCGGCGCTGCGCGCGCTTCGCGCCAGAGGCGTCGAGCCGCGCTTCGGCGCGCGTCTGCGCGAAATCTCTTTCGAGGAGTCGCGCGTCGCAGCGCTGCGTTTTGGCGATACGGAAGTGACGCTCGAAAAAGGCGACGCGGTGGTTCTCGCTGCGCCGCCATGGATTGCAGAGGAGCTTATTCCGGGCCTTGTCGCGCCAAATGATTTTCGCGCGATTCTCAATGCGCATTTCAAGATCGCGCCGCCCGAGGGCCAGCCGCTGCTGCTCGGCATGATCGGCACGCTGACCGAATGGCTGTTCGCCTTCGACGATCGCCTGTCGGTGACGATCAGCGGCGCCGACCGGCTAATGGACGAACCGCGCGAAGCGCTTGCGCAAAAAATCTGGGCGGAGGTCTCCGCCGCGACGGGCCTGCCGGCGGCGTCGCCGCCCTGGCAGATCGTGAAGGAAAAGCGCGCCACCTTCGCCGCGACGCCGGCGCAGGAAAAGCGCCGGCCCGACGCGAAGACGGCGTGGACCAATCTATGGCTTGCCGGCGACTGGACGAATACGGGCCTGCCGGCGACGATCGAGGGGTCGATCAGGTCGGGCTATCGGGCGGCGGAGCTGGCCGGCGGCTCGTAGACGAACGCCATCGTGATTGCGAAGCACGAAGGCGACCGTCGCCATCCCGGACGCGCGACCACTCTGGATTGCTTCGCTGCGCTCGCCATGACGCGGCCTCTTGGAGCGGCGCAGCTATGCGCCGCCTGCCGTCAGAGCGACGCGACCTTCTTTTGCAGGTCGGTAATATAGACCGACGCCTTTTCGACGACAGCGGCGAACTGCGTTTTTGCTGCAGGCAGACCTGTGGTCGAGAGATAGGTCAGCGCCTTCCTCGAACCCTCTTCGGCGTGCTTGCGCGCGACGGGGAGATATTCGACAAATTTCACGGCGAGGCGCTCGGACTCGCGCAGCGCCTTTTCGGTCGCCGGATGCGCTTTCAGCGCCTCGAACTTGCCCTTGAAATCGACGGTCGCGAGATAGGCCAGCGCCGCCTTCGAACCTTCCTCGGCGTGCTTGCGCGCGACGGGGAGATAGTCGATGACGCTCGCGGCGCCGCGCTTCGCCGAATTGAGGGCGGTCTGCGTCAGCGCATTCGCCTTCAGCAGCGCATAGACTCTCGCGTTCGCCGTGCGCAGATCGGCTTCTAGCCGAAAAATCCTATATTCCTGCTGTCTCGCCGCATTGACGGCGCGCTCATATAGCGCGCCGGTCCGCTCCGCTTCCGTCCTGACGCGCGCCAGCTCCGTCTCGAGCGCGCCGACATGATCCTTGATGGCGTCGACCATCTCAAACGAAAACTTGCCGGCCGCAAGGTCGGCCAATGCGCGTCTGCCTTCGAGTTTCATAGCCATGCCTATCCCTCCAACGCTGCTGCGAAGACCATCGGCGGCGGATAGTTAAAACTTCGTTCTCATCACGCGAAAATCGCCTTCTTTTCCAATAATTGCACAATGAGCTGTCAGGCATGTGACCTTCAAACTCCGCAACCCGGCGTCTCTCCTT
>JAKFXD010000041.1 GCA_021731565.1 Methylocystis sp. | reverse complement strand
TCGTCGCCGATGAGGAAAGCGCCGCCCGCGCATTCACCGATGTGCATCGATTGGCGGTCGCTTACCGCCTCACGTCATATGACGCGGCCTATCTCGAACTCGCCATGCGACGAAACCTGCCGCTCGCAACGCTCGACGCCGATCTCGTTCGCGCCGCCAAAAACGCTGGTCTTCAGCTGGTTGAAGGTTCCTGATACTGTTGAATTCGTCGCACGCTGCTTCAGCGCCGGCATGGGCGCGGCGAGAATGAGGAGCGGGTGTGGCTTATGGAGCAAAGAATTTCGATCGTCACGCTCGGCGTCAATGACCTCGAACAAAGCGCCGCTTTTTTCGAGCGGCTCGGCTGGCGACGCTCAGGCAATGAGCCGGGCATCGCTTTTTTTCAGTGCGGGTTAGGCGCGCTGGCTCTCTATCCGCGCGACAAGTTGGCCGAAGATGTGGGCATTTCGCCACAAGTCTCCAACTTCGGAGGCTTCACCCTCGCTTACAATGCCCGCTCGAAAGACGATGTAGACGCCGTCCTCTCACAAGCGAAAGCTGCAGGCGCCGTCGTCGTGAAGCCAGCGCGGGACGTATTCTGGGGCGGGTATTCCGGCTATTTCCAGGACATTGACGGACATTTTTGGGAGGTCGCGTGGAATCCGTTCATCGCGCTTGATGAAGCTGGCGCGCTGAAGCTGCCAGAGGGGTGAGAGGCATGACGGAAAAATCGGAAAAGCCGACTGCGGCGCAATCGCCGCTCGCTCCAGGGAGAACGAGAAAGGGAACTCTCGCGGACTTCCTTTACAACTCGCCCCTGCGAGGGTCTGACATCGAACTGAATCGTACCCCCTGCCAAATGCGGGACATAGATTTCGGTTTTGATGCGGTCGAAGACGAAACCGATCAGGAGCAGCAGAAATGAACCTCGTCAATTTCCGCTTCGAGACCGGCGCTGACGGCGTCGCGCTTGCGACCTGGGACATGCCCGAGCGCTCGATGAACGTCATCACGCCCGAAGTGATGGACGAGCTGGAGACGATCATCGACACGGTCGTCGCCGATCCGAACGTCAAGGGCTGCGTGATCGCGTCGGGCAAGAGCGCCTTTTCCGGCGGCGCCGATCTTTCCATGCTGCAGCATGGCGCCGCGCAATACGCCAAGGCGCTCAAGGAGCAGGGCGAAGAAGCGGCGAACAAGCAGTTTTTCGACTTCTCGCGCCGATTGTCGCTGCTCTATCGAAGGCTCGAGACCTGCGGCAAGCCTTTCGCCGTCGCCATTCACGGCGTCTGTCTCGGCGGCGCCTTCGAACTTGCGCTCGCCTGCCACTACCGCGTCATGGCGGACGACGAGAAGACCAAGGTCGGCCTGCCGGAAATCAAGGTCGGACTGTTTCCCGGCGCCGGCGGCACGCAACGCGTTTCGCGCATCATGCAGACCGGCGACGCGCTGCAGTTTCTGTTCAGGGGCGACCAGATCAAACCAAGAGCCGCGCTCGGCGCCAAGCTCGTGCATGAAATCGCGCCGAAGGCCGAGATAATCGATCGCGCCCGCGCCTTCATCGTCAACGGCGGCAAGGCGCAGGCGCCGTGGGACGTGAAGGACTTCAAGAATCCGTCCGGCAGGGTGTTCTCGCCGACCGGCATGATGATCTGGCCTGCCGCCAACGCCATCTATCGTCGCGAGACATACGACAATTATCCCGCCGCCAAGGCCATTCTCCACGCCGTCTATGAAGGGCTGCAATTGCCGATGGACCAGGCGCTGACCGTCGAGTCGCGCTGGTTCGCGCATATTCTGCGCTCGAAGGAGGCGGCGGCGATGATCCGCTCGCTGTTTCTCTCAAAGAACGAATTGGACAAGGGCGCGCATCGGCCAAAGGATGTCGGCCCGACCAATCTCAAGAAGATCGGCATCATCGGCGCTGGCTTCATGGGCGCGGGCGTCGGCTATATCAGCGCGCTGAACGGCCTCGACGTCGTGCTGATCGACCGCGATCAGGAGAGCGCCGACAAGGGCGTCGCCACGATCGACAAGCTCATCTCAAGCTCCGTCAGCAAAGGCCGCGCGACCGCCGCCGACAAGGATTCGCTGATGGCGCGCGTCGTCGCCACCGCCGATTATGCGGCGCTCAAAGGCTGCGATCTCGTGCTCGAAGCCGTATTCGAGGATCGCGCGGTCAAGGCGGATGTCACCAAGCGCGCGCAGGAGGTTGTAGGCGCCGACGTGATCTTCGCCTCAAACACGTCGACGTTGCCGATAACTTCGCTCGCGGAAACCGCGCAAAAGCCAGAGAATTTCATCGGCATTCATTTCTTCTCGCCGGTCGAGAAAATGCTGCTCGTCGAAGTGATCCTTGGCAAGAAAACCGGCGACCGCGCGCTGGCGAGCGCGCTCGATTTCATACGCATCATCAAGAAGACGCCGATCGTCGTCAACGACTCGCGCGGCTTCTTCGCCAATCGCTGCGTGCTCAATTATGTTCGCGAAGGGCAGATCATGCTTGTCGACGGCGTGCCGCCGGCGATGATCGAAAACGTCGCCCGCATGGCCGGCATGCCGGTCGGGCCATTGTCGCTCAACGACGAAGTCGCGCTTGATCTGGGGTGGAAAATCCTGCAGGCGACGAAGAAGGACCTCGGCGAAGGCTCCGTCGATCCCGCGCAGGAGCGCGTGCTGCGCTTCATGGTCGAAGATAACGGCCGCTTCGGCCGCAAGAACGGCAAGGGCTTTTACGACTATCACGCCGATCGCACGAAGAGCCTCTGGCCCGGCCTCTCGGCGCTGGCGCGGAATGAACTTGATCCCGAGACGCTCGACGTCGCTGAAATGAAGCAGCGCTTTCTCGTGACGCAAGCGGTCGAGGCGGCGCGCGCCATGGCCGAGGGCGTCGTCACCGATCCGCGCGAGGCCGATGTCGGCTCGATTCTCGGATTCGGCTTCGCGCCCTTCACCGGCGGCGTCATCTCTTATATCGACGGCATGGGCGCGAAAAATTTCGTCGCGCTGTGCGACAGGCTCGCCGCAAAATTCGGCCCGCGTTTCGAACCGCCGCAATTGCTGCGCGATATGGCGGCGAAGGGCGAAACCTTTTACGGGCGCTTCCTGCCGCAGAAAATGGCGGCGTGATCCGGAGGGGATGCGCTTTGCGGCGCGCCAGCCGGGACATGACATCTGTGGGGCCGGCGGGTAAAAGACAGGTAGGGCGTGTAGGTTCGAAGCGCGCGCCCGCGTCCGGACCTGCTTAATGCCGATATTCGTGCTTCCCTTTCCAGTCATCGATCCCGTCGCGGTCAATCTCGGTCCCCTGCCGCTGCGCTGGTATGCGCTTGCCTATATCGGCGGCTTCATCCTCGGCTGGCTCGCCCTGCGCACGCTCGTCGCCAACGACGCGCTGTGGAGCCGCGGCCAGCCGCGTCCAAGCCGCGAATCTCTCGACGATCTCCTTGTCTTCGTCGCTTTCGGCGTCATCATCGGCGGGCGTCTCGGCCATGTGCTGATCTACGATCCAGGCTTCTATTTCGCGCATCCGCTGGAAATTTTTCAGACCTGGAAGGGCGGCATGGCCTTTCACGGCGGCCTCATCGGCGCGACGATCGGCATGTATTTCTACGCCCGCCGCAGCGGCGTGCCGCTGCTGACCGTCAGCGACATTTGCGCGGCGGTCGCGCCGATCGGCATTTTCTTCGGGCGCATCGCGAATTTCATCAAGCCGGAAATGTGGGGCCGCGAGACCGACGTTCCCTGGGCGATGGCCTTTCCGGGCGCCGGCGACGTCACGCGCCACCCGAGCCAGCTTTATGAAGCAGGCTTAGAGGGCGTCGCGCTCGGCCTGCTGCTGCTCTTCGCCGCGCGGCGCGGCGCGCTCAAACAGCCGGGTCTCGTCACCGGATTTTTCGGCGTCGGCTATGGGCTGGCGCGCATTTTCTGCGAATTCTTTCGCGAACCGGACCCGGTGCAGGAAGCGCTGCCCAATGGATTGACCATGGGCATGCTCCTCTCCGCCCCGCTAATTTTAGTCGGCGCCGCCGCGATCATGTTCGCGCTCCGCCCGAGGAGCGCGACCGCATGAGCGCCTTGAAGAGAGAAATCGTCGAGATGATCGCTCACGACGGTCCCATTACGCTTGAGCGCTACATGTCGATCTGCCTCACCCATCCGCGTTATGGCTATTACATGACGCGCGATCCTTTCGGCGCCGGCGGCGATTTCATCACCGCGCCGGAGATCAGCCAGATGTTCGGCGAATTGCTCGGCGTCTGGATCACCGAAGCCTGGCGCGCGGCGGGCGGCCCGTCTCAGGCTCGGCTTGTGGAGCTTGGACCCGGCCGCGGCACGCTGATGTCCGACGTGCTGCGCGTCGCGCCGATCGCGCCCAATTTCCTTTCCGCCGTCACCGTGCATCTCGTCGAAACCAGTCCGGTTCTGCGCGAAGAGCAGCGCCGGACATTGGCCGGAGCCGCAAAGCCCACGCAGTGGCATTTGGATTTCTCCGAGACGCCGCCAGGCCCTGCATTCATCGTCGCCAATGAGTTTTTCGACGCCCTGCCTGCCCGGCATTATGTCAAGACCGCCGGCGGCTGGCGCGAGCAACTCGTCGGGCTCGACGCCGAAGGCGAACTCGCCTTCGGACTGTCCGATCAGATCGAGACGGCGCTCAACGTGCCGGCGAGGGAAGGATCGATCATTGAAGTCAGCCCCGCCAGTCAGGCGTTCATGGGCGACATCGCGACGCGGCTCGTCGCTGAAGGCGGCGCGCTCCTGCTCATCGATTACGGCTATGAGCAGACCACGCTTGGCGACAGTCTTCAGGCCGTCTCGCGCCACGCCTATGTCGATCCTCTGGCGGCGCCGGGAGAAGCGGACCTGACCGCTCACGTCGATTTCGCCGCTCTGGCGCGCGCCGCGCGCGCCCAGGGCGCCAAGGTGATGGGCCCTGTGACGCAGTCGCATTTTCTCCTGCAGCTTGGCATCGAACGGCGGGCGGAAACCTTGTCGAAAAAGGCGACGCCCGAGCAGGCGCAAGCGATCGTCGACGCCTTCGAACGTCTCGCGGGGATCGACGACGCGCGTCATCAGATGGGCGGATTGTTCAAAGTGATGGCGATAACTCATCCGGATATGCCCGACCTGCCGGGATTTTTCGTGTAACATCGGGGCGATGACGCTCGAACCGCTTGCGCTTGCCGCGCCAAATCTCAACCTGCCCGGCGTGCAGCACGCCTTCTTCACCCGCGAGGGCGGCGTCTCCGAAGGCGTCTACGCCTCGCTCAACGGCGGCGTCGGCTCGCGCGACGCGCCGCCGAGCGTCGCGGAAAATCGCGCCCGCATGGCGGCGCGTCTCGGCGTCGAAGCCGAGCGCCTGCTGGTGCCGTTTCAGATCCATTCCGCGGAGGCGTGCGCCGTGCGCCAGCCGTGGCGCGCCGACGCGCGGCCGCGATGCGACGGCATGGTCACGACGGAAATCTCGCTGGCGCTCGGCGTCACCGGCGCCGACTGCGGCATGCTGCTCTTCGCCGACGCGAAGGCGGGCGTCGTCGGCGCCTGTCATGCCGGCTGGAAGGGCGCGCTCGGCGGCGTGATCGAAGCGACCGTCGCGGAGATGGAGGCGCAGGGCGCGCGTCGCGCCGACATTCATGTCGCGCTCGGGCCGGCGATCGGCGCGACGAGCTATGAAGTCGGTCCGGAATTCGTCGCGCGCTTTCGCGAAGCGGACGAATCCTTCGCGCGCTTCTTCGCGCCGACCGCGCGCGAAGGCCATGCGACCTTCGATCTGCCGGGCTTCATCGCGTCGCGGGTCGACGCGCTCGACGTCGCGTCATTCGAGGACCTCGGGGTCGACACTTACGCGGATGAAGCGCGCTGCTTCAGCTACCGCCGCAGCGTTCATCGTCGCGAGCCGGATTACGGCCGGCTGGTCTCGGCGATCGCGCTGATTTGACGTTCGCGGGCGGCGCAAAGCTCGTCTCGCGAGAGAACGTAAAACTTTCCGAGATGAACTTTGGAAAGGACAGGAAGTGGACAAATCTACGTTCATGTCGCTTGATTTCATTGTTTTAAGTTCGCATAAAACAATGACGCAATCCCTAAAAGAAACATTGAATTACAATGGATTCAGATGCGTCCATGCGCATCAACCGAAGCACATCGACTTGACCAATGAACAGATCAGGGAACTAAGTGAAGAATATTACAAGCACAACAATAAAAACATTAAGATAATATCGGTTTATAGAGACCCGATGGACAGGCTGATATCTTCGTTTTTTCAATCCTTGTCCGTAGAGAAGTGGGGGCGAACGGAGTATGGCGCCGAGGAAAAATTGGTCAATTTCGATGAAAGCATATTATTCTCGGAGGACTTTAATAGTATTATGGAACGGTTTTGGTATTATTGCGCAGTAAAAAATGGCGTCGTTGAATCTTTAGATTTAATTTGTGATATCTACGATATTCGAATGAGCGAACTTTCCTTCCAAAAAGAGAAGATTTTCTCACTGAATCGATTTAAAAATATCGATTTGTTTATTTCCCGTTTCGACATTCTAAAAGAAAACTTCTCGGAGGGCGTTTCCGTACTCGCCGGGCGCCCGGTTGCTGCGCAAATTCATAATGTTGCTTCAAAGAGGTGGTATTTTAATAAATATGAAGAATTTATAAATAATGTGCGGCTGCCTAAAGTATTTATCAGAAACACATACAATACAAGAAGAGCATTAATCGAAGTGTTCCATCCTGGATTGTTTGACAATATTTTGAATGAGGCATGCGCACGCTATGGCTTAAGAAATGCTCCAAAATAGCGTCGATCGCGCCAGCGTTATGCAGGCCTTTTCGGACAAGTCTTTAGCGGCTCATGGCCTGCCGCGCGCATAGAACGGCCTTACCCCAGCCCGTCGAAATAATTGTAGAACACGCCGGTCGGGTCGTGCTGCTTGCGCAGCTCTTCGATCCGCCGAAAATCGGCGCGGGTCGCGAAGGCGCGTCTCACATGATCGGGATAAGAGACCGCGTCGGTCTCGCCGATATAATAGCCTGCGGCGAAGGGCTTCAGAATTTCCAGATATTTTTTGTGCCAGCCGAGGTTCCTGTCGTCGTCGCTTGCGTCCTTCCATATCGTCCAAAGTCCGCCGTACATATGCGCGCGCATCGAAAATGCGGCGTCAAGCGGCGGCGCGTTCGGTCCGGTGAAGAAGGCGTAGAGCAAGACCGACTCCGGCGAGGGCGCCTGCATGAACGGCGCGCTGGCGGCCTCGAACAGCGCCTTCGGATTTGAATCGGAGAACATCGCCTCGGCTTGATTGCGGCGGTTCTCCGGCCACAGCGCGCCGGACATGTCGAAGAGCCGGTCGAAATCGACATGTTCATTTTCTGTCTTCGACAGGCATTCGCCGATAATCGGACCCTGCGCCAGGAGCGCGGTCGCGCTCTTCGCCTCCTCTGGCGAGTTAGCGAAGACGGTCGCCGTGACCAGCGCGACCTTGCCGGACTGCGCCTGGCATCGATCGGCAAGCGCCGGCGGCGCGGTGACGAGAAACAGGCTCAGCTCGACATTCGCCGGGAGCTTGCCCGCAATGCTTCCGAGCCAGTCGGCGATGATTCCGACCTTGTCGAGACTGTAAAAATAGGAACTCGCGGCGATATGCCTGGGCAATGGATAGAGTTTCAGATGATAGCGCACGGCGACGCCGAAGAAGCCGTAGCCTGCGCCGCGCGCCGCCCAGAAATAATCGGCGTTCTTGTCCTTGCTCGCCGTGATCAGATCGCCCTTCGCCGTCACGACGTCGATGGCTTCGACGCTGCCGGCGCCGGGTCCCCAGACGCCCTGATTCCACGCCATGCCGCCGCTCAGGAGATAGCCGCTCAGCTTCACCTGCGGACAATGGCCGCTCGGATAGGACAGGCCAAGCGCGTTCAACCGCGTTTGCACTTCTCGATTGCTGATGATCGGTTGCAGCGTCGCGCGCCGCTGCGCCGCGTCGATCGAAATGATCTTGTTGAGATCGCCGAGATCGATCAGCAATCCGCCATGCCGCAGCGAGGGGCAGCACCAATTGTGCCCGCCGCCGCGCACGACGACCTTCAATCCGTTGCGGCGCGCGAATCGAACCGCTTGGCAGACGTCCTGCTCGTCCTGGACTCTTACGATCGCTTGCGGCAATCGATCGGTCGCGTGCAGTCGGTTCCACAGGCCATCGAACAGCAGCCGATTGAAGTCGGCATTGTCGGGCGTCGCGACGCTTCCCTTGATCTTATTGCGAAGCGCCGTCGCGTCGATCGTTCGGCCCTGATCGCGCGCAGCGGCCGTTGCAACGCCGGGCAATCCTTCGGCATAGGCCGATCCGCCGACGAGCGCTCCCCCGATCATCAACGAACGGCGGCTGATGTCGCCGCTTTTTGTCGTGTGCTTGCTGCAAACGAGGTCAGAAGAATTCCTGGCGTTGGAGCCCGTCATGACGCTTCCTCTGCAGCGGCGCTCGTCCAAGAGCGGCAGCCGTTCTACAATGAAACTCAGGAGCGCGGAAGTTGGAGGACCTTCGCCTTCCGCAGGCCGCCGGCGGCGGAAAATTCCTAATGGCGCCCTTACATCATTCGCGACCACATTCCTTTCGCGCTCTTCCTTGGCCAACGCCAGGGCGCGCACGCGACATCAAAGTGAGACGCACTCATGCCTGAATCTCTCATTGGCCTCGGCGTCGCCGCCCTGGCTTTTCTGATCGCGAACAATCTTGCCCAGGAAATTCGCGCGCGGCGCACGCGCAATGGCGCACGACGCGAATAGGCGCTGCAGGAGGCGGACATGCTTGATATTCTCTATCTTGGCTTCGGCCTGTTGCTTTTTGCGGTCGCCGGCGCCTATGCGCGCGCCTGCGAGCGGCTTTAGGAGAGGCGTCATGTCCGAACCGATCATTGGACTGGTGGTCGCCGTACTGCTCGGCGTCTACCTCGTCTACACGCTGCTTCATCCCGAAAAATTCTAAAGGAGGCCCGGCGAAAAGCCGGGCGTTTCGCCAATGACTCCGATTGGGCTGGCACAGATCGCCGTCGTCCTCGTGGCCGTCATCGTCGCCGCGATTCCGCTCGGCGGCTATATCGCAAGAGTTCTCGCAGGCGAGCGAAACCTGCTGACGCCGGCGCTCTCGCCGGTCGAACGCGTCTTTTACAGGCTCGCCGGCGTCGATTCCGCACGGGAGCAAAGCTGGCTTTCCTACACGATGGCGATGCTCGCCTTCAGCGTCGTCGGGTTCCTATCGCTTTACGCCCTGCAGCGTCTCCAAGCCTCTCTACCGCTCGATCCTCAGGGCTTTGGCGGCGTTCCCGCCGATCTCGCCTTCAATACTTCGATCAGCTTCGTCACCAACACCAACTGGCAGAACTACAGCGGCGAAACGACGATGAGTCACTTGACTCAGATGCTCGGCCTTACCGTGCATAATTTCGTCTCCGCCGCGACCGGCCTGGCGATGGCTTTTGCCCTGGTGCGGGGATTGTCGCGCGCGGAATCGCCGACGATCGGCAATTTCTGGGTCGATCTCACCCGTTCGACGCTTTACGTGCTGCTGCCGCTCTCGATCATCGTCGCTCTGGCGCTCGTCGCGTTGGGCGTTCCACAAACGCTTCAAGGCTCGATCGAAGCGACCGCGCTCGAGGGCGCCAAGCAGACGATCGCCATCGGCCCTATCGCCAGCCAGGAGGCGATCAAGGAGCTGGGAACAAACGGCGGCGGCTTCTTCAACGCCAATTCCGCCCATCCTTTCGAGAACCCGAACGCGCTTTCGAACATGCTGGAGATTTGGGCGCTGCTGGTCGTCCCCTTCGCGACCGCCTTCGCCTTCGGTCGCGCGGTTCTCGATCAGCGGCAAGGCCGCGTGATCGCGATCGCCATGATGATCGTGCTCGTCGCGGGCGTTCTGGTCGCTTACTGGGCCGAGGCGGGCGGAAATCCGCTGCTGACCGAGATTGGCGTCGACCCCTCGCCCGGCAATATGGAAGGCAAGGAATTGCGCTTCGGCCCCGCCATGAGCGCGCTGTTCGCCGCCGCGACGACAGGCACAAGCTGCGGCGCGGTCAATTCGATGCATGACTCCTTCATGCCGCTCGGCGGTCTCGCGCCGCTGTTCAACATGCTGATGGGCAGCATCGCGCCGGGCGGAGTCGGCGCCGGTCTTTACGGGTTCCTGGTTCTGGCGATCATCGCCGTCTTCGTCGCCGGTCTCATGGTCGGCCGCACGCCGGAATATCTCGGCAAGAAGATCGAGGCGCGCGAGATGAAGCTGGCGATGCTGGCGGTGCTGATCTATCCGCTCAGCGTCCTTGGCTTCACCGCCGTGTCGGTCATGCTGCAGACCGGACTCGCCAGTCTGAACAACGCCGGCCCGCACGGACTCTCCGAAATTCTTTACGCCTTCGCCTCCACCACCGACAATAATGGATCGGCCTTCGCGGGACTGACCGGCAATACGCCCTGGTACAATACGACGCTTGGCGTCGCCATGCTGCTCGGACGCTTCGCCTTCGTCATTCCCGTGTTGGCGATCGCCGGCGCGTTTGCGGCGAAAAAGAAAGCCCCTGCCTCGGTCGGCGCCTTCCCGACGCATGGGCCGCTGTTCGTCGGATTGCTGCTCGGCGTCATCGTCATCCTCTATCTGCTGCAATATTTCCCGGCGCTCGCGCTCGGCCCGATCGTCGAGCACTTCGCGCTGCTTGCCGGCAAAACCTTCTAAGGAGCATGTCCATGTCGCATAAGCTCGCCGCTCCCGGCTTGTTCGACGCCGCGATTACAAGGCGCGCCGCGCTCGACGCCTTCAAGAAGCTCGATCCGCGACGCCTCGCGCGCAATCCGGTGATTTTCGTCACGGAAATCGTGTCGGCGGTGGTCACCGCGTTCTTCGTGCGCGATCTCCTGACGCAGAACGGCGTCGCCGCTTTCTCCGGCCAGATCGCCGCCTGGCTCTGGTTCACCGTGCTCTTCGCCAATTTCGCCGAAGCGGTCGCCGAAGGACGAGGAAAGGCGCAGGCCGACGCGTTGCGCCGGACGCGCAGCGATTCCCGCGCGAAACGGCTGATCGATCCACAAGCCAAGAGCGGCGCGAAGCCTGTCTATGAAGCCGTGTCGGCGCTCGATCTCAAGCTCGGCGACATTGTGCTGGTCGAAGCCGGCGAACTCATTCCCGGCGACGGCGAGGTGGTCGAAGGCGTCGCCTCGGTCAATGAATCCGCCATCACCGGCGAGTCCGCGCCGGTCATTCGCGAGGCGGGCGGCGACCGTTCGGCGGTCACCGGCGGCACCACGGTGCTCTCGGACTGGATCAAGGTCAAAATCACCGCGGCGCCGGGTTCGAGCTTCATCGATCGGATGATCGCGCTCGTCGAAGGCGCGCAACGCCAGAAGACGCCGAATGAGCTGGCGCTGTCGATCCTCCTCTCCGGACTGACGATCATTTTCCTCATCGTCTGCGTGACGCTCTGGCCGCTCGCGGCCTATTCCGGCGCGACAATTTCGATCACCGTGCTGATCGCCCTGCTCGTCTGTCTGATCCCGACGACGATCGGCGGCCTGCTCTCGGCGATCGGCATCGCCGGCATGGATCGGCTGATCCGATTCAATGTCATCGCGACCTCGGGCCGCGCGGTCGAAGCCGCAGGCGACGTGGATACGCTGCTTCTCGACAAGACCGGCACGATCACCTTCGGCAATCGCATGGCCGACGAATTCGTTCCGGTCGAGGGCGTTTCCGAACACGCCTTCGTCGAAGCCGCTTTGCTCGCCTCGCTCGCCGATGAAACGCCGGAAGGGCGGTCGATCGTCGCTCTGGCCAGGGGCGTGCTTGGCGCTGCGACGCCGAACCTCGGCCCGGACGCGAACATCGTTCCCTTTTCCGCGCATACGCGCATTTCCGGCGTCGATCTGCCCGGCCGGACGCTGCGCAAAGGCGCCGTCGACGCGGTCGCCGCGCATGTAACCTCCGTGCCCGCCGATTTCGAACGCGCGGTCGAGCGCATCTCGCGCGCGGGCGGAACGCCATTGGCCGTATCGGAAAATGGCGCGCTGCTCGGCGTCATTCACCTCAAGGACATCATCAAGCCAGACATCAAGGCGCGCTTCGCCGCCTTGCGCGCCATGGGCATCAAGACGGTGATGGTCACCGGCGACAATCCGATTACCGCCGCGGCGATCGCGGGAGAGGCGGGAGTCGACGATTTCATCGCGCAGGCCAAGCCCGAGGACAAGCTCTCCTATATTCGCAAGGAACAGCAGGGGGGCCGCCTCATCGCCATGTGCGGCGACGGCACCAATGATGCGCCGGCGCTTGCGCAAGCCGACGTCGGCGTCGCCATGCAGACCGGCACGCAGGCGGCGCGCGAAGCCGGCAATATGGTCGATCTCGACAGCGATCCGACCAAGCTCATCGAAATCGTCGCGATCGGCAAACAGCTGCTCATGACGCGCGGTTCGCTGACCACCTTCTCGATCGCCAATGACGTCGCCAAATATTTCGCGATCATTCCGGCGCTGTTCGTCGTCGCCTATCCCGAGCTTCAGGCGCTGAACGTCATGAAGCTCGCCTCGCCGCAATCGGCGATCCTTTCGGCGGTGATCTTCAACGCGCTGATCATCATCGCCCTCATCCCGCTCGCGCTGAAAGGCGTGCCCTACCGCCCGATCGGCGCCGCCGCGCTGCTGCGGCGGAATCTGCTGATTTATGGACTCGGCGGCCTCATCGCGCCCTTCATCGGCATCAAGCTGATCGATCTCGCCGTCTCGGCCATTCATCTCGCTTAAGGAGGCCTTTTAAATGTTCTCCCATCTTCGTCCGGCGATCGTCATGATCGTTATTTTCACCGCGCTCACCGGCGTGATCTATCCGCTCGCCATCACCGGCGTCGCCCAGCTCGCCCTGCCGGCGCAGGCGAATGGAAGCCTGATCGAACGCGACGGCGCCATCGTCGGCTCGACGCTGATCGGGCAGAACTTCGTCTCTGATCGCTATTTCCATGGCCGGCCCTCGGCGACGACCGGCCCGGATCCGGCCGATCCGTCCAAGTCGATCGACGCGCCCTACAACGCCTCGAATTCGATGGGCTCCAATCTCGGACCGACCTCGAAAAAGCTCGTCGATCGCGTCAACGCCGCGATCGAGGCGGAATTCGACGCCGGCCGGATCGACGTCGTCGCGGCCGACGCCGTGACGACCTCCGCCTCCGGCCTCGATCCGCATATTTCGCCGCAATTCGCGCTGGCGCAGGCGGGAGCCGTCGCCAAGGCGCGCAAACTCAGCGAGACGCAGGTGCGCGCGCTGGTCGACGCAAATACCGAAAGGCGCTTGCTAGGCGTGATCGGCGAGCCGCGCGTAAATCTTCTCTTGCTCAATCTGGCCCTCGATCGCTTACAATGAGGCGGAGTCTTCAGAAGGCAGACGTCTGTGGCTCGCGACGACGGAGACTTCGAGCGCCGACCTGATCCGGACGCGCTCCTTGCCCTGAGCGACAAGGAGGGCAAGGGAAAGCTGCGCGTTTTTCTCGGCGCCGCGCCGGGCGTCGGCAAGACCTACGCGATGCTGGCGCGCGCGCAAACCGCGAAGGCCGAGGGCGTCGACGTGGTCATCGGCCTGGCCGAAACCCACGGGCGCGCCGAAACGCAGGCGCTCCTAAACGGTCTCGAGACGCTGGCGCGTCGCACATGCGACTATCGCGGCCGGATCATCGAGGAATTCGACATCGACGCGGCGCTGGCGCGAAAGCCTCAGGTCATCCTCGTCGACGAACTCGCCCACACCAACGCGCCCGACAGCCGCCATCCCAAACGCTGGCAGGACATCGAGGAGCTGCTCGACGCCGGCATCGACGTGTGGACGACGCTCAATGTCCAGCATCTCGAAAGCCTCGCCGACGTCGTATCACGCGTCACCGGCGTCGGCGTGCGCGAGACCGTGCCGGATCGCGTGCTGCAGAACGCCAATGACGTCATCCTTGTCGACATCACGCCGGAAGAACTGCTCCAGCGGCTGAAGGAGGGCAAGGTCTATGTTCCCGAGACCGCGAGACGCGCGATCCAGAATTTCTTCACCCCGCGCAATCTCACCGCCTTGCGCGAACTCGCGCTGCGTCGAACCGCGGAACGCGTCGACGACCAGATGGTCGACTTCCTTCGCCAGGGCGCGATCGAGGGCCCCTGGGCGACGGCGGAACGCCTGCTCGTCTGCGTCGGCCGCGACGCAAGCTCGGAGGCGGTGGTTCGCGCCGGCGCGCGCCTCGCCACCGCGCTCAACGCGACATGGATCGCGCTATACGTCGAGCGCGCCGGCCAGGAGGAACAATCCTCCGAAGTCGTGAGACATGTCGATCAGTCGCTGCGGCTCGCGGAGCGGCTCGGCGCCGAAGTGGCGCGCGTCTCCGGAGACGATCTCGTGGCGGAAACGCTGCGTTTCGCGCGGCGCGAGAATATCACCCAGATCGTCCTCGGCCGTTCGCGCGCACGGCCTTTTTCACGACTGCTGCGGCGTTCGCTGACCGACGAAATTCTTCGGCGCTCGACCGATATCGCGGTTCATGTCGTCGTGCAGGAGGACAGCCCGCCCCCAAGCGGACGGGCTTGGAAATTTCCGACCTTGTCACGGACATGGCTTGGCTTCGGCGGCGCCGTGCTCTCCGTCACGATCACGGTCCTCGTCGGATCCGGCCTCGAGCGCTGGCTCGGCCTCGTCAATCCGTCGGCCATCTTCCTGCTTCCCGTCGTGCTTTGCGCCGTTTGGCTGGGGATGTGGTCCGCGATCATCGCCGCGGTTCTATCCTTTTTCGCCTGCGACTTTTTCTTTTTCGATCCGCGCTTTGAACTGACGATCTCGCAGCCGCAGGAATTTCTTTCGCTCCTCGTCGCGCTGGCGGTCGCCGTCATCACGGGAATGCTCGCGAGCAAAATGCGCGACTATGCGCGAAACATGCGCCAGCGCTCGCAGGCGGTGCAGTCGCTGTTCGAATTCTCGCGCAAACTCTCCACGATTACGACGCTCGACGACATTCTCTGGGCGTCCGCGCTGCAAATTCAGAAAGCCGGCGACGCGTCCTGCGTCATGATGCTGATCCCTGAAGACGGCGGCTTGAAAGTGTCGGCGGCCTGGCCGCCGGTCGATCGGATGGACGCCGGCGAACTTGCCGCCGCCCGCTGGGCGCAGGAAAAATCCGAGCCTGCCGGATGGCGGACGGATACGCTGCCCAATGTGCGCTTTCAGTTCCGGCCGCTCGCGACGGCGCGCGGGGTCGTCGCCGTTTGCGGGATCGAGCCCAAGACGCCGGAGGAGCCGCTCTCCGCCGCAGCGGAAAGTACGATCTCCTCGCTCATCGAACAGACGGCGATCGCGATCGATCGGTCGATGCTCGTCGGCGAATCGGTCAAGGCGGCGGCGCTTGAAGAAAATGAAAAATTGCGGACGATTCTACTCTCCGCCCTTTCGCATGATCTGCGCACGCCCTTGACCTCGATCACCGGCGCGGTGACGAGTCTGCGCGAGCTTGGCGAGAAGCTTCCGCCTGAGGATCGTAAGGACCTTCTCCTGTCGATCGAAGAAGAGGCCGGGCGTCTGTCGCGCTTCATCGCCAATATGCTCGATATGTCGCGCATCGAATCGGGCGCGGTGGCGCCGCGCAGCGATCTCGTCGATGTCGCCGATGTGATCCGCGGCGTTCTCGAACGATCGAAGAAGACTTTTCTGGGCAAGGACACGTCGATCAGCATCGCGCCCGATTTGCCCGCCATTCGAGGCGACGCCAATCTGCTCGGCCAGGTGCTCTTCAACCTGATCGACAATGCGCATAAATACGGCGGACCGACCGGCGCGATCATTCACGCCCGGCGCGAAGGCGGGGATGTCGTGATCACCGTGACCGACGAGGGACCTGGCGTGAAACCGGCCGACCTCGAGCGCATCTTCGAGAAATTCTATCGCAGCGGGCGCGTCGACGGCCGCAAGGCCGGCACTGGCCTCGGCCTCTCGATCTGCCGCGGACTGGTCAAAGCGATGGGCGGAACCATTGTCGCGCAAAGCCCCGCCGTGCGCCGTCGGGGAACGAGAATCATCATGCGCTTTCCCGCCGTCAGCCAATCGAAACAGGGCGTGGCGGCATGAGCGACGCACGCGTTCTCGTCGTCGACGACGAACCACAGATACAGCGCGTCTTGCGGCCCTCGCTGACGGCCAGCGGCTATGAAGTGCGCGAAGCGGCGACGGGCCGCGAGGCGCTCGCGGCCGTCCGCGATCATGCGCCCGATCTCATCATCCTCGATCTCGGCCTGCCCGATATGGAGGGCAAGGAAGTGCTGCGAAGGCTGAGAATATTCACGCGAACGCCGGTGATCGTTCTCTCGGCGCGCGATCGTGAATCGGAGAAGATCGCGGCGCTCGACCTCGGCGCCGACGACTATGTCGAGAAGCCGTTCGCGATGGGGGAATTGCTGGCGCGCATGCGCGCCGCCCTGCGGCATTCGCAGGATGCGGCTCTAGAGTCCGAATGCGTCGTCGCCGACGGACTCCTGGTGAACGTTCCAAAGCGCATCGTGACGAGAAACGGCGCGCCGGCGAAACTGACGCCCAAGGAATTCGATCTTCTCGCCTTTCTCGCGCGACATGCGGGCCGGCCGCTGACGCATCGGGAAATCCTGAAAGCCGTATGGGGCCCGGCGCATCAGAACGACAGTCAAACCCTGCGCGTCTTCATCGGCCAGTTGAGGGCGAAGATCGAGGACAACGCCGCGGCGCCCAGAATCATCGTCACCGAGCCCGGCGTCGGCTATCGGTTCATGGCGTGCGAGCGATAACGTCCTGCGGGTCGATTGGGGATGTTTCGGTCGTCGAAGGACGGAGACAATTTCGCCAAGCGATCAAAAAAGCGTAATCCAATCAATCAATCGTTAGATCAATCCCGGTCAGGGACATGCCGAAGACGACGACGCATAGCGCGAGCGCGACCGTCACTCCGACAAGCGGCGCGGCGAAGCCAGGGAGTTTTTTGAGGAAGCGCATGAACGGGTTCGCCTGAGAAAGAGCGCGATCTAAATGGCGCCCCGTTAAAAGAGGGTTAGCGACTCCCTGTCAAGCGCAAAGCGAAGGCGTCAATCAAAAAAGGCGACTCTTGTCCCTTCTCCCTGGCGACCCCCGAAGGCCCCGGACAGCTCACTTGCGGCGCCTGCGACGCCAGAGTCCGAAAATCCAGGAGCCGGCCAGAAGCACCACAAGATAGATGATCGCCATGCGCGCGAGCTCCGGCAGCTGATCCGCCAGTCCCGGCCAAAAAAGAAACGCTAGGAGCGTGATGACGCCCGCCAGGAGAGCCGCCAGAAGCGCGTCGTAATTCATCGTCGCCATCCCTTCCGGTCGCCGCCGCGATGCGCGCGACGCCGACCCAATGCGCCAGCAGTCGTTTGGCGCCGTCTCGTCATTTAGGGTCGTCAGCCGAAACATTGTTCTCGCGCCACTGTCCGCCGACCGCTTCTCACCGCTCGACACAAGCAGGATCGAGTCAATCGGAACGATTGCGCAAGCTAAGCGTTAGCTATGGTGCAGCCCGACTTGCGGCTGCGACTAAGGAGGCAAACGTGTCCCGGAAATTCATCATTCTTGCGCTTGGAGCTGCGGCGGCGTCCGTCGCATCCTCGGCTATCGCCGCCGATCTGGCCATGGCTCCCCCTCCCCCGCCGCCCCCGCAGGCTTTCCTCGCGCCCGACCCGTTCGCTCCTGTGGTCGCCGTCGTCGCCTTGCCGGTCACCGTAGCGGGCGCCATCGTCGCCGCGGTCGCGCCGCCCCCGCCGCCGCCGCCGGTTCTCGCGGCTTACTGACGATCAGGGTCATCGACCAGGCGTTTCGCGCGGCGCCACAATCCGCAGCGTCGAAACGCATGGCTGCGCGCCAGCGCCGGCGACCTTCGCCACAACGGCGCCGCTATCGTGAAAACGGCGGCGGTCGCCGGTTCTATGCGTGCGGCCAGCGGCGTTCGCGGAACCAGTTGCGATAGTCCGACATTTTCGCGCGCTGGGCGGCTGGCGCGCGCCGCGCGCAGGTCGCCGCCTCGGCGGTCCCGTCCGGCGCGCCCCATCGCAGCTCGACGCAATCATTGGGATTGTATCCCATTTCAAGATCCTCGGCGCGATCGATCACATCCTTGAGCGAGAGCGTCCAGGCGGAGCCGTCGCTGCGCGTATAGGCGAATGTGCGGGCCGCGAGTTCGCCCGCAAGCGCGCTTTGCAGTTGCGCCTTCACATTGGCCGGGCTTTGGCCAAACGGCATCGCATAGCGCTCGCCGCGCCGCGCGACGCGATCGGGATAGCCGCGCACCACGTCGATCGCGATCAGCAGGCGCAGATCGCGCGCCGGGGTCGAGAAATCCTCCCACGGGCCCGCAGTCGCGAAAATCGCCGGACCGTCCGGCATCGAGGCTTCGCCGCGGCCGCCGTTCTGGAACTTCCGGCCGTTTTCGACCGCCGTCGCGCGCGTCTTCACCTGCTCCTCAAGCGCCGTAATCGCCGCCAGCATCGCGCGCGTCGGATCGAGCGGCTCGGGCGACATCACTTCGTCCATGCGGTCGTAGAAGTCCTCGGCGCCGAGCTGCGTTTGCTCCAGCGAAAAATCGCCATACTCCGGATTCTTGGCGATTTCCGAATTGGTGAGCGCCCGCAACGCGCCGCTCTCCCGCACGACCGGCCGGAAGCGCTTGAAGCCGGGACTGCCGAGCGTCGCTTCGTTGGCGAACAGGAAATTGCCGCGCCAGAACCGCTTGCGGGTGACAGTGCCATCCGGCTCGGCGTCGACCGCAAGAAAGACGCCCGCCGCGTCCGCCGACTGCGGAACGCGCTGCACGAGCATCATGACGTGCCCGTAGGGATCGGCGTAGGCGGTTCCGGGACGCAAGGTCTCCTGGGTGAGCGGGACGGTGTAAAAATCGCTCTTATCGCTGTTTGCCGATGCGCGCACCGAACCGGAATGAACGACGTCGCCCACGGCCCGAAAATAGCCGGCGACGCCTGCCGGCCGCTTCGGCGCAGGCGGTTTCGCGGGCGCGGCCGCCGCAGCGGGCGCGCCCGGCTGGGCCTGTTGCGGCTGTGAGAACAGCTGCTGCAGGATATTGGTTGGCGCCGCCGCGGGCGCGGGAGCCTGCGGCGCGGCGGCGGACGCCGTGACTTGCTCGGGCGGCGGTGCGGGCCGGGTGACTTCCGGGTGCAGAATATCGAACCGCTCATTGCATCGGGGTGCCGCGCCGCCGGCCCCGCGCGAGCAGTTCGAATAGGCGAAGGGCAGCCCCATCTTGAAGGCGAAATAGGCGCGCAGGAAGTAGACGAAATCCGCGCAGTCGGGCTTCAGCGACAGGGTGAGGCTGTCTTCGCCGGTTCCAAGATGATTGAACAGCACATTGCGCGACGGATTGCGCAGCACCTCGTGCCACGTCTTCCAAGACTGCTCCGCTTCGAGCGGCGCATCGAACAGCTTGGCGATCCACGCCGAATATAAATTTTCGGTCGCGCGGTCCCATTTGCCGCGCAGCGCCCAGACGGCGCCTCCCGTCGCGCGCGACGCGGATGTCTTTTGCGCGCTCACGTCGATTTCCTTCGTCATCGCGCCGCAGCCGGAGAAAATGCCGCCGCCCCCGAGCGTCGCGCGCCAGGCGCCGGCGGTTGGCGACGCAACCTCGGCGAACCAGACATAGGGCGGTCCGCCGCGCTGTTGGCGCGCTCTGGCGGCGACGCGTCCATCAGGAGCGATCAGCGAAAGCTCGCCGTCGACCGGCCTTTCCGCGGCGACGAGGACGCGCAGGGGCGCGCCTTTCCACGGCGCCTCCGGCGACGCCAGGACCGCGATCTCAGCCGTTTCTTCGCAGCCGCCCGAAGAAACCTGGGCCCAGCCTTCCGACATTGGAAAAAGGAAGGCAAAAAAAGCGCCTGCGATGGGCAGGGATGCAGCGAATCGGCGCGCTGAACACATGTTTGATCCCCCTCTTGGGCCGCTCTCTCGATTCGTTTCCGTCAGAGTGTGACTTGCAGGCTAAAAAGTTGGCAGGAATCAGTCCGCGAACGAGAGAATTGGCCCTGCGCAGATTTCGCCCTTTCGGCGCGACGGCCGTTGGCGCATCGGATATCCTGGACGGCGTGATACTATAGGCAACTGATTTTACCTAGTTTTCCTGTTACGAAACTGTCTTGGCGGCTAAACATATTGGCGGTTAAGCCCTGCCCGTCGCGAAAATGTCAGGAATATTAAAAAAACCGGCCTTACGATGCCGCTTACGCTTAACTCGAACGCCAGCGACGCAGTTCAAACAAGTTGGCTTTCGAGCGCCGTCACCCGGTCGACGAAGACCGCCTGGCCAGACTCGATCGCGGCCGCCTTTCGAGCGGCGGCCAGCGCCTGATCGAACTTGCCGGCCTTCTCGAAGGCGATGGAGCGCCACAGCTGAATGGCGGGCCTCTCGGGCCAAAGCTCCGCCGCCCTGGCGAGCGCGATTTCGGCTCCCACGCAATCGCCGATCAGCATGGAGACATAGCCGAAATGTTCGAAGCCGAGCGGATGTTCGGGCGCAAGAACGACGGCATGGCCGAAGCTCGCCAGGCTTTCGGCGTATTGCAGCAGGTTCAGCTGGGCGATGCCGAGCTGGAGGTAAAACGCGTAGCGACCGCGGTCGCCCCGGACAGCGGCCTGGAGCGCCGTCTCGGCCTCCTCAAACGCTTGGGCTGCTATGAGGATGCGACCCAGGGTGAAATGCAGGTCCGGGAGATCGTATGTTTCTATGGCGCGGCGCGCGCAACATGCCGCATCGTCGAGCCTGCCCTCGGCGAGCAGGGCCAGCGCTTCATTGTTGAGTTTCTCCGCCCCTGAATCGGCGAAGGAAGGCACCACTTCTCTGTCGCTCAGGAAGTCCCAATCAATGAGGCCGGCAGCGAGGGTGCGTTCGCCCCGCTCGATGATCACCACATCGGGACGCTCGGACTTGATGAGTTCCGGAAAGGCGCGGCGGCCGGTCCCGACATAGACGATTCTACTGAACGATTCGTTCAGAAACGGGCTCATGGAGGTTGCAAAACTGTCGCGCAGGATGACGCAGCGCGGGAGGTTCGCATCGTCGATTTCATAGGCCGTGATCGACTGGCGCAATTCGTTGCTGCGGTCCTCCACCGCATGGGCGCGCTGGCTGCGGACATGAGGCAGTAGCTTTTCGGCGACGAACGGCGGCTCGGTAGACCAGCCGAGATCGCCCAACATGCGACGCGAACCATAGGCGACGTCCGTAGCATCGAGCAATCGAGGTTTGCGGGCATGGCCTTTGGGCCAAAGCGCGCACAACCGGTCGATCACCAGTCGGCAGGCGACATAAGCGGCATAGGCCGACCAATGCGTGTCGTTGCGTTGATAGATGTCGACCGGCCCGCCGCGGGCGGCCCTCAACAGATCGCGAGGATAGAGCGCTTCAATCCCCAGATCGTCGCGCAGATGGGCGGCGAAGACCTCGCCGATGCTGGGGGTTCGGTAGGAGAGATGATCGGGCAACGCTTCCGGATAAACGCAATGCGCGTCAGGGGCGACAAGGACGATCAGGCGCGCGTCGATTTCGCGACACTGCCGCGCGATGCGCAGCAGGGCGGGGTCCCATTGGCGGGCGAAGAAGTCCGATTCCCGGCAGGGCTGGCCATAATAAGAGGTGGCGTCGAATTCGGCGGCTTTCTCCAGATAGAGCCGGTCCAGGCCGAAAGCGACTTTCTGTACCTGGCCCTGCAGTTCGGCAATCGCAAAATCAAGCATTGAGCGAATACTTTCGAGTTGAAATGGTCCGTCAGGCAGGGGGTGGTCGCAATTGCTCGAGTTTAGCGACGAGATCGCCCACATTCTCAGCGTTCGCGGCGACGATCTCGGGGATCTTGAACCCCAGCAACCGCTCGATGCGCATCATCAAGACGGTGTGCCCAAGCGAGTCCCAACCTTCGATGTCGGCCGCCACCGTGTCGTCGGCGATCTCAGCTGGGTCGCAGCCGAAGCACTCCACGATCGCCTGCACGACTCCCGCCCTGATCGCGCTCATGCGTCGCTCTCCATGTATTTCTTGATATTTTCCGAGCGGCTGACTTTGCCGGCGGTCGATTTGACGAGCCAGCCGGGCGTCACCACTTCCACCCGGCGCAGGCCCAGTTCGAGGACGTCATAGACTCTCTGCTTGATCGTCCGCTTGAGGTCGCGCACCGCTGACGCATCGACCAGATCGGACTCGACGATGACCACCGCCTCTTCGCTGCCCGTCTCGTCCTCGTAGATCGCGAAAGCGACCGTCCGTCCGGGTTTCACCCCGGCGACGTCATTGACCGCATGCTCGATGTCGTTGGCGTAGAAATTGCGGCCGTGGATGATCAGCATTTCCTTCTTACGGCCGCAGACAAAAATTTCTCCGTCCAATAAAAATCCGATGTCGCCGCTGTGATACCAGCCATCCGCGTCAAAGGCGGCGGCTGTCGCCTCGTGATTCTTGTAATAGCCGTCGAACAGGAAGTCGCCGCGCACGCAGATTTCGCCAACCGGACTGCCCTCGGTCGCCGGGCCGGCGTCGATACGCACTTCCAGGCCGTCGATCGGGCGGCCGCAGGACATGAACACTTCGCCGCGCGCATCTCCCGAATCCAACGCCACCGCGCGGCTCTCGCTGCGCAAGGCATCGATGCGAATGCGCACCGACCGCGGCGCGCGATTGAGCGACGATTGGGTCGTCGCAAAGACGTTTTCGGCCATCCCGTAGCTGGTGACCAGACGGCCGGGTAAAAGGCCGTCGGCGCTAAAGGCGGCGTTGAAGGCGTCGAAGGTCGACTGCTTGCACGGCTCCGACGTCGAGACCATGGCCTTGACGCTGGAGAGATCAGCCTTGAAGGCGGGCGGCCGCGTGCGGGTCATATGAGCAAGAGCGAAATTGGGTTGCCAGCTGTGAGTGGCGCGATGGCGTTCGATCGCGGTCAGGATCGACGTCGGTTTCGCGACCCATTCGAACGGGTCGAGGGCGACCACGCTCGCCCCCACGCTCAGAGGCATCAGAAACGAGGTGATGAGACCCATGTCGTGATAGAGCGGCAGCCAGCTGGCCACGATGTCGTCGGCGCCGAAGCCGACCGAGCGGGCGTAGGCGGTCACATGACGTTCGATCTGCCCGTAGGTGAGCATGACGCCCTTCTTCAGACCGGTTGTGCCGGAACTGTGCTGCAGCAGGGCGAGGTCGTCGCCGCCCCGCCGAACGATCGGAGCGCCGTCATCCTCCGGAAGCGGATCGACGCCGGCGACGATCAGCTGGCAGCCGACCGGCGCGGCGATGGCGTTCAGCGCATCGGCATTGTCCGCATAAGTCACGGCGACCCGCGGCTGGATTCGCTCGAACAGCAAGCGATGCGCTTCCCAGTAAAGACGCGGATCCTGCTTGACGGTCGGAAAGGGCAGGTAGGAGGGGATCACTCCCGCCATCATCGCGCCCAGAAAAGAGCTATAGAGTTCGCCGGAATGGCGCAGCACGATCACCGCGACCTCGCCCGGCGGCGTTCCGAGCTGCCGATAGAGGCGCGCCCACCGGCGCGCGCCGACGTCGAGATCCCGATAGCTGACAAGCTGGAACCGGTCTCCTTCATACAGCGCAAGAAATGGCTTGAACGCTCGATCCTGGACATGCCGTTCGAACGATTGAAGCAATGACATACACGACTACCCCTGCTGCGGCGTGCGCGCCATCGTCAGCGTGATCACGCAGGTCTACCGGTCGACAAGGCGGAAGGTACAGACTTTCAGAACCAAGGCGTATCTAAAATGAACGGATTCGTGGCTGGGGGACCTGGATTCGAACCAAGATTAACGGAGTCAGAGTCCGCTGTTCTACCGTTGAACTATCCCCCAAGGGCGCGGCAAAGCGCTTACGCGAACCGCTGGTGACTTAGAGAGCGCCGCTGACGGTGTCAACAGCCGGACGCCCGCCGTCATAACGGCTTCCCGCCGGGCATATTCGAGGCCGCGGGACCAAATGCGTCCTGGGAGACGGCCGGCCGTCAGCCTGGACAAGCCCACCTGGCTCCGCCTGCGAAACCCTTGCAGGCGGCGCGGCGATCCGGCATGTAAGGAATTTACGCCAGCGTCGCGGCGTTTCAATCATCGTCGCTTTGCGTTCGGCTATTCGGCGCGGAGCGCGAATGG